>CAZITQ010000006.1:0-54269 GCA_964542165.1 uncultured Rickettsiales bacterium
GGCGTCGTCGTCCCCGGTGGTGTCGTCGTCCCCGGTGGTGTCGTCGTCCCCGGTGGCGTCGTCGTCGGCGGGCGGGATCGGGGGGGTGCGGTGGCAGCCGAGCCCGACCAGCATGACGGCCAGGGCCGCCGTCCACCATGCGATTCGTCCGCCGTGCATGGGACCTCCCGCTACCGGACCCAGAGGGTGAATCCGACGCCGTCGAGGGTCGGACCGTCGGGGCCGAGCCCCGGGCGTAGCTGCGTGCCCAGGACGACCTGGCGGCCCTTGTCGCGGGTGAGCAGCCCCACCGGGATGGCCACCCCCAGGGTCACACCGCCGCCGATCAGCATCCCCAGGCCGGCGTCGATGGTGCGTACCTTGCGCTGCCAGGTCTGGTAGGCAGCGAAGTCTCCGGGAGAGGGGTGGTCCGGGCCGGGGAAGGGCCCGATGTCGCCGCTCTCCACTCCGGCGTTGAAGGTCTTCAGGTCGGCCCAGCCGATGCCGGCGATCAGGCCGCCGGCGGCGCTCAGCCCGGCGCCCACGCCCACGAGGATCGGGACCGCGGGGTGCGGGCCGTCGGTTCGCACGGGGCCGGGGCTGCCCGACGAACCCAGCGCCGCGGAGAGCTCCTCCAGCTCCGACGTCTCCGCGTCCCACAGCCAGGCCCGCGGCTCCTCTCCGGGGAGCACCACGAAGGTGGGTCCGGCGTCGCGGCCCTCGGTGCGCAGGAGTCCGGCCAGGTCGGTCAGCGCCCCGTCGATCCGCTCCGGGGCCAGGGTCCCTCGCAACCCGAGCGAGCCCACGTCGACGATCCGCACCGGCGCGTCGGCCAGGAAGGCGAATCCGGTCAGCTCGGCGTGGGGGTCGGTCCGGACCTGCAGCAGATGCCTTCCCGGCACCACCTCGACCTGCATCGCCTCGAGGGGCCGCCCGTCGAGCCAGATCTCCAGGTCGTCGCCCAGCTCGACGGCCAGCGGCTGGGGCTCCGCGCGGGCCACGTCCACCAGGGCGCGGGAGAACCCGTCGTGGGCGTCGGGGGGGTAGGCGTCGTCCCAGGGGTAGTCGATGTGGATCGCGAACACGTCCCGGAACGCCGCGTTGGCCGCCCCGGCGTCGCCGTCCGACACGCCCAGCACGCCGGCCAGAAACGCCACGTAGGCCAGCTCCGATGGCTCCACCGGCTCGGACAGACAGGCCTGGCTGGCCAGGATCTCGGTCAACATCGGTCGGGTGTCTTCCAGGTCCATGGTTGCCTGGTAGACCTGGTCGAGGGTCGCCCGGTAGGCCTGCGCCGACACGGGTGATCCCTCGCAGCGTTCGACGCTCCCGGCGCCCAGGGGGGCGATCCGGTCGCCCGGGAAGCGCTCCAGCACGTGGCGCGGACCTCCGGCATCCACGTCGGGGGCGAAGCGGGCCAGCGCCAGCAGCGCCTGGCCTGCGGATCCGGTCCCTGCGCGCTGTCCCAGGTACACCACGCTCGCCCCGTCCTCCGCCAGGCCCCGGGCGGCGGGGCCCAGGGCGCAGATCCACGCGGAGAGCAGCAGGGCCCGCGGAAGGCTGGGAAGAATGCGAGTCATGTCGTGGCCCCGAAGGTTGCGGGATTGTACTGCCCCGCGAGGGGGACGCGCCAGCGTGCGTGGGGGCGGCGAGGGCCGTCAGCGGGTACAGGGGGCCATGGTCTCGAAGTCCCAGCAGCCGAGCTTCACGTCGTCCCCGTCGACCTCGACCCGGAACACCTTCTCCTGGTCCAGCGCCGAACACACGAGCCGCACCTCGTGGGTCCCGCCGTCGACCGGGTGGCGCTTGAGCCAGCGGTCGGACTTGATCAGGACGCCGTCCACGTACATCTGGGACCACGGAGTGGTGCTGACGGAGATGGTGCCGGGGGCGAGGTCTGTGGGGGGCGTTGGGGTGGGATCGGGGGGGCGGACCGGGGTCGAGTCCGAGGTCGAGGCCGTGTCCGGGTCCGAGTGGTCGGGGCCCTGTCGTGAGTCCGGGGTGTGGGGCGCTCCGGGGCGATCAGCGGCAACGGCCGAGTTTCCATCTTCGGGGGCTCCTCGAGACGCTGCCCCGTCGGTCCCGACGCTCCCGGATGGAGTCCGGGGCTCTGGGATCAGCTGTACGAGTTGCGTCGAAGGCGGCCTTGAGTCCGAGTCCGAGTCCGAGTCCGAGCCGGTGTGCCGGACCATCGAGTCCGTGGCCGAGATCGAGTCCGAGTCCGCGTCCGTGTCCGAGGCCGAGTCCGTGGCCGAGATCGAGTCCGTGCCCGAAGACACAGGCAGCTCGCTCCCTGTGACCTCGTCCCCGTCCTCCCCCCACTCCCAGACCACCGGTCCCACCACCACCGCCGCGGCCACCACCAGCGCCGCGATCACCACCGCGGCCGCCACCAGGCAGGCCCCCGGGAATCGACGCACCTCGCGTTCCTCGGTCTCCGAGGGCCGGACGCCAACCCCCGGGGGGATCAGGTCCTTGCGGGTCTGCTGGTCGGTCCCGGGCAGGGCTCCCGGAACGTTGAACACGCGCGAGAACTGATCCCACCCGGCCGACGACGGCGCCGCGTGGGGGACCGGGGTCCGCCCCGGGGCGGACTCGGCGCGGATGGTCTTGGCGCTCTCGTCGGCAAACGTGTCGTCGAGCTCGCCCAGGCTGCGCACGGACCTGCCCCCGGGAGCGTCGGCGCTGCCGAGCAGCCGGCCGATGACCTCGGACATGTCGGCCATGGGCGGGTAGTTGTGGCCCAGCTCCCGCAGGTCGCCTGCGAGGGAGCGGGTGTCGGGGTACCGATCCCCTGGGTCCCTCTGCAGCAACCGCCGGAGCAGGGCACCGCTGCCGGGGAAGGCCTCCTCGGCCAGGTCCAGGTCCTTGCCCAGGTCCACGTAGATGATCTTGTGGACCAGGGCCGGGAGGCTGGGCGCGTCGAACAGCACCCGGCCGGTGATGACCTCGTACAGCACCGCGCCCAGGGAGAACAGGTCGGTCCGCGGCGAGATCTCCGCCTCGCCGGAGACCTGCTCGGGGGCCATGTAGCGGGGGGTGCCCTTCACCTGGTCGGAGGTGGTGGTGGAGAAGAGGTTGGAGGCGGCCCGGGCGATGCCGAAGTCCAGCAACTTCGCGGTGCCCGCCCGGTCCAGGATGATGTTGGACGGCTTGAGGTCCCGGTGAACCAGGTCCAGCGGGCGCCCGTCCGACCCCTCGAGCTCGTGGGCGTACTGGAGTCCCCGGCAGATCTGCAGGCCCAGATCCACGATGGCGAATCGAGGCAGCAGCACCCGGTGCTCGCGGCACAGGCGGACCACGTCGGCCAGGGTGGGGCCGTCCACCAGCTCCATGGCGATGTACCAGTGTTCCTCGTGCTGGCCGAACTCGAGGGTGTCGACGATGTTGGCGTGGTGCAGCAGGCCGCCGATGCGGGCCTCGTTGACCATCGACTGGACGAAGCGCGGGTCCTCCTCGATCACCGAGGACCGGATGCGCTTGATCGCCACCTTCTTGGTGAACCCCATCGGCCCGGGGAGCAGGGCCTCGTAGACCACCCCGAAGGCGCCCTCGCCCAGCTGGCGCACGACGCGGTACTTGCCGAAGGGAACGCCTCGCTGGTCGCCGGTCTGCATGGGGATCTTGCGGATGATAGCGCGCCCACCCGCACCTCGCTTGACCCCCTTCGAGCGCCGGTGACACGATGGCCGGCCAGGGCGGGTTCCGGGGTCGCTCGCGGCTCCCGATTCCCCCCCCAGCTCCATCACCCACGCACGCAACCTACCGGCCTCGGAGGATCGCGGGATGGCCCTCAACCTGGACGCAATCGGCAAGCCCATCGGACCGCTGGTCAAGGAGTACGACTGGAAGGACGTGGTGCTCTACGCCCTCGGGGTGGGCGCCGGGTTCGACGATCTCGAGTACGTGTACGAGAACGAGCTGAAGGTGATCCCCAGCTTCAGCATCGGCGCCGTGTTCGACTTCCTGATGACCTCGGCGCTGGACTCCCAGGCCAACCTGGGCGGCATCCTCCACGGGGAGCAGGAGATCCTGTTCCACGCGCCGATCCCCACCGAGGGGACGATGACCACCGAGGGCCAAATCACCCACATGTACGACAAGGGTGAGCGGGGCGCGCTGGTGGTCTCGGAGGCGGAGACGGTCCACGACAACGGCGAGAAGCTGTTCACCAACATCTTCACCCTGTTCTGCCGCAAGGACGGGGGCTTCGGAGGCGATCCGCCGCCCCGGGTCGAGTGGGCCCATCCGGATCGCGATCCGGACTTCGTCGAGGCGGCGACCCCGCCGTCGGACCAGCCCCTGCTGTACCGCCTCAGCGGCGACATCTTCGCCCTGCACGTGGATCCGAACTTCGCCGTGGCCAGCGGGTTCGAAAAACCGATCATGCACGGGCTGTGCACCTTCGGGTACGCCTGCCGGGCGGTGGTCAAGCACCTCTTCCCGGGCCAGCCGGAACGGATCACCCGCTACCGGACCCGCTTCTCCCGGCCCCTGTACCCGGGTGTGCCGCTGGAGACCCGGATCTGGAAGACCGGCGAGGGAGAGGCGGTGTTCCAGACCGTCAACATGGAGACCCACGAGGTGGTGATCGACCACGGCGTGGTCGAGTGGCTGGGCGACGAGGAGTTCGCCGACCGCGAGCGGAAGCGGGGCGGCATCCGCTACGACGACCGCGTGGCGGTGGTCACCGGCGCTGGCGGTGGACTGGGCCGCTCCTACGCCCTCGAGCTGGCCCGGCGCGGGGCCAAGGTGGTGGTCAACGACCTGGGCGGGGCCCGGGACGGAGCCGGCGAGGGTTCCGGGCGGCCCGCCGACGAGGTGGTGGCCGAGATCCAGGCCGAGGGTGGCGAGGCGGTGGCCAGCTACGACTCGGTGTCCACGCCCGAGGGCGGCCAGGCCATCGTCGAGAGGGCCATCGAGGCCTTCGGGCGGATCGACATCCTGGTCAACAACGCCGGCATCCTGCGGGACAAGACGCTCGTCAAGATGCCCGTCGAGGACTGGGACGCCGTGCGATCGGTGCACCTGGACGGGGCCTACAACGTCACCCGCCCGGCGTTCGCGCGGATGAAGGACCAGGGCTACGGGCGGATCGTGATGACCACGTCCGCGGCCGGTCTGTTCGGCAACTTCGGCCAGACCAACTACTCGGCGGCCAAGCTGGGGCTGGTCGGGCTGATGAACACGCTCAAGCTCGAGGGTGAGAAGTACGGGGTCAAGGTCAACACGGTCGCGCCCCTGGCCATGACCCGACTGACCGAGGACATCCTGCCCCCCAACCTGCAGGAACGGCTGACACCGGAGTTCGTGACCCCGCTGGTGCTCTTCCTGTGCGCCGAGGGTTGCCCGGTGACCGGCGGCATCTACAACGCGGGCGCGGGCTACTTCAACCGCGCGGCCATCGTGTCCGGCCCGGGGATGGTGCTCGGGGGCGGCGACGTGGCCAGCCCCGAGGAGGTGGCCGGTGCCTGGGAGGAGATCCGCTCGCTGGAGGGGGCCGAGGAGTTCCGGGACGCGATGGCCCTGTTCGGGCCGATGATCGACGCCCTGGAGGGCAAGCCGCGAAAGGCGCCGAAGAAGGCCGCGGGGGGCGAGGAGAAGCCCGCGGATGGCGGAGGCGGTGGAGGCGGTATGTCCCCGGCCGACATCTTCGCCCAGATGCCCGACTTCTTCGTGGCCGACGCGGCCTCTGGGGTGGACGTGGTCTTCCAGTACAAGCTGGACGGCGACGGGGGCGGCGAGTGGTACACCACCATCGCCGACCAGACCTGTGAGGTCGGTGAGGGCGTCCACGACCGGCCGACGACCACGATCCTGATGAGCGCCGAGGACTTCGTGGCCCTGATCCAGGGCAAGCTCAACGCCATGAGCGCCTACACCACCGGCAAGCTCAAGATCGAGGGCGACCTGATGAAGTCCCAGCTGATCGAGAAGCTGTTCAAGTTCTAGGCGTCAGGCGTCAGGCGTCAGGCGTCATGCGTCAGGCGAGGAGCGGGGAGAGGGAAACCGGAATGGGTGCCACGGTCGGCTCGTCCGGCCGTGTCCTCGAAAACGGGAGACGCGTCGGTATTGGACACCGCGACCCAGACCTACTTCCACGAGGAGCAGCGGATCCGCCAGCTCGGGTTCCGGCTGTCGGTACTGGCGGCGGCGCTGCCGGCGTGGGGGTTGCTGTTCGGGATCCTGCTCGAGCCCATCCGCACCGACGCGCGGGCCATGTCGGGCATCCTCGGCACCTGGTTCTTCATCGGCGTGGCCCTGCCCGCCTTCGTCACCGCCGTGAAGCTGACCACCGAGGTCCGCGGCGACGGCGTCTACTACTGCTTCTCGCCGCTCCACCTGAACTTCCGGCGGATCGGCTTCGACGAGATGGGTCGCTACGAGGCCCTGCGCTACCGTCCCCTGCTGGAGTACGGCGGGTGGGGGCTGCGCATTCGCTACCGGCGGCGGGCGTACTCCATCAGCGGCGACCGCGGCGTGCGGTTCACGCTGCCCGACGGGCGGACCATCCTGCTGGGATCGCTCAAGGCCGATGCCTTCGCCTCCGCCGTCTCCCTGGCCCGCGAGGAGCGCGGCCTGCACCCCCAACCCGACCCGGAAGTCCGCTGGCCCACGGCCGGCGAATCCCCTGAATCGAGTGGACGATCGGAGTGAATCGATGATCGGAATCACGTCCTACGGTGGCTACATCCCGCGCCCGCGGATGGACCGCATGAGCATCTACCAGTCCATGGGCTGGTTCGCCCCGGCCACGATCATGGTGGCCCAGGGGGAGCGCTCCTTCGGCAACTGGGACGAGGACACCCTGACCATGGCCGTGGCTGCGGCCCGGGACTGCCTGACGGGGGTCGATCGCGCCCAGATCGACGGCTGCTACCTGTGTACGACCACGGCGCCATTTGCCGATCGTCTCAACGCCGGGATCGTCCAGACGGCGCTGAACCTGCGCGCAGACATCGACACCCGGGACCTGACCTCGACCCTGCGGGCGGGCACGTCGGGGCTGATCACCGCGCTCGACACGGTCAAGGCCGGCGAGTGCGGCACGATCCTGGTCACCGCCTCGGACATGCGTCAGGCCAAGACCGCCTACTTCTACGAGATGTGGTTCGGGGACGGGGCGGCCTCGCTGGCCGTGGGCAGCGGCGACGAGGTGATCGCCGAGTTCCTGGGCTGCCACTCGGTGTCCTACGACTTCGTGGACCACTACCGGGGTTCGGACAAGACCTACGACTACATGTGGGAGGAGCGCTGGGTCCGGGACGAGGGCTACTCCAAGATCATCCCCGAGGCGGTCGAGGGCCTGTTCGCCAAGAAGGGCATCGGCGCCGACGACGTGGACTGGCTGGTCTTCCCCTGCTTCTTCGCGGCCGAGCACCGAAAGATCGCAGCCCGGCTGGGGATCGCCCCGGAGAAGGTGATCTCCAACCTGCACGCCGAGTGCGGCGAGACCGGGGCCGCCCACCCCTTCGTGATGCTGGGCAAGGCGCTGGAGGGGGCCAAGCCCGGCGACCGGATCCTCCTGGTGGGCTTCGGCCAGGGGGCGGACGCGCTGTATTTCCGGGTCACCGACGCCATCGACAAGCTCCCCCCGCGCCGGGGCATCCAGGGCAGCCTGGACAACAAGCTCACCGTCACCAACCACCAGAAGTTCCTCAAGTTCAGGGACCTGCTGAAGACCGAGATGGGCATCCGCGCCGAGGCGCCGACCCAGACCGCGATGACCGTGCTGTGGCGCAAGCGCAAGATGCTGCTGGGGCTGGTCGGGGGGCGCTGCACCGAGTGCGACACGCCCCAGTTCCCGCGGATGGAGATCTGCGTGAACCCGGACTGCCGCCAGGTGGGCACCCAGGTGGACTACGAGTTCGCCGAGCGGCCGGCGCAGGTCAAGACCTTCACCGGCGACCTGCTGGCGGTGTCCGTGGACCCGCCGGCGGTCTACGGCATGGTGCAGTTCGAGGGCGGCGGGCGCTTCATGGCCGACTTCTCCGACTGCACCTTCGAGGACGTCTTCGTCGGCCAGCCGGTGACCATGGCCCTGCGGCGCCGGTACAAGGACGAGGAGCGGGGCTTCTCCGGCTACTTCTGGAAGGCCATCCCCGATCTCTCCGCCGAGCGGCCCAGGAAGGCGGCCAAGCCGGCCAAGGCCGTGGACTTCGACGGCAAGGTCGCGGTGGTCACCGGCGCGGGTGGGGGCCTGGGCAAGGTCTACGCCCTGGAGCTGGCCGAGCGGGGCGCCAAGGTGGTGGTCAACGACCTGGGTGGTGCGGCCGACGGGGCCGGCGACGGCTCGGCGCGGCCGGCGGACGAGGTGGTGGCCGAGATCCAGGCGGCGGGCGGAGAGGCGGTGGCGAGCTACGACTCGGTGTCCACCGCCGAGGGTGGCCAGGCCATCGTCGACACCGCCCTGGACGCCTTCGGCCGGATCGACATCCTGATCAGCAACGCCGGCATCCTGCGGGACCGGACCCTGATCAAGATGGACCCGGCCGACTGGGACGCCGTGCGGGCGGTCCACCTGGACGCGGCCTACGCGGTCTGCCGTCCGGCCTTCCTCAAGATGAAGGAGCAGGGCTTCGGCCGGATCGTGCTGACCACGTCGGCGGCCGGCCTGTTCGGCAACTTCGGCCAGACCAACTACTCGGCGGCCAAGCTGGGGCTGGTCGGCTTCATGAACACGCTGAAGCTGGAGGGCGCCAAGTACGGCGTGCGGGTGAACACCGTGGCGCCCATCGCCACCACCCGGCTGACCGAGGAGCTGCTCCCGCCCAACCTCAAGGCGGCCATGCAGCCCGAGCACGTTGCGCCGCTGGTGCTGTGGCTGTGCTCGGCGGACTGCGACACCAACGGCGAGGTCTTCAACGCCGGGGCCGGCTACCTGAGCCGGGCGGCGATGGTGTCGGGGCCGGGGACCGGTCTCGGTGAGATCGACAATCCGCCCACCGTGGAGGACATCGCGGCCAACTGGGACGCGATCCACGAGATCGAGGGCGCGACCGAGCAGCACGACGCCATGGGCTTCTTGATGCCGCTGATGGACGTGCTCGCGGGCGGAGGGCCAGCGGCCGACGATGGAGGGGGCGGGGACGACGGGGGGGGAGGCGGCGAGTTGACGCCCGGCGCCATCTTCCGCCAGATGCCCGACTTCTTCGTGGCCGACGCGGCCGCGGGGGTCGACGTGGTCTTCCAGTACAAGCTCTCCGGCGACGGCGGCGGTGAGTGGTACACGGTCATCGCCGGCCAGGCCTGCGAGGTGTCCGAGGGGGTCCACGACAAGCCGACCACCACGATCCTGATGGAGGCGGCCGACTTCGTGTCACTGATCAAGGGCGAGCTGAACGCCATGAACGCGTTCACCACCGGCAAGCTCAAGATCGAGGGCGACCTGATGAAATCCCAGCTGATCGAAAAGCTCTTCAGCTTCTAGGAGGTGCAGTGATGGCCACGGGAATCAAGGACAAGGTCGCCATCATCGGCATGGGCTGCACCCGTTTCGGCGAACGCTGGGACGTGGGCGGCGAGGAGCTGATGGTCGAGGCATTCTCCGAGGCGGTCGAGGACGCGGGCATCGATCGCAACGAGATCGAGGCCGCCTGGCTCGCCACCTGCCTCGAGGAGATCAACGTCGGCAAGAGCGCCCTGCCGCTCTCGGTGGGGCTGCGCCTGCCCTTCATCCCGGTCACCCGGGTGGAGAACTACTGCGCCAGCGGCACCGAGGCCTTCCGGGGCGCGGTCTACGCCGTGGCGTCGGGGGCCGTGGACACGGCGCTCGCGCTGGGGGTCGAGAAGCTCAAGGACACCGGCTACGGCGGGTTGCCCAACCCCGGCTCCAACGCCGGATCGCTGAACTGGCTGTGGTTCCCCAACCTGACCGCGCCGGGGGTCTTCGCCCAGCTGGCGTCGGCCTACGCGGCCAAGTACGGCATCGACGACCAGCACCTCAAGCGGGCCATGGCCCACGTGTCGGCCAAGAGCCACGCCAACGGGGTGCTCAACCCCAAGGCCCACATGCGCAAGGCCGTGACCGTGGACCAGGTGATGTCCTCGCCGATCATCGCCCACCCCCTGGGGCTGTACGACTGCTGCGGGGTCAGCGACGGCGCGGCCTGCGCCATCGTCACCACGGTGGAGAAGGCCAGGGAGCTGGGCCGGGGCGAGATCGTCTCGGTCAAGGCGCTGCAGCTGGCGCTCTCGTCCGGCGAGGAGGCGGCCTTCGACGACTGGGACGGCGATCACTTCATGACCACCGCCCGCTGCTCCAAGAAGGCCTACGCCGAGGCCGGCATCGAGAACCCCCGGGAGGAGATCAGCATGATGGAGCTGCACGACTGCTTCTCCATCACCGAGCTGGTCACCTACGAGGACCTGCACATCTCCGAGCGGGGCAAGGCCTGCGAGGACGTGCTCGCAGGCTTCTTCGACCGGGAGGGCGGCGGCATCCCGACCCAGGTGGACGGCGGGCTCAAGTGCTTCGGCCACCCCATCGGCGCGTCGGGGCTGCGGATGATCTACGAGATGTACCTGCAGCTGCTGGGGCGCGCGGGTGAGCGCCAGCTCGACAACCCCCGCTACGGTCTGACCCACAACCTGGGCGGCTTCCCCTTCATGAACGTGTGCAGCATCGCCATCGTCGGAAAGGTGGACTGAGCATGGAGATCCTGGCCTACGACGAGGAACACCGCATCTTCCGCGACGCCGTCCGCAAGTACCTCCAGGGCGAGGTCGTGCCCCACGTCGAACAGTGGGAGAAGGACGGCATCGTCCCCAAGGAAGCCTGGCTCAAGATGGGCGAGCAGGGTTTCTTGTGCATGGACGTGCCCGAGGCCTACGGCGGCTTCGGCCTGGACTTCCGCTACTCGGTGATCGTCACCGAGGAGCTGGTCCGCGCCCGCGCCGCCGGCCTGATGACCCCCCTGCACTCCGACGTGGTGGTGCCCTACATCACCGCCTTCGGCTCCGAGGAGCAGAAGCAGCGCTACCTGCCCGGCTGCATCAGCGGCGAGTGCATCACCGCCGTGGCCATGACCGAGCCCCACGCCGGCTCGGACCTGGCGGCGATCAAGACCACCGCGGTCGAGGACGGCGACGAGGTGATCCTCAACGGGTCCAAGACCTTCATCTCCAGCGGCATCAACTGCGATCTGGTGATCGTCGCCGCCCGGGACCCGGGGGCCACCGATCCCCACCAGGCCCTCAGCCTCTACCTGGTCGAGGACGGCACCCCCGGCTTCGAGAAGGGCAAGCAGATCGAAAAAGTCGGCCTGCACTCCGCCGACACCTCCGAGCTGTTCTTCCAGGACTGCCGGATCCCCAAGACCAACCTCCTGGGACCCAAGGGCGGCGGCTTCATGATGATGATGCAGAAGCTGGCCCAGGAGCGGCTGGTGGTGGCCATCATCTCGGTGGCCTTCGCCGAGCAGATGCTGGAGTGGACCATCCAGTACTGCAAGGACCGCCAGGCCTTCGGCCGCCCCCTGACCAAGTTCCAGAACACCCAGTTCACCCTGGTCGAGGCGGCCACCGAGGTGAAGCTCGGCCGCACCTTCCTCGACAAGCTGATCGTCGACCACATGGAGAACCAGAACGTGGTCGTCGAGGTCTCGATGGCCAAGTTCTGGACGTCCGAGATGGCCATGCGCGTCGCCGACCGCTGCCTCCAGCTCCACGGCGGCTACGGCTACTGCGAGGAGTACCCCATCGCCCGCGCCTGGCGGGATGTGCGCGTGCTGTCCATCTTCGCGGGCACGTCGGAGATCATGAAGGTGGTGGCGGCGCGGTTCATGGGGCTCTGAGTTCCGGTACCCGTACCCCGCGCCGCGGCCGGTACCGCCGAGGTCGCCCGCTACTCAGGCTGCATCGAGAAGTTCAGTGAGGTCAGCGTGCTCTCGTGCACGACCTCGGTGAAGAGGTCCTGGTAGAGGTTCCGGCTGAGCCGCGCCTCATAGAAACCCCAGATTACACCCTGGACCTCGCACGTTCCGTTGCCGGCGGTCGTGCAGTCCCCGGCGCCGAACACCTCGAACAGGACCCCGGGGAGCGGTTCGCCGGTCTCGTTGATCACGGATACGGCGATGGTGCCGGCGTCGCCCGTCGTGGTGTCGTCGTCGCCCGTGGCGTCGTCGTCGCCGGTGGTGTCGTCGTCCCCCGTGGTGTCGTCGTCGCCGGTGTCGTCATCGCCGGTGTCGTCATCGCCGGTGTCGTCGTCGCCTCCCTGGGGGACGAGGGTGACCGAGACCGCGGTGTTGGCGCCCTCGCCAGATTCGAAGTGGTCGATCACCGTCACGACGGGTTCGTATCCGTCGGCGCGGACGACCACCGTGTAGGTCCCGTGGCCCACCTCGGGGAAGATGTGGCTGGTCGCGAAGGGAAGGGGACTCTCCTCCAGGTGGGTCTGGACCTCCGGGCCGGCGATCCCGATGAGAATCGGGGTATCCGAGGAGATCCCGTCGGGGGTCTCCACCGAGACATGGATCCCCCCCGGAGGAAGACCGGACGGGGGGCAGACCGGCGTGTTGACGCCGCACAGGAACACCAGCAGACTGCATACCACTGCTCCGTGCAGCCAATCCCGGGTTCGTTTCCTGAGTTGGTTTCTCGGCCTCATCGTTGGCTTGCCTGGCTTCATCGTTCCTCCCTGGTCAAAATGCCGTCCGCGCATGTTAGCGGCTCGCTACGGGCGTGTGGAGGAGTCGACCTGACCCGTGACTCCGTCCCTCAACCGCCTCGAGTGGGACCTGGCCTTGCGGCAGCGTCGCCCTCAGCGGCGAAACCACGTCGCCGGAGATCGACATCGGGTCGCCTCCCAGCCCCCCCTGGCGGAGAGGCGAGTCCCATCGTCCGCCCCAGGGGGCTCTCGAATCCAGCCTCCGCACCCGCCCAGCCCACGACCGAGTGGCCCCGAACTTCCCCGGCGAGGAAGAACGCGTGCGATCGGACGCCCGAGGTGGGTGGTTCTTCCCGGTGAAGGAAGAAGACGTGCGTTCGGTCGGGGGGAGGATCCGCAGAGCGCTTCGCGCGCGGGCGCGTGAGTAGGACCGCGGGTCAATCCAGGTACACGGTCGAACCCTCGGGATCGGCCACGTGTTCGGGTGACCCACAGCTTGGGCAGCGGGGCCGCGCGTTTTGCGTGAACCGACCACCGCAGAGACAGGGCTGGACGATGGACTCCACGTCGGCGCAGCCGGTCAGTTCGGCGCGGTCCACGGCCAACTCCGATCCGCAGTCCTCGCAGTGGAGCAGTTCCACCCCGAACGTGCCGCCCCAGGTCGCGGTGTAGCGCTGCCCGCACTCCGAGCAGATCACGTCGCTCTGACGACCCATGTGGACCTCCCGGCAACGACCCCAATGGTACGATCCTCCGCCTGGACGGGACTCGGGATGGTCCGGGATGGCGACTCGGGAGGGCTCTCGCATGGGATGGACGGACGCGCTGCGGCCGGGCGGGTGGGTACTGGCAATGCTGCTGATGGCTGGTGGCTGCATCGGTCCCTCCTGGGGCGATGACGACGACGATGATGACGACGACGTGAGCGACGACGACACGGGGGACGACGACAGCGGTGGCGACGACGATGATGACGACGACACCGGTGACGACGACACGACGGCCGCGGGGGAGCCCAACGACGATCCCCTGGGGGCGATGTACTTCAATCCCTACTGGGTGATCCACACGCTCGCCGACGACTGTGGAGTGTGGCCGGACGCCGCCTGCGCGTACGCTCCGCTGGGGCTGTCGTCGGTCAAGTTCAACGACCTGAAGTGGCAGTACATCGAGGCCGATGCGCCCATCAACGGCAACCACACCTACGACTGGTCGGTGCTGGACGAGGCCGTGCTGCGGTGGGAGGAAGCGGGGGCCCGTCGGCTGATCTTCCACCTGGCGCCAGCCTCTAGCTGGGGAACGGAGGACTCCCAGACCATCGCCGAGGACGTCCTCGGCCTGCCCTGCGACCAGATCGGCGACGACTGCGCGGGTTTCCCCGCCAACCCCAAGCCGGAGCACTGGGGGGACTGGGAGGCCTGGGTGACCGCGATGTGCGAGCGCTACGACGGCGACGGCGTCGACGACATCGCCGGGTTGCAGCACGCCCACCTGGAGTTCCAGCTCCTCAACGAGGCACAGAATTTCTTCTTCTACATGGGCTCCTCCGAGCACTACCAGGAGCTCCTGCAGCACACCCGCACGGCCCTCGACGCCTGCAGCGCCGACGCCCAGATCCTGCACTACGGCCTCACCTTCAACGGGTTGAGCCACGGCGGCGTGTCCGACGCGGTGTTCTGGGAGCGCGTCGAGGAGAAGGCCGCGAGCTTCGCTCCGGTCACCGGGGCCGCCTACCGGCACGCCATGGCCATGATGCTGGGGAGTCCGGACCCCGCGGCCACCCACGACGTCGTGCCGACGGTGTCCATGTGTGAGTACTTCGACGTCATGGCGATGCACTGCAACCAGAGCATCGAGCACATGCTCGAGGAGTACACCTTTCTGCGCGGAAAGCTCGACGCCCACGGCTGCGAGTCCACCCCCGTGCTCTGCGACGACTCCACCAGCGCCCCGACCCTGTACTCAGCCTACGAGCTGGAGTGGTGGGACAGCTCCTACGGCGGCGCGGACATGACCGGCGAGCAGATCCACGAGGCGCTGGCCGCGGACTACGCGGCGTACGACTTCTGGTGCGACCCGACCGGGAGCATCCCGCCGTCGGGCCTGACCTACGGGGACGCCCGGACCTGGCACGACCGCTACCACGCCGCGTTCGCGGTCAAGAAGGCGTCCACGGCCCTGGCGCTGGGGATGACGCGGTTCATGGCCGGCCTGCTGGAGGACTGGGGCCCGGAGTCGGGCTGCTACTGGATGCACCAGGGGCTCAGCGCTTCCACCGGCAACCTGCTCTTCCCGCTGTGGTACGACGATCCCCGGCCCGCCTACCATTCCTACGGACTCCTTCGGGACAAGGTGACCGGCTACGTGAGCGCCACCCGCGAGGTGGTCGACGACGTGACCCTCCTCACGTTCAACCGCCAGGGTCCGGGCGGCGAGCCCGAGCCGGTGTACCTGGTGTGGTACCTCGACGACGAGTTGCCCTTCCCCGGCGACCCCGAGCAGACCCACCCGTTCGAGCTGGAGGTGGGCACCGAGACGGCGCTGGTGACCCACCTGATCACCGAGGCTGGGGCCGACACGCCGGCCACCGAGGTCGTCGACACCCCGGGGGGCATCTACAGCGGCGTCGCGGCCCAGACCCCGTTCTTCGTCGAGCCGATCGCCGCGGAATAGGTGGACGGCGGCCGGTCCGGGCTCAATCCGGCGGCTCACACTGCCCGTGGCGGTTGCTCCCCCAGCACAGGATCCTGCCGTCCGCGGTGAGGCCGCAGGTGTGGTAGCGGCCCGCGGCGATGTGGACCATCGGTGTGTCCGGCGGGGTGGTGACGCCGTCCATCCCCCAGCACTCCACGGCGCCCTCTGGGCGGAGCCCGCAGGAGTGCTCGTTGCCGACGGCGACCTGGATGAAACGGCCGGGTGGGGGGGAGGACTGGCCGTGGGAATCGTCGCCCCAGCAGAGGACGGCCAGGTCGCCTGCGATGCCGCACGAGTGCTGGCCGCCCGCGCTGACCTCGGCGAACCGGCCCGGCGGGACCTTGGTCTGGCCCTGGGTCGTCTCGCCCCAGCACTCGGCCGTCCCGTCGGGGCGGACGGCGCAGACGTGGGCACCGCCGGCGTCGAGCTGGACGAAGGTCCCCTCGGGGGCCCAGTCGCCGTTGCCCAGGCAGGCGACGGTGCCGTCGGTGCGCAGGCCGCATTGCTGGTGGAAGCCCAGGCTCACGTCCGCGTAGGTCCCCGGGAGCAGGCGCAGCGGTGAACCCCAGCAGCGGATGCGGCCGGCCTCGTCCACGGCGCAGGAGGCCGGGTAGCCGGCCGAGACGGCGACGAACGGTCGGGCGACGCAGTCCGCGTCGGTGAGGCAGGCGCTGCCGTGCAGGGCGCCGTCGGTGCACTCGAGGCCGGTGTAGTACGCGACACAACGGCCGTCGGTCTGGCACTGGCCGTTGCCGTCGTTGCCCCAGCAGGCGACCCGGCCGTCCGCGTCGAGGGCGCAGCTGTGGTCGCCGGTCGACCGGATGTCGACCCACCCGTGCTCGGGGACGCGCCGCATCTCCGCAAGGGCGTCGAACGGAGCGGCGGTCCCGGAAGGGCCCGTGCCCGGCGGGGGTCGTTCGTCCGAGCCGCCTGACTTCACGTGGCGCAGCTTGCGGCCCTTGAACACGAGCGTCTCGGAGAACCGGCTTCCCCGGGAGGTCGCCGTGTAGGTCACCTCTACCCGGGGATCGTCCGGTCGGCGGAGCGTCGAGAGGGTCTGCCAGGTGCACCCTTCCGGGCAGTCGGGGGACGTCCATGCGAGCCGGAGGCGCAGCTTGCGGCCGTCGAGGAGGAACAGCAGCGAGCGCCCGCGGGTGTAGTCCGTCGGGGTCCCGGTGACCACGGGGACGAACAGCAGCTGGTAGCGATCGTCCAGGTCCCATGTGGAGACCTTGGCAAGGTCCAGGTACTCACCGGACTCCAGGCCCAGCTCTGTACGGCGGATCACCATGTGTTTGCCGGTCGCCGGATCCAGGATGGCCTGGTCGGAGATGACGATCGAAAACGCCCGTTGACGACCGTCGGCGGGCTCGCTGCGCGCGCAGATCGTCACGTGTCGCTCGCCCAGATCCTCCCCCCAGCACTCCTCCCGGACGACGTCCGCGAACCAGTTGCCGTCGCTCCGGGGGGGCTCCTCGGGTCGGGTCGGATCGGCCCCCGCCTCGATCGCGAGATCCCGGCAGCGATCCCGGGCCTGGGAGCTCCGCTCGCCGATGTGTTCCACGGCGGCCAGCGCAGCCTCGGCCGGCCAGGTCTCGCCCGCCCGCAGGTGCCGGCGCAGCAGGTTGCAGATCTCGCCGCGGATCGGGGTCTCGCCCCCCACGTGCTCGTAGGGCTGCCCGAGGATCTGGATCAGTGGCCGGAGATCGCCGGCGTGCTCGCCCAGCCCGGGGAGGTCGCCGAGGGTGGACATGGCCTTGCGCCGGACCCTCGGCTCGCTGCGTTCGAGCAGGATATCGACGATGTCCGCCGCGTGGACGGGATCGTCGGTGCGACCCAGGCAGTCCAGGGCGTGTTCGACGACCCGCGGATCGGGATCGTCCAGCGCGGCCGAGCACGCGGCCCCGACCTGCGGCTGGACGCGCTCGAGGAGCGCCGGGTCGGCCTTCGGGCCCCCCACGTTGTCCCGCTGCATGCAGTAGAGCAGGTAGCCCAGGGCGTGCAGCCCGAACGCGCGGGTGGTCGGCTGCTGGGCGTCGGCCCACTCGAACAGCAGCGTCCATTCGGTCTGCGAGGCCAGCCGCGCCGCATTCTCGGCGGCGTCGTAGTAGTCCTTGGGCAGGCGGTCGCCCGGCTCCATGTCCTCGAAGTGCTGTCCCGCGACCTCGAAGATCAGGGGAAGCGCCGCGACGTCGCCGGTCTGCTGAAGACAGAAGTGGGTGGAGCGCCCGACCTCGCCCTGGAGGCACGAGGCGATCGTCGGGGACTCGTCGGCGGCCGCGGCCAGGGGCGAGAACACCGCGGCGGACAAGGCTGCGAGGGCGAGGGAGACGGCGACCCTCGATCCGGTCATCGATCGCTGCCCGCCACGTCGAGCAGGCAGGCTGCGAAGGGCTCGCAGTCCTCCATCATGCACGCCGCGATGGCCTCGCGGGTGGCGGGCTCGGCGACGCAGCGGTCGTACAGCGCGTAGGAGGCGGCGACCCGCGCCTGCTTCTGGTCGGGCGGGATGGCCCACACCGCCTCCCTCACGGCGGTGCGGCAGGCCCCGGTCTTGCGTCGCAGGAAGGCCTGACACAGGTCTGGCGCTTCCCGGGGATCCCAGCGTTGGCCGACGATTCCACCCGTGCACCGGGCGAACGCGGCGCAGTCCTCCGTCTCGACGCATCGGCCCACCGCGCGCCGGCGCTCCTCGAACAGGGCACAGGACCCGTACAGGGTGTACGGCGTGAGCAAAGGTGATTCCGTGCTGGTGGAGGAGGGCATCATCGCCGAGGACACCTCCTGTCGACACGCGTCGGACTTGCGCAGGGCCCAGGCTTCGCAGACCGACAGGTCGGGGACGGGGTCGGTCGCGCTCGGTGGGACCTCCTGAGCTCGGCTCGCCGTCCCAGAACCCAGGGCAATCCCCACCCCCAGCACAGTCCCGACCGCCAGCACGGGCAGCCACACGAAGGAGCGTTTCGGAGACATCGTTTCTGTCCCTTCCTCGTGCGGCCCCCCTCCCCAGGGCCGATCGATCTTCAATTCATACCTCCGTCTCCGGGAATGTTGATAGGCTTCGAAGCCGGCCCGATGGGCCGGTCGGGAACGAGGGGGACGCGACACCGTGCCGACGGTCACCGAACAGCTCAAGGACCTGGCTGCCCTGCTCGAGAAGGGGCTGATCACCCGCGAGCAGTTCGAGCAGCAGCGGGACCAGCTCCTGGCCGAGTCCGCGGCCCAGGGGCCGGCGGGGGCGAGCGACCCGTCGTTGCCCGGCGAGATCGGGGCCTACCGGCTCCTGCGTCGGGTCGGCGAGGGGGGAATGGGCGTCGTGTACCTGGGGCGCCACCGCTCCGAGACCCTGGCCGAGCGCCAGGGCGGGGACGTGGCGGTCAAGGTCATGCACGCCCAGTACGCCCACAATCCGGCGTACCGCGACCGCTTCGAGCGGGAGGCGTCCCTGGGGCTCAAGCTGGACCACCCGAACATCGTCCGGGTCCACGACCTGGTGGCGGATGGCGGGAACCTGGCGCTGGTGATGGACCACGTCGCGGGCCGGCCGCTCGGGGAGTGGATGGGCGAGGCCGTGGGCCCCATCCCCTGGGAGCGGGCGTGGTCCCTGTTCCAGCCCCTGCTGGCCGCCGTCGGTTACGCCCACGACCTGGGCGTCGTACACCGGGACCTGAAGCCCGACAACGTGCTGGTGACCCCGGACGGCGTGCCCCGGGTGATCGACTTCGGGATCGCCAAGGACCTGGACGGGTCGGGGACCCGGACCGGGACCGGGATGGGCACCGTCGAGTACATGGCGCCCGAGCAGTACACCGACGCCAAGTCGGTGGACCGGCGGGCGGACGTCTACTCACTGGGCATGATCCTCTACGAGATGCTCGCCGGCCGACTGCCCTGGGAGGCGGACGCGCCCCAGTTCGAGATCCTGGAGCAGAAGGCCCGGCGGCAGCTGATGTCGCCGTCGGCGTTCTGTCCGGACATCCCGCCCGAGATCGTCGCCGCCCTGGCGCCGGCGCTGGCGGCGGATCCGGGGGATCGGCCCGTGTCGACGGGGGAGTTCGGCGAGGGGTTGGTGCGGGCGGCAGCAGCGGTGGCTGTTGCGCGTCGTGTGGCCGAGAATGGGGTCGAGTCCGAGTCCGAGTCCGAGTCCGAGTCCGAGTCCGAGTCCGAGTCCGAGTCCGTAGCCGTGCCCGACGCCGTGCCCGTGCCCGTGCCCGTGCCCGTGCCCGACAACGTGTCCGCGCCCGAGACTGCGCCGGGGGCCCCGGCGGATGGCCGCCCCACCGGCCCGTCCAGCCGTGTTGCCCCGGAGCCCGCCCCGAAGCCAGACGGCGACGGTGGTGCCCCCGCCAGGCCGATGGTGTACGGAATTCTCCTCGGCCTGGGTGCCGTCGTCCTGGTGGGCGGAGTCGTCGTCGTGGCTCTGCTCCTGGTCTTCGTCCTCCCTCCTGGCGATGTGGACACCCGCAAAGACAAAACGGCGCGCGAGGCCGAGGAGCCGACGGAGGAGGTCCGGCGGACCATCGCGGCGGCGCCCGCCTCCTCCTGCGATCTGGACATCGAGCAGCTCGATGGATTGTTCGTCGCCATGAAGGCGTCGCCCGAGCGGGGCGAGTACCTGGACAAGGACTTCCGGATCGCGTTCTTCGAGGAGGGGGGGCGCCGAAAGGCCATCTCCACCGGCGGGCGGCTGTTTCCGCAGCTACCGCTGACCCAGAAGTACACGTACGAGTTGCAGGAGATCCGCGAGTCGGCCAACGGCACCAAGGATGCGTACTACCTCGCCGATCTGGCCGCACTGTTCGGATACGACGCCGCCGAACTCGAGCGACAGAAGCAGAAGAACAAGAACCCCGGCTGGAAGGTCGAGGGCCTGCTCTATATCCAGGTGGACACCAAGCGATGTCGCCTGAAGGTGAGCGACATGTACGCCACCTACCTCGAGGGACAGCGGATTGAGGATTTCAACCAGGGGGGGCAGAGTCCTTTCGTCCAGTCACCCGAAGAGCGCTACTCGATGGTCGACTGTCCCCCGAACTACGACCGGGACAGGCCCCAGGACAACCGCCAGGGTGAGCTGATCCCGTGGGACAAGCGGGATCCCAACCCCAGCAGGGACCAACCGTACCCCTACAGCGCCCAGGGTGCCCGGATACCGGCCGGCACTCCCATCCACTGGATGTACATCGACGTCGGTCTCAGCGAGCGGAACGCGCCGAACGACTGCAGCTACTACCTGGATGTGTACCTCGACGACCTCCCGGTCGAGTCCCTTCAGGGCGTGCAGGTCACCCCGGACGAGAAGTGGACCTACTGGCGTTTCGAGATGGTCCACGATCCCCTGCCAGAGAAGACCTTCATCGAGATCCACCGACACGCGGTCTGCGGAGGTCGGGACGTGACCATCGATGCCGTCTGTCACCTGGTCGAGACCGAGTGATCCGCCGAACCACCAAGTCCCGCAAGCTCGCCTACGCCGCGGTCGCGGTGGTCGGGGGACTGCTAGTCCTCGAGGGCGCCGGCCGGGTGGCCGAGGCGATCTGGCCCGAGCCCGAGCGGAGCGTTCCGACCCCCGCGCCCCAGGGGAGCGGAAGCAGCGAGGGCGGGGGATTCGAGCACCACGAGCAGCCGCTGAGGTCGCTGGACGACCTGGGCATCCGGATGGTGGGGGATCTGTACACCGGCTGGAGACTGGAGGAGACGGGGACGCCGCCGCCGGGCGGGCGGCCCCTGGCGGAGACTCGGCTGGGTGAGGTCCGCTCACCCGAGGGCGAGGAGATCCGCATCGTCGGCCTGGGGGATTCGGGGCCGTACGGCTACGGGGTGCGGGCCGAGGAGACCTACCTGGAGGTGGCGGCCCGGGCCCTGGAGGTCTCGTGGGGCCGGCCGGTGGCCGCGGTGAACGCGGCCGTGCCGGGGCACGACTCGGGCCAATCGCTGGCCCTGCTTCCGCTGATCGCCAAGGCCGCCGACCCGGACTGGGTGGTCTGCGCCAGCCTGTGGAGCGACGTGTACCACCCCACCGGGCTCCACGCCGACCTGGTCGACTCCACCCGTCTGTTGGCCGGCCCCCTGGAGCACTCGGCCCTGTTCCGGATCATGCACCGGGCGCTCCGTCCCCACATCCTTCCGGTCAAGATCGGCTGGATCGACTCCCGCGAGGACGTCGGCGCGGATCCCACCGGCGCCTACTGCCGCGTCCCCCTGTCCCGCTACCGGGACAACCTCGAACAGCTCGTCACCCAGTCTGCCCGCCTCGCCGCCCGGACCGCCTTCGTGGTCCTCCCCGCCCCCATGGACCACGACCCCGTGCCCCCCCCCGAGACCGTGATCGCCTACCGGGAGGCCATGCGTCGGGTCGCGGCAGCCAGCGGGTCCCCCATCCTCGACGGCCCCGCTCTCTTCCGCGACTCCCCGGACGCCCCCGGCGCGTTCGTCGACGCCGTGCACCCGGACGTCCGCGGGCACGAGATGCTGGGGCTCGGGCTGGCCGATGTTCTGGCGGAGGAGTGAGGGCAGCAACCCGGGGGGACCGGGCCGGCGCCCGGCGTTCAGGGCACCTGGATCTCGATCCGTCCGGCCCAGGCCCGTTCCCGATCGGCGTGTCGGCAGTAGTCCTCGACCGCGACATGGGGATCCTCGACCAGCTCGACGGTGCCGAGATCCTGGCCGTTGACGACCACCTGAACGGCGTCGCCAGCCGTGCCCGAGGCGGTGCCCTGCGCGCCCTCGAACCAGCGGACGGACAGGGACCCGATCCCCGCGGTGGTCAGCACGAGGACTCCGTCGGCCCAGGTGGCGTCGATCTGCCCGAAGGGGGTGGTGGGGTACATGGCGGTGGTGGTGTCGGGCGGGGTGGCCAGCTCCACGTCACCGATCCAGTAGACGTCCGTGTCCCGGTCGCTCATCACGGCCTTGTGCACCGCCGCCGGGGTCAGCGAGCGCTGTCGGGTCAGCAGCCAGTCCACCATCTCGGCGAATTCGTCGTAGAACATCGTGCCGTGGCCCTCACCGTCCTCGCGCCAGTAATCCACGTCGAAGCCCCACGCCTCGAGCCGGGACACCAGCTCGTCCACGTCCTCCACCGGGCAGATGCCGTCGTCGGTCCCGTGGACCACGAGCATCGACAGGTTCTGGAGGTTGCGCCACAGGTCTTCGTGGTACCCGGCCGTGCCCGCCGACACCGGAAGAAGACCGGCGAAGCGGTCCGCCGACTGGATCCCGTGGGACCACGAGGCGTTGCCCTCGGCGGACACGCCTCCCACGTAGATCCGCGAGGTGTCGAGGGTGTAGCGCTGGCTCAACTCGCGGACGATGGCGGCGATGATCTCCTGGTGGTCCTGGTAGACCGCCACGTCGTCGAAGTCCGCGCTGTAATAGACCTGCTCGTAGTACTGCTCCTCGCCCAGGTCGGTGTACAGGCGGTTGTAGGTGTTGTCCTGGACGAAGAAGAACGGCTCGGAGAGCTCCCCGGCCATCCAGGGAAACGACAGGTCGTCCTCCAGGTCGTCCACCGGATGCCCGGGATCCAGGTAGAGCGGCACCGGCTGGTCGGGATCGGCGCTGTACGACTCGGGCACATACAGGGTGTAGTCGAACTCGAACTCGTTGAGCAGGGGAGTGCGGAAGGAATCCACGTCCACCGGATGGCCGTGGCTCACGCCCGCCGTCCAGTCGGTCAGCTTCAGCTCGGTGTCCAGCTCCGCCAGCGCAGCCCGCACCGAGGCCGGCTCGGCGCCGTCGAGCCCCGACAGGGCCTCCGGGGTACAGCCCGCGTCCACGACGGTCCGGACGTCGATGGCCGTGGCTTGCCAGCCGCCGTCGGGGTCCTCGCCGTCCGGGTCGGGCTGGCAGGACGGACCCGCGCACAGGACCAGGGCCAGGCCGATGGGGAGCCTCCAGGGTCGGTGCAGAGCGGACGGACGCGACACGGAGATCCTCCTCTACTTCCGCCGGGCTCTCCGGTTCAGGGCGAGATCCGCGGCGGCAACTCCATCCTCCTGCTCTCGCCCCGGCCGACTCCTACCCGAAGGTGTAGTGCTTGCGAATGGCCGAGGTGACCTTCCAGGTACACGACATCCCCCGCGGGAAGGTCACCATGTCGCCGGCCCCCACGGTCACCGGCTCGCCGCCGTCAGGGGTGACCGTGACCCGGCCCTCGAGGATGTAGCAGGTCTCCTCCGCGTCGTAGGTCCAGGGGAACTCCGAGGGGTCGCAGGTCCAGATGGGCCACGACCGCACACCCTGGCGGTCGAGCAGCTCGTCGTCGGGTTCGCGGACGATTCGGATCTCGGTCATCGGGGCCTCCTCGTGGGGGAGATGTCGGCCAAGATTGGGGCCGGCGGTCGCGCCGGTCAAGGGCGCGACGCCGCTGCAGTCCTCACCCGATCGCCGTTTGCCGTGAGAGGGGTCAGGCGCTATTGATGGCCGGTGGCGGCGCAGCGGGCGCCGCGCGAGGAGTCCATGGTCGTCGGGACGCTGTTGGCCTGTTTGCTCGGGGTCGTCGCCGCCTCGCTGGTGATCTGGCGGGGCTGCGATTCCTTCGAGGAGGCCTCCAACTACCTGGGACGCAACATGCCGCCCGGGGTGCGCGGGGCGACCATCAACGCCGTGGGCTCGTCGTTGCCCGAGCTGCTCACCACGATGATCCTGCTGTTCGTGTTCATCGACGAGGACGGGTTCTCCGGGGGCATCGCCACCTGCGCCGGAAGCGCGGTGTTCAATGCGGTGATCATCCCGGCCCTGTGCATCCTGGCCGTGCTGATGTTCGGGGTGGTCAGGAATGGCAAGCGGGTCCGGATCTCCGCCATCGAGGTCGGCCGCCCCACCGTCCTGCGGGACGGATTCTTCTTCATCGCCGCCGAGGTCGTGCTGATCGTGCTGCTGGGCAGCGCGGTGCTGACCTGGTGGATGGGCGCCCTGCTGATGAGCGTCTACGGGATCTACTTCGCCTACCTGATGGTCCAGTACCGGCGCGGGCGGCGGGATCTCCCCGGGATCAGCGCCGACCCCGACGACGATCCCGACGACGCCGAGGCCGCTCCGCGGAGCCTCGGCTCGGCGTTGCTGGCCCTGGACTTCAACCAGCTCCTGTTCCGGGGGCGACCCCTGAGTACGATTCGCGCGTGGGTGGTCCTGGGGGCGGCGATATCGGTGGTCGGGGCCGCCTGCTACGGACTCGCTTTCGCGGTGGTCGAGGCGGCCCGCGCCCTGGACGTGCCCCTGTACTTCACCACCGTGATCCTGGCGGCGGCGGCGACCTCGGTGCCGGACACCGCCCTGTCGATCAAGGACGCGCGCTCCGGACACTACGACGACGCGGTCTCCAACGCCCTGGGCAGCAACATCTTCGACATCACCGTGGCGCTGGGGCTGCCCCTGATGCTCTTCGGCCTGATCCACGGGGACGTCCACCTGGCCTCCGCCACGGGCTCCTCCGCCGACGTCCAGATCCTGAGAGTCGTGCTGCTGGTCATCACCGCCGCGGTGCTGGTGATCTTCCTCGCCGGCCGGAGGATGGGGTGGATCAAGGCGGCGCTGCTGCTGGGGCTCTTCGGCCTGTGGACCACGTTCATCGTGGGGCGGGCGGCCGGGTGGGGGTGGTTGGCGTAGGCGACGGGGCGGGCTATCCGAACCACCCCTCCTTCAGCTCGTACCCCAGCTCCGACAGGAACTTCTTGACCCAGCGCTCGGCCAGCTTCGGGGGCACCCCGCGCTCGGCGACGAGTTCGATCATCTTCTTGTACTGCCGGGGTTTGTAGGCCAGGCGCGGACAGTTCTTGTGCAGGTAGCGCTCCAGGGCGGGGGCCCACTCCTTGCGGAACTCCCGCTCGTCGGACAGCCCCTGTTCCCCGATGATCTGGCGGACGATGTGCCGCGCCTCCTCCGCCTCCATGCCCCGGTTGGTGAACAGCCACTCGGCCATCAGGATCGATCGGACCCGCACCCACTTGCCGAAGTGCTTGCCCTCCATCACGGTGCGCGAGGCCTGGGTGCGCAGGGTCTCCTCCCGTGCCAGTCCGCTGCCGTCGAGCCATTCGGCCAGGGCGCTGCGGGCCCGGTCGGGGGAGAGGCCGTCGTTGACCGCGGCCCGGATCGCGCGGGCCTCCTGTTCGGGCCGGAGGATCGTCTCGTTGCTGTGGGTGCGGAAGGAGTCCATGTGGTCGCCGAACCAGCGGATCGGATCCTCCCGGAGCGCCGCCTCGGGGTCCTCCTCCGGATCGGGTGATGGCGTGGGAGCGGGTTCGGGCTCCGGCTCGGGCTCCGGAAGCGAGGTGGCGTCGGGGGGAACGAGAGCTTCCCCGTGCGCCGGGCCTAACGCCCTGGGCGGCGCCGCCGCGTGGGCCTCGGTCGCCTCCTCCGGGACGGGGTAGGCGTCCGTGACGCCCTCGTCCTCGTCCATGGACTCGATGTCCACGGGGATCAGGTCGTCCGGGATCTCCTGGACGGGGACGACCTGGATCGGCACCGCGCCCTCGGGTGCTCCCTCCTCCCCGGCGGGATCTTCGTCACTCGCCCGCTCCTCCCCGGGGGGTGCCACGGGCAGTTCGCCTTCGTCCACGAGCCGGCGAGCCAGGGCCAGGGAGGTCTCCATCCGGACGGCGGCCTCGGCGTCCGCCACGAACAGCTTCCGGGCGTCGGCCACCCAGCGTTCGCAGGCCACGATCATCTCGTCGGCCGACCACCAGTCGTGCCAGGAATCCGGTCCCAGGGCGAGCATGGCGCACATGCGCAGCAGGCTCACCCGGTCCCAGCGACCCCAGCCGCGCCCGTCCGGGGCCGTGGGGCCCCACATCCAGACGGGGTAGAACCGGCTGTCCTCGGTCGATGCGCCGAGCCGCGAGGCATTGGAGACAACGTCGATGAGCTGGACCCCCCGGGCGATGATCACGTTTCCCGGGTGGATCGCGCCGTGCTCGAGTCCCGCCGCCCTCAGGGAGTCCAGCTGGCGCAGGAGCTTGGCGAAGGCCTCCGCCGAGAAGCGGATCCGGTCGTCCGCGGGGATGCGCTGGAACATGCCGTCCAGCGTCGGGCCCTCGAGCCAGCGGCGGCGGACCGTGAGTCCGTCGTTGGCGAACCGGTAGTCGACGAGGAACCCCTCCTCCCGAGCCGTGTTCAGCAGATCCCGCAGGGTGGGGCGGGCCTGGACGTCGGTGAAGCGGCGCTCGTAGAGCGTGCCGTGGGGAGGGCTCTCGACCTTCTTACCCACGCCCGAATCCCTCACGTTCCAGCAGGGCGTGTGTCGGCGTGGGCCCGCCGCCGAAGTCGCCGATCCCCCCCGTGGCGAGGACCCGGTGGCAAGGCACGATCAGGGCAACGGGATTGGCGACACAGGCCGCTCCCGCCGCCCGGGACGAGAGCAGGCGCACGTCTCCCCGGGGGCCCTTGTGGACTGCGTGGAACAGTCGCGCGGGAGCCGAAGCCATGGATTCCCCTTCACTCGAACGTCGGGTGCCGGAGATCGTATACGAAGTATCCCGCGTTGCTGTAGATGGGCTCGAGCCCCGGCCGTTCTTCGGCCGCGGGCACCACGAGCAGCCACGCGCGGTGACGTGCGGCCAGGCGCATCAACGCCCGGTCCGTCTGTCGTGCGAAGGCTGCGCGGGCCCGCTCTCCCACCGCGCGATAGCCTCTCCATTCATCGGCGGGGGGGGAGCCCTCGAGCACGTCGTGGCCGCACAGCTCCCCCAGTCGCCGCCGCCATTGTAGCGCCATCTCCCGGTCGAAGACGGCCTCGCCCCCGTCCTTGACGGTGACGAACACCGCCCGGCCGGAGAACGGCCGCAACCAGGTCATGCCCGTGGGGGGCACCAGTAGGCTCGTACCGGCGGACACCCGGAACCGGGGACCCTCCAGGGCCTCCAGCAGGGCTCGTTCGTCGTCGCCCGGACCGCGCCAGTCGAACACCGGGGGCTCCCGGATGCCAATCGCGTTCGATTCGAACCCGAGGGCGAGGGCGACACCGATCAGGATCCCGGCCGGCCGGAGGAACCACCTGGGCGAACGGAGCAGCGAGATCAGCGGTCCCGCGGCGGCCAGGTAGGCCAGCAGGGCCACCAGGATCCACGCCTCCCACAGGTGCAGGGCCAGCAGGGGAGCCAGGGGCAAGGGGCCCGCGGCCAGGGAGCCCAGCAGCGGTCCACAGAGCAGGGATCCGGCCACCAGGAGGTGGGCCCGACGCCGGCGTCCGCGGTCCGGGATCCACCGGGAGGCGACGGCCCACAGGGCGAGCTGCGCCACCGCTACACCCCAGATCGCCGCGGGCCAGCGGTCGGGGAAGAGGTGGTGGGTGTTGCGCCAGCGCAGGATCTGCATCCACTCCTCATCCACCCACCAGGCGCCCGGCCCACCGCGCAGGGCGACCAGCGCCAGCAGCGGCGCCGCACAGATGCCGAAGGCGCCCGCCGCCCGGACCGCCCTGCCCCGCAGCGATGGATCCGCGAGCGTCACCACGGCCAGGGCGACGGCGACGTGGGTGGCCGTCGTGGCGTGGAAGTTGAACGCCAGCCCGCACAGTGCCGCCGCGCGGATGGGTCTCCCCCGGATCGCGAGCCAGACCGCGCCCAGGAGGAGGGGGTGGACCGCCGTGCGGTTGATCAGCTCCGGCTCGAAGGTGTGGACGTGGGCCGGACAGGCCTTGAACACCACCAGCAGGGCCGGGGCCACGAGCTCGGCCCAGGGGGTCCCCAGCAACGTGCGCGCCAGGCGGCCCAGCAGCGCGAAGGTCGCGACCAGGGCGACGATGTACAGAGTCAGATAGAGCTCGGGCAGCCGCTCCCAGCCCACGAGGCGGACCAGGGGGACCTGGAGGTGCCACCACAGGCTCGCGTGGGCCGTCGCGTGGCTGGCCACCAGGTCGCTGGCCATGGAACCCGGGTCCAGGAGCTCTCGCAACAGGGTCAAGTGGATCGACTGGTCGGTGGTGCCGAAGCGGTAGCCGTTGGCCAGCAGGGCCAGCCCGGCCATGAGCAGGGGCCACAGGACCCTCACCGCCGTGGGCAGCCCCGGAGCGTCGGTTCTCGCCTGCCCGCTTTCACGCACGGCACCAGGGTACGTGGCCCGGGTGGCCGCGCGCCAGGCAGCGTTCATTGACTAGGGAATTTATGGAGTTTACCTTTTCTTGACAAAGTCCCTCCCTGGTCCGGGTGCTATGATGAGTACAGGCGGCACGGGACCCAGTAGAAGCTGGAGGTGGAAGCTCTCAACCCGCGGATTTTCCTTGCGAATTCGTCCCGGGACCCGACGCCCCAAAGTTCGACGTCCGGGGAGGTTACGCCATGGATGCCGCGGTCGAAGTCGTCTGTCCCTACTGTGGTGAGATCGTTCATGTCCTCGTCGAGCTGGCCGGCCGACGCCAGGCGTACCGTGAAGATTGTGAGGTGTGCTGTCGACCGATGGCGGTCGAGGTGCGCTTCGACAACGACTACGAGTACGAGCTGTTCGTGAAGCGCACCAGCGGCGCTTGATCCTGCCGGGCCGGCGGGCCGACACCCCCTCCCACGCCCCCCTCCGCCCGTTTTTCGCGCGCCCGCGCCATTGACAGAATGTCAACGCACCGGGACCCGTCCCCCGACCTTTGACAGTTTGTCGTGTCTCCGGCGCCCGCGGACCCTGACATTCCGCGGGGTTGCGTCGATCCTGGCTGGCATGCTCCTTGCTGACACACCGTGGCGAAGGAGTCCGTGCGCGATGAACGTCCGAACTGCCCTCCCCCTGATCCTCTCCGCGCTCGTGGCCACACCGGCGGCAGCGCAGCCCGACCAGGTCTCGGCCGACTACACGGTGGGCAGCGGCCCCCTGGCCGCGGCGTTCACCGCCACCGACCGGCTCGCGGTCGTGCTGGACGGCGATGGTGGCACCCTGTCGGTCATCGACACGGCCGATCTGCTGGGGGAACCCACCAGCTACTCGACCTGCGATGCTCCGCGGGACGTGGCGCTGGCCTCCTCCATCGCCGCCCTGGTAGTCGCCTGCGGTGACGGCACGCTGGAGCGGTACACGGCGTCCACGGCCCACTTCCCGGCGATCCTGGTGCCCCAGACCGCTGTGGCGTTCACCGACGCCCCGGATCTGACCGCCATCGCCGCCGACGCCTCGGACGTCTACGCCGCGTCGTCCACCGGGTGGGTGTACGCCGCCGACATGGTCACCTCCAGCGAGGTCTCCGACGGGGAGTTTCCCTACGACCTGACCGCCCTGGTCGCCGACGCCGTTCCCGTGGCGATGGCCACGACCGGGGAGCGGCTGGTGGTGGCCCTCGCCAGCGGCGAGCTGATCGACGCGGATCTGTCCGGCGAGACCCTGGTCGCCGACGTCGTGGACACCGGAGCCGCGGCCCTGGTCGACCTGACGGGCATCGACCCATTCTTGGCCATGGCCGATGACGGGACGGTGTTCTCGTACACGGGCGGCTCCCTGACGGCCACGGAGCTGGGCGTGGCCACGGGCGGTGGCGGCGTGGCCCTGTTCCAGCACGGCGGCGACTGCTTCGTCGCGGCGGTCGGGGGCGGGACGCTCGACTTCCTGGACTGCGGCGACGGAACCCTCGCTGGACAGGTCGACGTGTCCGGCGACGCTACCGCGGTGGCCGCCAGCGGCGACGGCTATCTGATCGTGGTCGATCCGGAGGCGGATCGGGCCCAGGTGCTCACCGTCAACCCGTGGGTCCGCATCGACGCGGTGTCCCCCGACCCCGTGGACGCCGAGGGCGACGTCACCCTCACCCTGTCCAGCGACGTCGACGGCACCCTCTCGGTGCTGCTGGGCGGCGACGTGGACGCCAGCGGGACCGACCTGTCCCCGAGCGTGACCGCGGTGGTGGCCGACACGAGCACCGACGTGACCTTCGCCGCGTCCTCGCTGGCCGAGGGCGACAACACGGTGTTCGCCTTCGTCGAGACCGCCGACGGGGACGTGGGCCGCAACGCGGTCCAGGTCTCGGTGCCGAGCTCGGTGGAGGTCCTGGCGCCCCAGGCATTCGTGGCCACCGCCGGTAGCGGCAAGGTCACCCTGAGCTGGGCCCCCGTGGAGGAGGACGGGTTCACCGTGGACCATTACCTCGTCTATTTCGGGATCGAGAGCTTCGACCCGGCGGACGGGGACCCGGGGTTACTGCGACGACGTGGCCGAGACGGTCTGCTCCGGCTTCCCCGTGACGGTGGAGGGGGGGACCTCGACAATGGTGGAGGCGATCTTCGACGAGGACGACGACGACAGCACCGGCGACGACGACGACAGCACCGGCGACGACGACACCGGTGACGACGACACCGGCGACGACGACACCACCGGGGACGACGACAGCGTGACCACCGTCGTCTCCCCGCTGACCAACGACGTGACCTACTACTTCGCGGTCGCCGCGGTGACCAGCGACGAGCTGACCGGGGCCTTCACCGACGTGGTCTCCGCCATGCCCCAGGAGACCGGCGGGGCCGCCTGGCTGGCCGGCGACACCGGGGGCTACGGGTGCAGCGGTTGCGCCGTGTCCGCGGCCCGGACGCAGGGCATCGCTGCGGTGTCCCTGCTCGCGCTGGCCGCGTTGCTGAGGCGGAGACATGGGTGAGAAGATGGGCAATGCCATGAACGGACGTACGATTCACGCACTGCTGATCGCGCTGCTGCTGGGGGCCATGGCTCCGGGCCAGGCGCGGGCCGGGTTCCTCAACGAGCCGGAGGAGAGCCCCAAGTGGTTCACCACCAGCCTGGGGGTGTCCTGGTGGTTCCCGGCTTCGGACAACACCGCCTACACCTCGGTGTACGACGAGGGGGGCAAGGCGATCTGGCGCCTGCACCTGGGCATCGTGCCCATCGCCCGCTACGTGCAGCTGGAGTTCGGCGCCTCCATCGGCTTCCACCAGAAGTCCGCGTTCGCGGTCGGAGCTTCGTCGTCCGAGACGTCGGGCGAGAACATCATGATGACCCTGACGCCGCTGCGCTGGGGCTTCAAGCTCGGTGTGGATCCCATCGAGGAGTTCCCGGTGGTGCCCTACGGGATGCTCGGCTGGGACTACATCCTGTGGAAGGAGCACGGCGCCTCCGGCGAGCTCAAGGGCGGCAAGGGGGCCTGGCACTACGGATTCGGCGCCGCCATCCTCCTGGACCGCATCGAGCCCCGCCGCGCCTCCCAGAGCGACGCCACCGCCGGCCTCAACGACGCCTTCCTCACCATCGACGCCACCAACGTCCAGTACCTCAAGGCCTGGCAGTCCGAGACCGCCCTCGACCTCACCGGATGGCAGCTGAGCGTGGCCCTCAAGCTCGACTTCTGACGTTTCTGCCTGCTATCCCTGTCCCTCACCTCGGGTGACCCGCACCCGGAGACCGGGGGACCCCATGTTTCGACGAATCGCCTGGATACCGCTGCTGGGGATCGGTGGCTGCTGCGGCATGTTCGCCTCCGTGCCCGACGACGCGGTCCTCTGCGAGCTGGCGCAGGAGGAATGGGCCGACGACCTGAGGGACGCGGTCCAGCTGCGGCCGCCCGAGTACACCTGCGAGGACCTGCTGACCGACGCCTCCGCGGGGGAGGGGAGCGTGGTGGTGGTGGCCTCCCAGCTGCTACCCGGCGACCGGGGAGGCCGGATCCTGACGGAACAGGCGCGCGGGTACACCTTGCGTCGGTACGACCAGGGTTGGCGGGCCGAGGATCCCGAGGAGCCGGAGCTGCGCAGCCGGACCGAGATCCCGGTGGGCGTGGCCGTGGCGGACGACGTCGATCCGGTGGCCATCGCGTCGGAGGGGATCGAGCTCCCCGAGGCCGCGGCTGCGCTGCAGGTACCGGGGGCCTGGTTCGCGGGGCCCTGGCCCGACGTGGCACCGGGAGAGCACCTCGAGGGCTCCGCCCTGCGGGCCTGGGAGAGGGACCTGGAGGACCAGGTCTGTCTCGGTGAGACGGCCCCCGCCCGGAAGGAGGACCCCGATCGGGCCCTGCAAACCGCGCTCGACGACCTGGTGGCAGAGCTGGAGCGGGAGCTCGAGGAGGAGGCGGGCATCGCCGGGGAGCTCGACCGTTACGGAATCGCCCAGGCGCCCGAGCCCATGCACTGGCTGGATCCGCTGGACACCCGGAGCCTGTTCCAGGGGGGCGGAGCGGCGTACGTGGAGGTCACCCCCGAGCTGATCCGGGTCCACGGGTGGCCCACCGTCTCGCTGTCCGATGGTCGACCCCCGGGTGACAAGGTCCGCGGCATGATGATCACTCCCCTGTACGACCAGCTGCAGGAGCTCGCCGACGACGCCAAGGCCCACGGCGCCCGATGGCCGAAGTGCCCCTTTCACGGCCGCATCTTGATCGGCGCCGACCGGCGGGTCCCCGCCGCCACACTGACCGCGGTGATCTACACGGCTGGGCAGGCCCAGTTCGGGGAGCCCTACCTGCTGGTGAAGGACGCCGAGCCCACCCCGGTGGCCGAGGTCCTCGATCGGGAGGCGCCGGGCGGGGGCGCCGTGCAGGTGAGCGTCACCGGGAGCACCTACCGCGTCGTCGAAGTGGGGGAAGAGGCCGAGGTGGGCGAGGAGGGCGAGGAGCTGGATGGGTCCGGTCTCCTGGCCGCGGTGAGCGCCGCGGAGCCGACCGGCGGGCTGGTCGTCACGGGGGCGGCCGCGACCGTGGGCGACGTGGTCACAGCCCTGGACGCGATCCAGGCCCAGGGATCGAGCTGCGTGATGATGGCCCGGGGGGACGCCGAGCTGCTCACCGCCGACCAGGTGCCCGAGCTGCCCGATGGACGGGTCCCCGCCGAGCTACCCGAGGTGATCTCGGTGATGCCCTTCCATCTGCCCAGCATCAGCCCAGGCAACGACCCCTGCTCGATGTTCTACGCGAAGCCGGATCCCTTCTCGGGGATCGACGACCTCGGTTCGATCTTCGGCTCCGAGGGCATCGGCGTGGGGGCTTCCTCCTTCGTCGGCGGGATCATCGGCTCCCAGTACGGCAACCAATACGGGTCCGGGGGGCTGGGTTCCCGGGGCAGCGGACTCGGCGGCGGCGGCACCGGCGAGGGGCTCGGAGGTCTGGGCACCCGGGGCCGCGGCAGAGGCGCGAGTGGCTACGGCACGGGCGGCGGGTACTTCGGCAAGAAGTCCAGCGGGACCCCCGGGATGTCCACCGGCGATCCGATCATCCTGGGGCAGCTGGACAAGGAGATCATCGACAAGGTGATCCGGCAGCACCTGGCCCAGATCCGCTACTGCTACCAGAAGGAGCTGAACAAGAATCCGTCGCTCTCCGGCAAGGTCGTGATCAAGTTCACCATCGACGCCGACGGTACCGTCTCGTCGGCCAGCACGAACTCGAGCAGCATGAACAGCGCGGTCGTCGAGAGCTGCATCTGCCAGCGATTCCTGCGCTTCAAGTTCCCCGAACCCGAGGGGGGCGGGATCGTGATCGTGACCTATCCGTTCGTGTTCTCGAGCGAGTAGCGACTCACGCGCGGTGGGCGGACAGCTGGATGCTCGCGATCTTTCCCGCCAGGACGGGGGCCAGGGCGACCAGCGCCTCGCGGGTGGGCGAGGACCCGCAGCAGCCCGACATCTGATCCAGACCCGGTGTGGCTGCGTCCACCAGGGGGGTGAGCCGGGTCGGGTCGAGGGGCGCGCGGTGCGTGACCTCCACCTCGCCCAGGCCGGCGTTCCGCAGTCCTTCCACGTAGCTCGTCTCGGTCGCCGCCCCCGCGATGCAGGCGTCGTACAGCGCCTGGCTCGCTCGGATGGCGTCGGGGAGGGCGTCGGCCACGATGTCGCAGATCACCACCCGGCCGCCGGGGCGGAGCACGCGGGCGATCTCGAGGAACACCGCCGGCTTGTCGGGGGAGAGGTTGATCGCGCAGTTGGAGATCACCCAGTCCACCGAGGCGTCGTCCACCGGAGGCGCTTCGATGAATCCGCTGCGGATCTCCACGTTGCTCCGTCCGTCCGCGGCCGCGTGACCTCGCGCCGCCTGGTTCATCCCGTCGGTCATGTCCACGCCCAACACCCGGCCGCCGGGGGCAACCCGGGCGGCCGCGAGCGCCAGGTCGAACCCGGCGCCGGAGCCCAGGTCGAGCACCACGTCACCCGGCCGGAGCCGGCAGGAGGCCAGGGGATTGCCACACCCCAGGGACTGGCTCGCGGCGTCGCCGGCGGACGCGATGTCGCCCTCGCTGTACCCCACCGCCCTGGCCCATCCGGCGTCCGCCGAGGGCGCTGCGCATCCGCAGCCGGTGGAGGCGGGCGCGGAGATCGCTCGGGTGTAGGTCGCGGACACGGAGCGTCGGATCTCGTCTCGGGAGGGCATGCAGGAGAGGTGGGTACGACGGGGTGGGGTGTCAAGGGTGGGGAGAGCGCGAGGGTGAGGGAGGTTTCGGCACCGGCGCCGGAACCTAGCGCCCCATCTGGATGGGTACTCCGTCGTAGGCGAACACGAGGTTGCGGATGTACTTGTCCACCTGGGAGTCGTCCACGAGGATGATGATGATCACGTTCTGGTTCATCGGCTGCAGCACCCCTGTGAACCCATCCTTGTCCACGTCCAGGTCGTAGGTGGCGTTGGCCTCGTTGAGCTTCATGAAGCCGATGATGTGGGCGTTGACCAGCACCTCGATGCCGTCGTCCACCGCCTCCACGTCGATGGTCCACTGGCCGCCGTACTTGGCGGGGTAGGTCAGGTAGGCCATGGCGTAGGTGAAGGTGGCGAACTCGAAGGTCGCCAGGTCCGAGTCCCCGTCGTAGGTGAACTCCTCCTGCAGGTAGGAGGGGTCCAGGTTGGTGTGGTCGATGATGTGCTGCTCGATCAGGTCGAAGGCCTGCTGGTGCCCCAGGTTGGGATCGAGCAGGCCGTGCCCACCGCTGGGTTCGTACCAGTACAGGTCGGTGTCCCCGTGGTGATCCACGTGGAAGTTGGGGTTGGAGGTGGTCTCGTAGGGGATGCCGTCGTCGTAGACGTACCAGCCGACGATCACCTCCTCCAGCGTGGGGGTGGCGTCGTCGTCGTCGCCGGTGTGGTCGTCGTCGTCGTCATCGCCGGTGTGGTGGTCGTCGTCATCGCCGGTGTCGTCGTCGTCGTCCGCGGGGTCGTCGCCCCCGGAACCGGCGTCCAACTCGTAGTCCTGACAACCCCACGCGACCAGGATCGCCGACGCGGCCAGCGATGCCAGCAGGAGTCTGAAGCTCATTCCCACCTCCCATCAGGGGCCCCGGTCGACTCTAGCACGCCCCCTGGTCGTCACTTCTCCACGTCGTCCTCGTCGCCCAGGTTCGGGGGAGTCCAGAGGGGGATGGACGCCGGATCGACCCTCAGGTTCATCTCGTCGAGTGCCTCCTCGTTCACCACCACGGTCGCCCCGTCACGCAGCTCGGCCAGGAAGCTGTCGTACAGCTCCTCGTAGCGCACGCTCTTGACCTTGCGCAGCACGCTGCCCCGCATCTGTTCGAAGGTCCGCTCCACGCGCTCGCGGCGGTTGGGGATGTAGAGGAAATAGAAGCCGCTCTCGATCTCGACCACCGGGCTGACCTCGCCCTTCGCCAGGGTGAAGGCCAGCTCGACCACCCCCGGATCGACACCGGGTTTGCCGTTGCGACCCACGAATCCGATGTCGCCACCGCGGCGGGCGTACGGGCAGGAGGAGTGGGTCTGGGCCAGGGCCTTGAAGAGGGTGGGATCCAGGGCGACCTGCCGTTGCAGGTCCTCGACGAACATCCGGGCGGCGCGTCGGTTGCCGTGGCTCTCGGTGCGGATCTCCAAGCGCTTGATCTGCACCTTCTCCGGGACGACGAAGTCCTCGACGTGGGCCTCGAAGTACGCGCGCAGCTCGTCTTCGGTGATGTCCTCCGTCCGGACGTGGCCGTACACGTCCCGCTTGAGCAGGGTGTTGACCATCATCTTGCGGATCTTGGGATCCTCGTCGAGCTCCTGCTCGAGCGCCTGGTGGTAGATCAGGAACTCGTTCACCACGTCCTCGAGGACCTCCCGCTTGAGGGCCTCGTCGACGACGCCACCCTCGGGCCGCTTGCGCTTCGCCGCTCGCTCGAGGTCCTCGACGGTGATCACCAGGCCGTTCACCTCGGCGATGACCGGGGACTCCTCCTCGTCGTCGGCCGCGGCGGGGACGGCGATCGTCAGCGCCAGGAGGCATGTCAGGGTCCAGGCCGGGATGGTGTCCATGCTCGACTCCTCTCCTACCGGTAGGCGGATGACTCGTAGAGAAGACACCCGTTGATCCAGATCTCCACCGTCACACTCTCGATGGCGTCCCGCCGGGCCAGGGCCGGGGTCCAGGGGAGGATCAGGTGGTAGGCGCCGTCCGCGGCCTCGTCGAGGGTGACGAAGGCGTGATCGTCGTCCGTGTCGAACCAATAGCGGAGCTTGTGGCGCAGCTGCAGGGTGACCTCGGCGGGCACGCCCAGCTCCAGCTTGGTGAGCACCACGTGGATCGCCATCGGCTCGCCCCACACCAGCTCCTGGCCCCGCTCCCCGCCGTGCTCCAGGTAGAGATCGTCCACGCGGGCGACCCGAGCGACTGGCCGCGTCACCAGGTCCTCGAGGAGCTCTTCGCCCCAGCTCACCCGCACCTGCAGGCGTGTGGCCGCCGAGGCCTGGGTCTGGAACTCCACCGTGTGTTTCCACACGTTGGCGGGGGGGATCCACGAGCCGTCCTCGGCGAAGCGTTCGCCCGAACCGTCGTCGGTCCCCACCTCCTGGCGGATGAGGTGCTTGCTGCTACCGGGGACGTACTCGCCGGTGGCGTCGTCGAGGACCTCGATGATCAGTGGGGCGTCCAGGGTGACCGGCGCCTCGCCGGTGTTGATCGCCTGAAGGGTGGTGATGAAGCGGATCTCGTCCCCGGGATCCAGGCAGCCGAGCCGCTCGTCGGACCGGGTCAAGCTGGACAGCTGTACGCCGCCCACGTCCACCGATTGGCTCTGTGTGACCCGGTGTCTGTCGAGGAAGTCGGCCGCCGAAGCCCGGCGTCGCAGGGAGAGCTGGAGGGTGCGCCCGTCCTCGCTCACCTGGACCTCGCTGGGCTCCACCAGGGCCAGCAACTCGTACAGCGCGTCGTCCAGCAGCGCCGGCAGCGCACCCTCCTCGCAGGGTTCGCACTGGCGGCTGGCCGCCGAGACGGTCATCCCGTCCGCCGTGCGGGTCAACTGCACGGCGACCACGCGGGCATCGCCCAGGCGGCCCACCTCGCCGGTGAGCAGGTGGCTGGCGCCCAGCTCTCCGGCGGCGCGGACCAGGCAGTCCCGGGAGCGGCATCCGGGGGCGGTGCCCCCGTCGACCGTCTGGAGCAGCTCCCCGTGGGCCACGAAGCGCCCCGCGCCGGCGTGCTGGGCGGCCACCCCCTCGACGATGCCGGTGAGGATCGCGGCGGTGGTCTCGGCCACGTCGAGGGCGACCATCGGCGCCACCGCCAGCCCCCCCTCGTCCTCCGGCCCGGTGCTCGCCGTCGCGGCCCCCGGGATGGTGACGACGAACCCGGCGAGGACCACCGCGGGGAGGAGGCGCTGGGGGATGGGATCTGGCATGGGTCCTCTCGTGGAACGAGCCCGCACCGCACACCGTATCAGGGGGGCGTCCAGGGGAACAGCGCGACCGGGCTCCGGGGACCTTTCCCTCGATCCCCCCCGGCGGTATGGTGAGGGGGCCGCCGGCTGGGGCGCGCCGCGACCATCGAGGGGAGAGCGCGATGGACTTCAAGGTCCTGTTCCAGGAGTTCTGTCGCTCCATCGTGCGCAACCGGCACCTGGAGCTGGCCGAGCGCCACGGGGACTGGACGTCCGCGGTCAAGGCCTCCCTGGGGCGCCTGGGCAAGCGGCACGGCTACGCCGCGTTCCTCAACGACGACCGGCGCAAGTCCGGCTCCTACCTGTGGGACGTGGCCTGGTGCGTGGAGGACCGGGTCCGGCCGTCGAACCCGCCGCGGGGCGCGGGGATCGAGGGGCTGCGGTTCCCCGTGCGGCCCTACCGGAAGCTGGCGCTGTCGGCCCAGGTGGAGTGGGGGCGACCGGGGCAGCGTCCGGGGACCCAGGTATTTCGCCAGAACCTCGAGGAAGTGTTTCGAGACTTCTACAAGCTGCTGGATGCCAAGTCCCAGTTCAAGGTGATGGTCTACACCTCCTGGCGCTACCCACAGCAGGGGGGGGCGACCGGGCTGTTCGTCCAGGGATTCGAGCGGCTGCTGGCGGACTACCAGAACCACACCGCGGGCGAGAAGTACCTCTTCTTGGAGTTCAGCGACAACGCGCGGACCATCTACGGCTACCAGTGCGCGGTCCCGAGGCGGGGCCGTCGGGACCTGATCCTGAGGGCGGTGGGCCAGCACGGCTACCCGGCGACCTGGTAGGCAGGTAAATATTCGGCGCTGACGGTCGTAGGTAGGGGGCGGCGAAAGCGGACGCTCCGGCGGGAGTGTCCCACAAAGAGGAGACACCGTATGGCGACCCCGAAGAAGCCGAAGGACGAAGAGAGCAAGACGAAAACCCGCAAGACGACCCGGAAGAAGGCCGCTCCGAAGCCCCGGAAGAAGGCTGCGCCCAAGGCGGCGAAGAAGGCTGCGCCCAAGGCGGCGAAGAAGAAGACCACCCCCAAGGCCTCGGCGAAGAAGCCGGGCGGAGGTCGCCGGAGTACGAACGACGGCAGGCCCCGCACCGCGAACGGTCGCCTGTGCTTCCCCGAGATCTCGCCCCGGGCGTACGAACACCCCGCAGACCGCGCCGCGCTGGTGGCCCTGCGCAAGGTTCCCGGCTTCGACCTGGTGCTGCGCAAGATCTTCGGCGCCATCGGCGAGCGCTCCCTGCGGCTGATCCACCTGGCGTCGGCCGCGCGGGTGGGCCCCGATCAGTTCCCCGACCTGTGGGACGACTACCTGGAGGCCTGCCAGATCCTGGGCTTCGAGGAGCCGCCGGAGCTCTACGTCTCCCAGACCCCCTTCGTGAACGCCGGCGCCGTGGGGGTCGATCGGCCGTTCGTGGTCATCAACTCGGGGATGCTGGTCCTGCTGGACCGGGCTGAACTCCAGGCCGTGCTGGGCCACGAACTCGGCCACGTGCTCTCCGGTCACGCCCTGTACAAGACCATGCTGCGGCTGCTGATCCGCCTGATGATCCTGGCCCTGCAGGTCCCCGTCGGCGGCGCCGTGCTGCTGACCATCATCACCGCCCTGCTCGAGTGGGACCGAAAGAGCGAGCTGTCCGCCGACCGGGCCGGCCTCCTGGTGGCCCAGGACCCGGACGTGGCCTACCGGGTCCAGATGAAGCTCGCCGGCGGCGGCCTGAGCGCCCAGATGAACCCCGAGGCCTTCATCGCCCAGGCCGAGGAGTACGAGGGCTACGGCAACGTGATCGACTCGGTGGCCAAGGTGCTCAACCTCATGGGCCGCACCCACCCCTTCCCCGTCCTGCGCCTCAACGAGCTGCGCAAGTGGGTCGACGCCGGCGACTACGACACCCTGATGGGCGGCGACTACGAGCAGATCAACGAGGACGACAAGGCCAGCGTCTACCAGGAGGTCCTGCGCTCCGCCACCTCCTACAAGGAGACCGTCGAGACCTCCACCGATCCGTTGATGGTCGCCCTGCGCCGCATGGGCGAGGAGATCAACGACACCACCCGCAGCGTCGTGGACTGGGTCCGGGGCAAGGGTGGCAAGGATGACGGGGAGGACGACGACGGGGACGCCGAGAGCTGACCTGACCGCAGCGTGCTATCGTTTTTCCAATCTCCCCGGGGATCCCGCGACTACCGGTTTGGGGACGGAGCGCGTGGCCGATGGGTCGGACCGAACAGGTTTCCGCCGATGACGTGACGTCGCGTTTTCATGCGCCGGACAGTGTGCCGTCCCTCGCTCTCCAGGAGGGGCAGCAGCTCACCGGGCACGCGCTCGTGGAGGCGGTCGCGGGGTGGGAGCATGCGGACACCCATCGGCGGATGGGGCGGATCCTGCTCCTGGCGCTCTGCGTGTGGCCGGCCTTCGCGCTCACGGACGTGCTCGTGGCCGCGACCATCGCGACGGGGTCCCTGGCCTGGTTCCTGACCCTGCGCCTGGCTGGCTGGCTGGTGGTGGTCGCCTGCTGGCTGTCGTACCGCAGGAACACGCTGGCCTCCCGCTCGGCCCTGCGGATCATGGACCTGACGCTGTTTATCCTGGGCTCGGTCATCCTGTCGCTGATGGCCACCCGGGTGGATGCCATCACATCGACCTACGCCCCGGGCCTCATGGTCTTGTGTCTCGCCAGGGCGGCGCTGGTGGCCGAGCCCTGGCGGCGCGGTGCCCCGGTGTTCGGGGCGATGGCGGGCTCCTTCCCCCTGGTCATGGGGATCTTCGCCGTCGTGGAGCCATCGGTCCGGAGCCAGCTCGGGGTGACCGATGATCTGGTCCGCTTCGCCCTGATGTGCTGCTTCCTGGCCGCCGCGGCGGTGGCCGGTACCCTGGCGAGCCACTCGACCTACGTGTTCCGCCTCCGCTGGTTGTCGGGGTCATCGGACCTGGGCTTCTACAAGCTGGAGGAGGAGATCGGCCGCGGCGGCATGGGCACGGTCTCCCGGGCCGTCGACCTGCGCTTCGGGCACCGGGTCGCGCTGAAGCTCGTGCGCCCGTCGCCACAGAGCTTCGCGTCGGCGAGCCGGCGCTTCGAGATCGAGGCGCGTGCCACCGCGAGCCTCAGCCACCCCAACGTGGTCAGGCTCTTCGATATCGGCGTCGTGCCCACGGGGGTGATGTACATCGCTATGGAGCTGCTGGAGGGCAGGACCCTGCAGAGGCTGGTAGAGGACGAGGGCCCCCTCAGCCCGGCGCGCGCTGTCCATCTGGTGGGACAGGCCGCGCAAGGGCTCGCCGCGGCCCATGAGCAGAGGCTGATCCACCGGGACGTGAAGCCATCGAATCTGTTCGTGACCGTGGAGCCTGGCAGGGGCGAGGTGGTCAAGGTGATCGACTTCGGCCTGGCCGAGGTGCAGCCGGCCCCCGGCACCGTGCCCGCGGAGACCGGCGGCGCGTCGGGCACGGTGCACTTCATGGCCCCGGAGCGGTTCAACGGCGAGCCCGGCGCCGACCGCGATCCCCGCGTGGACGTCTACTCCCTGGGCGTGGTGCTCTACTTCGCGCTGACCGGAAAAAGACCCTTCGACGCCGAGAGACTTCACACGGTCATCCTCCAGCACGTGGAGGCGGAGCCCGATCCCCCGTCGGGTCCGCGGGGTGGGGCGGTCCCGGGGGATCTGGAGGCGGTGGTGATGCGGTGTCTGGAGAAGGAGCCTGGGAAGCGATTCCCGGATGCCGGCGCGCTGGTGGACGCCCTGGAGGGTTGTGCGGTTCGGGGGAGTCGGGAGGGCTAGTTCAGCGGCGGGTTCGTTTTTTTTCGGCGTACTGCTCGCCATCACCGTTTTTTGTCGGAGGTGATGCGTTATTTCGGCGAAGTTCGCGTCGTCTTGGAGGTACGGGCCAATGGTGGTCCGGTTCAGGAGACTCGGATGACCCCCATCGAGACCAGAACCCTCATCGAACAGAGTGTCAACGGAACCCCAGTGGAGCGCCTGCGCGCGTGGAGCGCGATCCGTGAGCGGGTCGCGGGCATCGTCGCCCACTCGGTGGACGCGAACCGAGAGACCCGGGAGGACCTGACCCAGAGCTGCATGCTCTGGCTGTCGGAACGGACGGGGAAGCTGCTCGAGTACGGGCGGGCCATGAAGGATTCGAGCAAGTTCGATTCCGCCTTCTACACCACGATCCGTCGCAAGGCGCGCAAGATCCTGTCCGTGCGGGCCCAGACCCCCGTACCGGGCATCTCCGCGTCGGCGAGCGACGTGATGGGCCGGCTACCCGACGGTGGCATGACGCCCACCAAGGCGGTGCGGCACCGTCGAGGAATGCCCCTGTTCGAGGCCAGCCTGAACACCCGCGAGTATCGGTTCTGGGACGCCCAGCGGGATCGCATGCTCGGTGACATCGACACCGAGATGTTGCTCGCCCGGACCGGCATCCCAAACCGGGCGGCCCTGGCCGCACGCAAGTGGCGGTTCAGCGAGAAGCACCGGCCCACCGCCAAGCGTGCGGGGTTCTCGTTGGTGTTTTGAGCTTCGGACCTCGGGCTTCCCGGTGGCCTGAAGGCGATGGAGCAGTGCTATCGTCGTCGAGTAGGCGCCGGGGAGCCCGGGTGATGCCGATCCGGGAAGGCCAGGTGGCGGGGAGACGGATGGGGGCGACGCGGAGGCTGCGGTCGATCTGGGATGCCGGAGGGGCGCGCGGGGGGGTGTTCCATGTGGCCTGGTCTCCGGATGGGCGTCTGCTGGCCAGCAGCGGTGAGACCAAAGTCAGGATCTTCGAATCCGGGTCGGGCCGGGAACGCGCTCGCCTCGACGATCACTCCCTCGGCATAGAGCGGCTTGCATGGTCGCCGGACGGCCAGCGTCTGGCAGTCGCGGCGTGGGACCAGACACTGAGGATCTACGCGCTTCCCGATTTTCGACAGACCTTTCCGCCGGCTCGACACGACAACAATGTCGTGGATGTGTCCTGGTCGCCGGACGGCATGCTCCTCGCCTCGTCGTCATCCGATCAACGCGTCGGTCTGTGGAATCCAGAGACCGGCGGGTCCGCTGGTTGGTGCGAGGGCCATACCGACGGGGTCCTGTTCCTGGCATGGTCCCCCGACGGCCGCCTCCTGGCTTCAGCCTCGGAAGACTGCACGGCGCGCATCTGGGACGCGCGAGCGGGATGTGGGCTCGTCCACAGCGTGGAACATCCATCCCCTGTTCGCGGCGTGACCTGGCTTCCCGATGGCGACCAGATCATCTCGGCGTCCAGCGGTGGCGAGGTCTGGATCTCTGATGTTCACTCGGGACGGATTCGCAAACGCCATCAACTACCCGTCGGTGACTACCTCACGGAGTTCGTGTGGTCGGCGGACCGGTCGAGGGTCGCCGCCAAGGGCGTGGACAAGACGTTCTGGATCAGCTGTGCTGCCCCCACTCTTTGAGCCACTCCCTATGTTAGCCCCAAGGCAGGTCTCTGCCCTGGGGTGACGAACCACCTCGTATCCACGATAGCACCCCCTGGGCCCGCGGGCCCAGGGGGTGTGCGGGCCTCGGGTGCTGGGGGTCGATATCCCAGCGAGCTGTGGGGCCGAATCTCGTTGTATTCATGTCTCCAGTCCTCGATGACGACCTGGGCCTCGTACAGCGTGTAGAAGATCTCCCGGTTGAGGACCTCGTCCCGCAGCGTCCCGTTAAATCGCTCGATGTAGCCATTCTCCCAGGGTGACCCTGGCTCGATGAACAGCGTTCGTACATCGAGAGAAGCCAGCCAGTCCCTGACCTTCTCGGCCGTAAACTCGGGCCCGTTGTCGCTGCGGATGTGCTCGGGTACCCCCCGCCGGACGAACAGCTCCGACAGCGCGTCCAGCACGCCGTCGGACGTCAGACGACGCGCCACGACCATGGCCAGGCATTCCCGGGAGAACTCATCCATCAGCGTCAGGATCTTCAGCGGGCGGCCGTCCTGCGTCCTGGCGGCCACGAAGTCGTACGACCACACATGGTCCCGATACTGGGGCCGGAGCCTCACACAGGACCCGTCATTGAGCCACAGGCGGCCTCGCTTGGGCTGCTTCTTGGGTACCTTCAGGCCCTGCTGTCGCCAGATACGCTCGACGCGCTTGTGATTCACGACCCAGCCTTCGCCGCGGAGCATCCCGGTGATCATCCGGTAGCCGTAGCGACCGAACTCGCAGGCGAGCTCGACAATTCGCTGGGTCAGACGTTGCTCGTCATCCTTCTCCCGCGGCGAATAGCGCTGCGTCGATCGGACCTGGTCGACCACTCGGCATGCCCTGCGCTCGGAGACCCCGAACTTGTCTTGGGCATGCACGATGAAGCGCCGCTTCCGCCGCGGGCTCAGAAGTTTCCCTCCGCTGCTTCCTTGAGGATGTCGATGTCCAGGGCCTGGTCGGCGACCAGCTTCTTCAGACGCGCGTTTTCCTTCTCCAACTGCTTCAAGCGCTTCGCCTGGTCGATGCCCATGCCGCCGTACTCCTTGCGCCAGCGGTAGTAGGTCTGCTCGGTGATCTCCAGCTTGCGGCAGACCTCCTTGACGGATAGCCCTTCACCGATGTGGATGTCGGCGTCACGCAGCTTGCGGATGATCTGCTCCGGTCGGTGTTTCCTGCCCGGCACGATGCCCTCCTCCCAGCGGTCCTGAGACTAACATGCGCTCTGGACCGGTTTTCGGGGGGCACCACACAGGTCGGTCATGGTCCCCTCCCGGTGCTCAGCTGTCCCGGCGGAGGTCGTTCCGCAGGACCCAGCAGGCCTCCCACAGGGCCTGGCGCACGTCGTCCGTCGAGTCGCGGCCGGGCACCAGGTAGATCGGCTCGGTGATACCGGCGTCCCAGCCCAGCGCCTCCGCCGCCTCGGCGGCCAGGACCGCGGCCTCCTCGGCGCCGTCCCAGTCCCGCAGGAAGGTGAAGCTGTCCGGGCGAGTCACCCGGTCACCCGCGTCGACCACGTAGCCGCCGGACCGTGGGGAGGCACTCACCGGGCTGCCGTCGTCCCGGTCCTCTTCCCATCCGCCGGAACCACCGTTGGCCGAGGTGGTGGTCCTGCCGGCCTGGTTGTTCGTGTAGCTGTAGACCACCCGCTGCGGACGGATCCGGGTGGCGACCTCCTCGCCGAGCCGCTCCAGGTCCAGGGGGCGATGGATCCTCTCGATGGGCTGCCCGGTGAGCAGGACGACCTCGTCGTCCGAGAGCACCTCCACCGGCTCGTCGCGGACCACCTGGGCGTGGGGCCCGTAGCCGAAATCCTCGGTCAGCCGATCCCGGACGACGCGGACCACCTCGCCGTAGACCGCGTCGGCGTCCGCGGCGCGGTTGAAGATGACGAATCCCTGGTACGAGAGGGGGATGCGCTCCCGCCAGAGCAGGGGCGGAGGTGGCGACGCACCCTGCGGCCCCTCCGCGCCCCCTTCGCCGGCCGCTTCATCGCCCGTCCGCGTCGCCGAGGGCGCGACGATCCGCACGTCCCGCGTCAGCCGATCCACCACGAACTCGTCCCCTTCGCCTCCAGGAGCCGCGAGCAGGGGGCGCTCGTGGACCACCGCCTGGTGGTTGAAGTTGGCCAGCAGCCGGGACATCACGTCCCGGTCCCGCTCGTCCACGCCCGAGGGGCGTGGGCGGTACGAGCCGGGGTGCCGGTGGGCGAGCATGGCCGGGACCATGCCCGGGTACTGGGAGGCAGCCCAGCGGTTGAGGGCCGAGAGGTCCTCGGGCCGGATCGAGAACGAGGCCAGGGAGCACAGGGAGCGGGGGATCAGGGGATGGAGCCCGTAGAGGACGTGTTCGACGATCACCCCCCAGATCACCCACGCGACCTCGAGGAAGCCATGGGGGCCGAAGATCCGGTCCGCCAGCTGGCACCCGGCCTGGATCTCCCGATGGCAGCTGTCGCTGAGGACCAGGCGCGGTCGAGGCAGGCGCGGCCGGTCACTGGACACGGGTCGCTCCCACGTGCTCCGCCGTGGCGTCGAGGCGGAAACGCTGGCCCTTCAGGTCCCCACTGGTGGAGCGGCGCAGCGCCTCCGCCAGGGTCAGATCCCGCCGCTGCTGGGGGGTGATGAGCACCTCGCGGTCCTGGTTTCGGACGAGCAGGTCGTACTGGCCGCCCCCCAGGTCCAGCCCGGGGACCGAGGTCAGCAGGTCGGAGAGGGGCTGCCCCGCCTCGTCCAGGGAGTAGGTCTGGGGCTCGCCGATGGGTACGCCGACGACGGAGATCTGGATCTCGATGCGGTCCGACATGGGTGACTCCTTTCGTTGATCTCACCGGTCCCAGGGGACGATCTCCGTCTCCGGGTGGGCCCGCTGATAGGCGCGCGCCTTGACTCCGTCCATCACCACGTAGGCGGGCGCGGTGTGCCCGGGGGGCGACGAGATCAGGAACCGGCTGCAGCGGTTGTGTGGGGTGCGCTTGTTCGAGCGCTTGACGGCGTAGCGCAGGACACGCCTGGCGGCCCGCAGGCGTCCCTCGAGCAGGGCATGGACCGGATCGACGGCGCCCAGGTCCCGGTAGCCGGCCGAGGTCCCGGCCATGCAGATCGACCGGCCGTCTCGGCTCACGAATGCGTGCAGGTTCAGGTTCGAGTACTGGCGCCCCGGACGGGCGACCCAGTCGTGCCGGACCCGCGCCCGCATCGGGATCTCCCCCCCGCCGTGGAGCAGGTACTCACCCGGGGCGTTGCCGACCACCTCCAGGGGCTGCTCCCAGAGGATGTACGTCCCCGGGACGATCTCCTGGAGGAAGGGTGGGCCGACCTCGCAACTGACCTCCAGGCGACCCCGGAACCTCCGCACCATGAACCCTTCCAGGTCTCCTTCGCCCCGGAACACCGCGCCACCGTCCAGCCTCCGGCCCAGGGCCAGCAGCTGGCGCGCTTCGTCCTTCGGTGGCGCCGTGGAGTAGCTCTGCAACGCCTGGGCGACCAGGGGGGTGAACCAGGGTGTGGAGATCCGCAGCTGCTCCCGCAGGGTGGCCCGCGGCGCGGCGCGCCCCGGGCGGCTCGCCCGGATCAGCGACGAGGGATCGTGGGAGATGGCGAAGGGCTGACGGCGGCTCATGGCCCGCAGCAACCAGCCGGGCGGCGTCACCGAGTCGACCGCCGCCTGGCGGGCCCGGAAGAACTCCCGCCGCCAGCGATCCGTGTCCAGCGGTGGGAGGTCCACGCCCTCCATCCGGGCCACCACGCGCAGGACGAGGGCCCGCCAGGTGAAGCGGGGACTGTCCAGCTGGGTCCGGTAGAGGAAGGTGAAGGCTCCGCATATCAGGCTCTGGAGGTAGGACCTCAGATCACAGCGGACCCCCGCCTCTCGCTCGACCTTGCGCAGCAGCCGCAAGTCCAGCAGCCCGCGGGGCACCGAGCTCGTGGGCACCACGCTCCACGCCGTCCAGTCCTCCTCCTGGCCCTTCCGCGGGAGCACGTACAGGAACCGTGACGCCCGGGCGAGGAGGTTGTGGGCGACCGCAGAAGCCTCGGCGTCCATTCCAGGCAAGCCCATGTCGCTCCCTTCACCCCTGGATAGGTGAAGAGCGGGGCTGCCTTTCACTCCCTACCCGATGTAGGGGGCGTCCAGCTCGGATTCAGGCCAGGAGGCGACCCAGGGCGCGGGGTAGCTCCGGTGCAGCTTGGCTGCCCAGCACCTCGACGCGCTCGCAGCGGTCGGCCCAGGGGGGGGCGGGGGCCTGGCCCGTGGCGTGGACGAACAAGCCGCGCAGTCCGGGGATCGCGGGTGCTTCCGCGGCCTCGGACCCGAACCGGGCATGGGTGAGCAGGAGCACCAGCGGGGGCTCGGCACCGCGGAGCGCGCGCGTGGCGGAGACGGCGCGGCCGACGGTGTCCGAGACGTCCGCGTGGGTCCGGGCCCGCAGCGTGTGGATGGCGACCAGGTCCGCACCGCGCTCCAGCGGGATCACCCGGCCCTCCCCGCCTGCTGTGACCAGCGCGGCTGGTTGGCCGGCCTCCACCATCATCCGCGCCAACGCGTGGGCCGCGGGTCGCAGGAGGCCCTCCACCGGACCGAAGGTGGGCGGGGAGACGTCTAGCACGATCACCGTAGGACGGAGGCGCGGCGGCAAACGCCCCCGCCGCTCCCGGTACAGGAGCTGCTGCTCGCAGGCGCGGTGGGCAAAGACGTCGGATTCCTGGGCGAGCTGGGTGGGCAACAACGCCGCCGGGTTGCCCCGGGTGGTGATCCCACCGTATTCGCCACCCGATCCTGCACCACGTCCCCACTTCTTCAGACAGGCCTCAATCCGCAGCTCGACGCGGCCTGGCGTTCGCCGCAGGGTCCGGCCGCCCGCCTCCACGGAGTGGAGCAGACGCAGCGGAAGGCCTGGATCGCGGGCCACGGCCGCGGGCCCCACAGCCTTCAGCAGCTCGATCAGGGGCCCGGAGATCGCCCTTACCGCTCGCAGCACGGCCGCGATGGGCACCGGCTCCGGCTTCGGCTCGATTTCCTCGCCGGGCAGCACCTTGCCCAGCAGGCGTTCGACCTTTGATGGCGCCGAATCCCTGGGCGGTTCCCATCCCGGGAAAGCGCAGTTTCGCAACAACAGCGAGACCAGCCCGGCCCTGGCGTCACCCGGCCAGGCCAGGGAGTTCAGGGTGCGGATGACGGGGTGCCGGTCAAATATGTCCACGGGTGTTCCCGCGGCATCCTGGGACAGTTGCCTGTCCAGATCCCGCGACACGGAGAGGGGAGGGAAGACGCCGGTGCGATGAACGCGAGCCAAACAGCCTGCCTGGCGGATCAGCTCTCTGTTCGCTGGATCGCGCATGCTCACGCGTGGATTCGACATGGTCACCCGAGTGTCGATCAGTAGTAGTTGTCGGTCCCCTGCGGTGGTGGCAAGGAACGAACCATCGGCTGACCAGGCCACACGCCGTAGGTGGCGGGATCGGGGTACGTGGAAACGTCGAACCACCATCGGGAGGGTTGGGAGGCGAATGTCGAGCCACTGCCTTCCCCAAGTGGCGATATGCTGCCCGTCTGGAGCCCAACATGACGCGATGACCCCTTCGCTCCGCGGGCGGAACTTCCCCACGCGTTGCCCGTCGTCCAGGCTCCAGAGGTAGATGCAGTTGTGGCCGGGCTGGGTCGTGAACAGCTGACCAGCGGGGGACAGCTGTATGTCGTAGTGCCTCATGCCGGTGGCGTGGCTCAGGTCCAATCTGCGGATCTCGTGGCCTCGTTGACCGTCGTATACGCGCACCTGTGGCGGAATCCACGTGGCAACGGAAACGTTCCTTCGCTCGTCGTTCACCAGCACCCGCGTCGGAGTCCAGATGGAGACGGCAGTTTCCCCATCGTTCGACCAGGAAACCGAGTCAGGCGACTCCGAGGAAACGGGTCGACCGGTCCCAGCGATGCATTCCAGCGTTGAGGCGTCCCAGAACCTCAGTTCCCCATCGGAACCACAGGAAGCGAACCGCGATGCGTCGGGGGACCAGTCGATTCGTCGGACGGTCGGAGACCTCCGCTGATGGGGCAGGGGCTCTCGCGAGTGTCGCTCTCCGGATTCCCCGACGAGCTGACAGTTGGAGACATTGTGCAGCTGGATCGTGTCGTTCCACGTGGCAACGGCCAACCATTTGCCGTCCGGAGAGACTGATCCGGTCGCCGGTCTCCGACCCCATTCCATACCAGCGTCTGGTTCGATCTGCGACCGGACGTCCCCGGTTCTCGGGTCCCAGGATCGGCAACGGCCGCGGGAGTACAGCGCGACCACCAATCGGTGGTCAGCGACGACCAGTTGGTGCACGGGTGCTTCGAGTCCGCTGAGAGTACCGAGTAGGAAGTCGCCAAGCGCTGTGGAGTTCTCTCCCGGGACATCCGTACACCCCCCGGGCCGCGGTACCCTCCGTCTGGGCACTGGTTTCAGTCCCACAGTCGCGGCCTGACGGCGGAGCCAGTCCTTCATGGCCACCGGGGCGTCGGGTGCCGTGAGCGGCGATGTGTCCCAGATGCGGACCGTCCGGTCCTTTCCACAGGTCGCAAGTAGATTGCCGTCAGGAGACCACTTGAATCTCCGTACGTCGTCGAACGGGTGAGCGCAGTGGGCTTCTTCCTGTCCGTTGCGGGAATCCAGGATGCCGATAGTGTAGTCATCTCGCTCCACGGCGATCCATCGCCCGTCGGGAGACCACTCCACGTAGGCTTCCTGGGAGGTCTTCGAGTGGCCACTGACCGTCTCCGCGCCCGACGTCACGTCCCAGATCTTCACGGTGCCGTCCAGGGCACAAGTAGCGAGCTGTTGCCCGGACGGTGACCATGCCGCGTACGAGACATGCTCCGCATGACCGCGAAATCGCGTGACGACGCGCCTGGACCGCACCTCGACAACGTGAACGCCGTCGTCGGCAATCGTTGCGAGCATCCGGCCATCGGGAGCCCAGAACACGTCGTAGGCCGGGTCGCACTCCTGACAACAGCCGATCTCCTGTCTGGAGCGGGGATCCCAGAGCCGCGCGGGCCCCTCCTCGGCCGCGGATGCCAGCATGTCTCCACGGGGAGACCATGCAGCACGCCAAACCGAACCGAACCACCCACGGAACCTTCGGATTGGCGCACCTGTCTCCGGATCCCACAGCCGTAGGCTGCCATCGACGGCACAGGAGGCGAGGGCCCGACCGTCCGGTGACCACGCCACGTGGAACACGTAGCGTTCGTGGCCGTCGCAACGTGCCAGGGTTCGACCGTCGGATGGACTGACGATGGGGATGGGGCCGTCGGAAGTGGCGGCGGCCAGCCGCCGGCCATCCGGTGACCAGAGCACTTCGTGAGGACCAGATCCAGCTTGGTGCCACGAAGCGACGTTGTGGCCCGTCGAGGGATCCCAGACCCGGATCGTGTCGTCCAGGAATCCAGCGGAGGCGAGAAGCCGCCCGTCAGGCGACCAACTCACGGACGCGACGTGGTCCTCGTGGCCCCCGCAACAGACGACCTCCGGCAGCGTTGGCGACGTCCTCACCCTATTCCTTGCCGTCCCCTGCATCCCAGGCCGGGCGAATGCGGACCAGGAGATGCCGCGTCCCCGGTTCTTTGGAACTCCCTCCTCGATGAACCCAGCGTATCAGTAGGGCCCGATACAGCAGAACTCAGTGCGTTGTGCCCAGATTCGGCCCCGTTCACCCCGATCGTGGTGCCTGTTGGCGGATTGGCTGGTCTGCACGGGGTGAACCACGTACTGTCGGATGGGGTTTCGGACGTGCTGTTCCGCGGTCGGGGCGGTGGCCTGCGGGTGGCTGCGCGCGAGTTCAAGATTCGTCCGGTTGACCTCGGGGACGCCAGGGCGAAGTAAAGTGCCTCGCTGGGGATCGATGTGCCTCTGTATCTCCCGCTGAAGTGTGAGCTGGACCCCGACGATCTGCTCGGGGTGACCGCCTGGTCGCCGGATGGCAACGGGATCGCGGCGGCGGCGCTCCACGACTGGGAAGTGGACGGCGAGTACAACTTCTACCTCTGGGATCTCACCCGGCCCGGGCCACCTTCTGTCTGCGGCGGTCATTCCTTCGGAGTCGACAGCCTTGCATGGTCCCCCGATGGTGGAATCCTGGCCTCGGGAGACAGCACGGCATACGTCCGCCTCTGGGACCCACGCTCGGGCGCCGAGATGACCCGCGTCCAGCATGCGGATCGCAGTGACATGTTGACTGCGATCAAATGGTCCCCGTGTGGCCGCTTCCTGGGCACCGCGACCCTACACTCGGACGCTGTGATCATCTGGACCCTATCGCAATCTGGTCCCGGAGAACTGGATTCCTCAAACCGGCCGGTACGCATGCGGTCCAGGACCCAGTTCACCGGGCACCGGAAGCGTCGAGTCAACCAGCTTGCGTGGTCCCCCGATGGGCGATGGATCGCGTCGTGGGGCAGCCATTCAGCGGTTCGCGTGTGGGATCCGCACACCGGAGCTGAACGGGCGGTCCTGCGGAGGCCCGACCAGCGCCTGCCGCCGGCCCTTGACAGCGTGTCCTGGTCGCCGGGAAGCGACCGGCTCGCCTGCCCGGACGTGCGTGGGACCATCCGTGTCTGGGAACCCTCCTCTGGGGGAAAGTGTGTCTCCTTCGGCGGCGCGGACCACAAAGCGACACCGCCGAGGTGGTCCGACGACGGACGATCGCTCTGGACGGCCGCCTCGAGCGACGACACCCTGCGTTTGTGGGATGCCTCCACGGGCCGTGAGCTCCATCGGACACGGGTCTCGTCCGTCCTCCAGTGGGCTCCCTACTCGGTGACCGGCGGGGTCGCGGTGGTTGGGGGAACGAACCGGGACGCGGTCCGGTTCCTCGATGTGTTCACCGGTGATGAACTCGCGCGCGGCGCGGGACACCCGGTCACGGGACGCCCGGCCAGCTTCGCGGAAGAGAACCTCTGGTCGCCGTGCGGGCGCTGGTTCGCCCTTATCGACCGATACGAAGGCATCCGGATCTGGGACGTCCGCCCGCTGAGGAACGTGCGGGTCGAGGATCCCGGGGTGACCTCCTGGCTCGCCCGTCAGGCCCTCACCGTCGGGCGCCGGCCAGCTACCACCGGGCCCCGGCGCACTGCTTCGCTCCCTGTCCTGTCGTCTGCCGACGGCGCCTGCGTCGGCCGCCTGTCTCCCGACGGCGATTCGGAGCACCGGGTGTTCGCCCTGGCCATCGCGCCGGATTCGTCGACGATGTACACCCTTGCCAAGCGACCCGAACGCTGGCTCCAGTTCGATCCTGACCTGCACATCTGGGACATGAAGACAGGCCAAGTGGTCGGGAGGCACAGGGTGAGTGCGAGGGCCATGGCCCTGTCGCCGGATGGAAGGACCCTCGCGCTCGGCGATTCAGGGGGACGGGTCAGGACGCTGGACACCGCGAGCCGGGAGTTCACGGAAGTCCACCGCGGACCGGGTGAGATTGTCAGGAGCTTGCAGTGGTCTGTGGACGGCTCCCTCTTGGCGTTCGGCATCGACGTAGACGCCAATGAACGAAATCCTGGCCTCGCTGCGGGATTCTACCAACCTGACCATCGTGGCGAATTGCAGGTCATTCGCGCTGCCAGCGGGCGGCCTCACGCCACCCTGAGCGACACGGGTCCGCGGGACCCGAGGGGCTGCCTCAGCCGCTGGACCTGGATGCCCGACGGACGGATCGCGCTCGTGCGCCAGTCACTGCGTGGCCCGTCCAGTTGGGACATCCGCGTCTGTATCTGGCAACCCGGTGCCCCGCCGGGTGAGCCGGTCTATAGGCGCGAGTTCGAGCATCGAGGGTCTCACATGCGCCCCGAACACGGTCTTCGGGGGATCGCCGTCTCACCAGACGGGCGACTGCTGGCCGTCGGTTCCTCGGACGAGATCGACGTCTGGAACCTGGGAACAGGGTCGCGCCAGGCGCAGATCTCGGTGGACGTCGATCTCCAGTCGGAGCCCCGCTGGTCTCCCCACGACCTGCGGCTCGCCGCCACGTTTGTCGATGGATCGATGTCCGTTTGGGACGGCGAGACGGGTGAGCAGTTGGTGCATTTCGAGCGGCCGGGTGATCCGTCTTCGTACGATCCCGCCTACTACCCGGCGGACAGCGCGGTCGCGTGGGCCCCGTCGGACCCGTGGTTGGCGACGTGCAATCGTGATCGTTTCACGTGCCTCTGGAACCCCGATCACGATCGTAGCGGACGATCGACCGTGGACCCCGACGCAGAAGCCCCGATGGACCTCGCGTCGCTGTCGGACGCCATGGCCGCTCTGGCTCGCCTCGCCATTCATCCGCCGGCGTCCCTGGTCCGAGACCTGCACGACGCACTGGGGCCTGCGCCGGGACACGGCGTGCTCGTCTCCCTGCGCGCGCAAGCCGGATTCGCCCGCCTGGCCGACCTTGGATGGCCCGGTCGGGCTCGGATCGGACTCCTGGCTCTCCTGTTGCGAGATGTCGCCTTGCACGAGTGGAGGCCGCCACCGGGACTGGACACCGCGGGGATGCGGGTGCGGCTTCGCAGGGCTTTGTTCGGCGAGGCCGTGTTGGCGCGTCCCCCGGTTGCGCCGCGCCGGGATCTCCTCCGCGCCGCGGCGGCCGTGGACGAACGGCTGTTGGCCCTCCTGCGGGCGGTGGGCCCCGACAGCGTGGTACGGGATCCCGGGCTGCCACTCCGCCTCCTGCAATGGACATCCGAACCCGTGCACGTCGACATCCACCCGCGGATGGATGTCCTGGCTCCCACGAGACACCGTCGGAACGAGTTCGAGACGGGGCGCGGTCCCGGCCAGGAACCGGCAGGCGCATGTCCCCACGGGCCGCCTGCTCCCCTGCTTCCTTCACAGCTCGCCCTCGATCGGGACCTGTTCACCTACCGAGCCTGCGCCGACGAGTTGCTGTACCGGTCACGGTTCAACTCTCCCTCCCCGCGCATGCTCCCGGCGGTGGTCGTCCTGGACGTGACTCCCCCGACCTTCGGGCCGGTCGGGAGGCTCCTGCGGTCCGCGGACAGCGCGGCGGCGGAGGTG
>CAZITQ010000006.1:54279-78217 GCA_964542165.1 uncultured Rickettsiales bacterium
GGGTTCAACGCCCCCCCCCCGCCCGGGCGCCGGGGGGGGGGCGGCGGGCCGGGCCCCCCCCCGCCCGCCGGGCGGGGGGGGGGGCCCCGGCGGGCGGGGGGGGGCGCCGCGGCGGAGGTGCTCCTGAGTGCCGGTCAGCCGATCGCCCTGGTGACCGCGGGGGGGGAGTGCAGCGTCTCGCTCGTGCGCGACCCGACCGAACTCGTCCTGGCCCAGACGCATCGCTCCTCGAGTCCGCTCCTCCCCGGCTCCGTCATGGAACTCGCGGCTCGTCTGCAGCGCCAGCTACGCCGCGGTCCCGAGGTACCCATCGTGCTCCTGTTCACCCACGTACGCTGGGGAGGCGCGGAAGCGGTCACTCCGACTCCTCCCCGGCTTCGAGCCCTGTTCGTGCAAGACGCGTCCTCCCAGGGCCCACACCCCGAATGGGAAGGTCGGTGCGAGCGCGCCGAGAGAATCCACTGGAAAGACGCGAATGCCCTGTCCGTCGCACTGGGGCGGCTGATCGCCTGAGCGGCGAGGGTGGCTTCGAAGGGATCAGGGCCCGTTCGGGTCTACTCCTCCCCGTCTTTCCCACTCGCCAACCACACCTCCCCACTCCTCAACATCACAAAATCCACGTCCTCCAGTGGCCACCAGGGTTCCACCCCGGGATCGCCGTCGGACTCGGCCAGGCGGCGGTGGAGGAGGGCGGCGGCGACGGCGCGGGAGACGAAGTTGGCGCGGGCCTCGGGGCCCACGGTGGCGTCCACGGCGTCGAGCAGTTCGGTGGGAAGGGGTATGCTTTGGGCCTCTTTGGGCATCGGAGTGGTGGGATGGTGGCACGGGGTCGGGTAGGCGTCAATCGTCCGCGCGGGGTGGCGCTGGCCGCCGTCGTGGGGCTGGCGCTGGCCGTTCCCGGGCACGGGGAGGGCAAGCGCCGGGCCGAGCCCGAGGAGTTCACCGAGCAAGGGGTCCTGGAGCCCGAGTCCGTCGACGCGTCGATGACCACGGTCCACTTCGAGCTGGGACCCGAGGAGGAGGCGGCCTGCATCGCGGACCTGATGGACGGGCACCTGGGGCTGGGCACGGCGGCGGACGTGTTCGTGGAGGGGCCGGCGGGGGTGCGGGTCAACCTGCTGTCGGGCAACCTGGTGTGGCGGGGCGAGTTCCTGCCCCACGGGAGCGAGCAGTCCGGGACATCGTTTCCGCTGACCTACAACGCCCAGGCCGATCCGGATCCCCAGGAGCCCGGCGCCAACGGACTGCCCGACCGCTGGCGGTCCGGATTCCAGGAGCGCCTCCGCCCCGGCCCCTTCGGCGTGATGGAGCTGGTGGAGGACGACGGCTTCGTCCACCGGTTCTACGCCATGCGCGAAGGACAGCCGGTGTCCCGGGGGGCCCTGGTCGACGAGATCGTCGAGCGGCGGCGGGATGCGGGAAGGACACCGGGCGAGGCCATCCCCTCGGGCACCCGGTTCCGGCGGCGGCTGGAGGCGGACGACGCCTTCCTGGCGGCCATGCGGGCCCGGTTCCTGGGCGAGGGCACGGGGCTCGCGGGCCGCTACGTCTCCGAGTCCCGCGGCCACCAGGTGCTGGAGGTGGAGGACGACGGGTCGGCCATCCGACGCGCGCCCGGCGGACGGGTCGACCGCTTCGACCGCACGGGGCGACTGGCCGCCCGATCCCGGATGAGCGGCGCGTCGCTCCAGGTGCGTCGCGACAGGTCGGGCATCCGGGAGGTGCAGATCGACCGGGGACCCACGCTGACGGTGGAGCGGGACGGGGGAGGCCGGGTTCAGACCCTGGTGGGCGCGGAGCACCGCCGGGTGGGGGTGGCACTCGAGCGGGGACAGCTGACCGAACTGCAGGCCCCCGACGGACGGTGGCGATTCGAGTACGCGCGGGACACGGGATTGCTGGTGGCGATCCACGGGCCCCGGGACTGGGTCCGGGTGCAGTACGACGGCCCCGCCCGGCGGGTGGTGGCCCTCGAGGGGTCCGCGGGTCCGTGGCAGATCGAATACACGTCGACGGACCAGGCGCTGGGGGCCACCGTCCGCGGCCCGCGGGGCGATGCCTCGGTGAGCTTCGACACCGGGAGCGGTGAGCGCCGGGTCGTCGAGCCCACCGGCAGCCGCCGGGTGCGCTTCGACCGGGGGGCCAACCGGCCGCTCCAGATCGGCGAGCTGGTCCTGACCTACGACACCGCTGGGCGGGTGGTCCGGGTCGAGGGCCCCGGCGGCTGGCTGGAGGTGGACACCGGCGACGGCGACCTGCCCACGTCGATCCGGACCTCGGCCGGGGACCAGGTGGCGCTGAGCTTTGCCGAGAACGGCCTTCTGGCGTCGGCCACCGACGGCGGCGGCGTGGGGATCCGCTACTCCTATGACGGCCAGCACCGGCTGGACCGGGAGGAGGGGCCCCTGGGCGTCGTCAACCTCTCCCGGGGCCCCTGGGGGCTGCTGGAGCGGGTCGATCACCGGGGGGGCGACGGGCTGCGGATCAACCGGGACACCGCGGGGCGCCTGGAGCGGCTCACCGCTCCGGGGGGCGGCGAGCTGGCCCTGCGCTGGGACGAGGCGGATCGCATGCGGTCCGTCCGGGGTCTGGGGGACCACGAGATATCGCTCCAGCACGCCGACGACGGGTCCATCCGCGTCGAGGACGGGGACGGGGGCGTGCTGACGTTCGGCCTCTCGACCGCGGAGCGCCTGGGATCGGTGGAGCGGAGCTCGCCGCCGATGCAGGCCTCGCTGGAAGGTGCGGAGGACGGCCTGGTGGTGGGGCTGTCGACCCGCGGCGGTCGCCAGATCCGCGCCCGCCACGAGGGGGCACGGCTGGTGGGCCTGTCGGGCCTGGCCACCGGGGACCTCGTGCTGGAGTACGACGGGCTGGGGCTGACGGCCGTGGAGGACGCCGCGTCCCGCTGGCAGGTGGAGCGGGACCGGGACACCGGCCGGCCCATCCGGCTTCGGGGATCCGGGGGACCGGACCTGCGACTGACCTACGACCCGTCCGGCAGACTCGGCTCCATGTCCCGGGGCTCCCGCGCGGACTACCGGATCACGCGCGATCCGGGCGGGAGGATCGACGGGGTGGATCCGGCGTACGGCCGGCTGCTGGCCCTGCGCCGGGACGCCCGTGGGCGGGTGGTGGAGCTGGTGGACGGGGAGGACTCGACCCTGCGCCTGCGGCGGGATCGCGACGGTCGGATCACCGCCGCGGCCGAGGGGCAGGGCGAGGCCTGGTGGCTGGTGACCCTGCCCGGCGGATGGCCCCACCGCATGGGGGCTCCGGATGGCCGACAGTGGACCCTGTTCGGGGAGTCCGCAGGGCGTCCTTCGGTCGCCCGCTGGCCCGATGGCGAGAGCGCCACGTTCGAGTGGACCGCGTCCGGGGCCCTGGGCGCGGCCCGCTGGTCCGGCGGCGCGTGGTACCTGCTGTACGGCAACGACGGCCGCCTGGCGCGGACGGAAGCCCTGCTGGGCGGGCTCGTGGAGTACGAGGACGTGGGTCGGGCGGTCCGGGTGTGGCGCGGCGGTCGGCTGCATCGCCGGCTGGAGCTGGACGCCCACGGCCGCTTCCGACGCGGTGTGGACGGCGAGACCGGCGAGGAGGTCGACCAGGTCTCCCGGAGCGCCGCCGGTGAGCTCGCGGGCTGGGAGCGACCCACCGGCGCGCTGACGGTGACCGCCGATGGGCATCGGCGGCCCTGGCGACTGACGGACGAGGGCGAGCAAGCGCAGGAACTGAGCCTGGGCTACGGGATGGACGGCCTGCTGGTCAGCTGGGAGCTGGGCGTCCTGAGCGGCACCCTGGACCGGGGTGCGAGGGGACAGGTGATCCAGGGCTCGTACCCGGTGCTGCCGGTCTCGTCCCCCCTCTCGCCCCTCTTCATGCCGGCGATCCACGCGCCCCCGTCCGGGGCCGTGACCCACGCCCTGCTGCACCCCTACCTGGCGCCGCCCTGGGCCCGGGGCGGTGGAATCGCGCCCCACGCGGGGGCTGGACGGGGGGCCTCCCTGGGGCCGCCCCTGCCCCGCTGGGCCATCGACCTGCTGTGGACCGAGGCCGACGCCGCCTGGGCCGCCACCCTGCCCGAACCTCCCTGCGCCGCGGTGGCCGTGCCCGATCCCCGCGCGGCCGATCGGGTGACGGTGCCCGGCGCGTTGGCGTTGCTGGGGTTCCTCCCCGACGACCTGTCGGAGCACCGACTGCTGGCGAGCCTGCCGGCGCCGTCGATCACGGTCGCCCTCCCCGGCGCGGCGGAGCTGCGTGCCCTGCACGTCTCGCATGTGGGGGAGGGCAACGGTCTGGCGGACCTGGCGGTGGAGCCCGGAGGCCGTGGCCTCGTCCTGGCGCCGGATCGGCCGCCCGTGGGCCATCCGACTCCCTGGGCTGCGGTGCACGACCCCCTGGCGCTGCGCCATCCGGCGTCCGAGCTGCTGGGGCTGGCGACCCTGGTCCCCGCGCCGGGCGGCGCCGGCCCCCCCCCCCGGGGGCGGGGCCCCCCCGGGGGCCCCGGGGGGCGGGGGCCGGGGGGGGGGGGGCGGGGGGCCCCGACCCCCGGGCGCGGCCCCCGCCGGCGGCCGTGCTGCGGGGGGGGGCGACCGGGGCCCCCGCGCCGGGCGCCGCGGACCCCCGTCCGCGGCGATTCAGCGACTCGGATCCCCTGGCGGAGCGGTACCGGCGGGCGGTGGACGCGGGTCGCTGGTGGAGTGCGGTGGCCGAACCGACGGCGGGCCGGTCCGTGCTGGCACCGCGCCAGGTCGCCGGCGCCCTGGCGCCGTGGACCGCCTCCCGGGTACAGGTCGTGGTGGACGCCCGCGGACGGCTGCGTGGGGTGGACCTGGGCGCCACAGCCATCGACGCCTGGGGACGCCAGGTGATCGAGGCCTTCCTCGGCGCCGCCGTCGAGGGGAGTCCGCCGTCGGACCTGTCGAGGTTCGCGCCCGTCTGGGCCCCCCTCTCCGGTGCCCCGCCCGAGGTCGCCCTGGGGCTGGTCCCCGGGGCGGGTCGGTTGTGGCCGGACCGCACGGGCACGACCCGCCTGTCGTGGTGACGGGTCAGTCGCTATACTCGCCCCCATGCCCAAGGTGACCTTTCTACCCGATGGCTCCGAGGTCGACGTCCGAGAGGGCCTCTCCCTGTTTGCGGCGGCCATCGAGTCCGACGCCGAGGTGGAGAGCCAGTGCGGTGGCAGGGGCGGGTGCGCCCTGTGCCGCGTGATCATCCGCGAGGGGGCCGAGAATCTCTCGGAGATGCAGTGGGAGGAGGAGGCCCACCTGGGCAACGTCTTCCACGTGACCCACGAGCGGCTGGCCTGTCAGAGCCGGGTCAAGGGCGACGTGGTGGTGGAGATCCCCGAGCCCATTGAGCGCAACAAGAAGCCCTACGTGCCCCACCGGGTACGTCGCAATCTCGAGCAAATGGTCCAGGCCCGTCTGGAGGCGGCCGAGAGCGAGCAGGACGGGCTGCGGGCGGTCAAGGGCAAGACCCGTCGCCGTCGTCGCCGTCGAGGACGCGGTCCGCTGGAGTCCACCGGCGAGATGAAGGCCGTCTCCGGCGCGATGGAGGCCGTCTCCGGCTCGATGGAGGCCGCCGAACCTGCGAGCGGTGAGGTCGAGGCCGTGGGCCCCGAGGGGGGCCGTCCCGGCGAGTCCCAACCCAAGAAGGCCGAAGGCGAGCCCCGCAAGCGCCGCCGCTCCCGCCGCAGGCGTCGACCTCGCAGGCGTCGCGGCGGCGGCAAGAAGCCGTCGGGATCGGCCAAGGGTGATGGCGGTCAGGGCTGACACCTCTGGACCGCGCTACGGCCGTCGCCTCGTCACGGCGCCGCTGCTCGCCGCCCTGGTCCTGCTCTCGAGCGCGTGCCCCGGGGAGGAGGGGGGCCCGACCCCCACGACGTCCGTGCTCCTGGACCCGGAACTGACCGACGGATTCGCCTCCTTCCCCTGGCCCTCGGACGCCCGCCTGACCGACGACGGCGCCCCGGACGTGAGCCCGTTTCCCAATCACGGCGAGGGCGACCTGATCGAGGTCTACAAGGACGCGATCCTGGACCTGGTCCGGGGCTTCGGCACCAGCCCTCTGATCCTGATGCGCTTCGATGCCGCGCTGGCGCCGGGCACCTGGCCCCTGCCCGAGGACACCCTGGGTGCGGACAGTCCCGTGTCGCTGGTGAACGTGGACACCGACAGCCCGGGGTTCGGCGAGCGGATCCCCGTGTTGCTCGACTGGCGCGGGGAGGCGGGGACCTACTCCGATTCGAGGACCCTCAGCGCGTTCCCGGCCGCGGGCTTCGTGCTCCGGCCGGAGACGACCTACGCCTTCGTGATCCTGGACTCGCTGGGGGACGCGGCGGGTGCGCCGCTGGTGGTACCCGAGGTCCTGTCCGGATGGCTCGCGGGTGAGGGCGATTCGACGATGACGGAGGTCTACCAGCCCCTGGCGTCGGCCTCCCTGGCCGTGGGGATCGATCTCTCGACGGTGGCGGCCGCCACCGTGTTCACCACCGGCTCGACCACGGCGGAGCTGCGGGCGATCCGCGACTTCGTGGCCGATCCGGGCCGGCTGGACGCGCCGGCGGTCCTCACCTTCGATCTGAGCGAGGACTACAACAACTACGGCTTCTTGACCGCGTACGAGGGTACGTACGAGACCCCGATCTTCCAGCGGGGCGACCCCCCCTATGCCACCGAGGGCGGAGGCTTCGAGTTCCAGGACGGCGAGCCGGTCGTCCAGCGGCACGAGTCCTTGCTGTTCTCACTGACGGTGCCCACCAGCGAGGTGCCCGAGGGCGGCTTCCCGGTGGTGATCGCCCTGCCGGGCACGGCGGGAACCCCCTTCGACCACTTCCACCCCAACTCGGCCACGGCCCAGGGGCAGCTCCTGTCCGCCCGGGGGGTCGCGACCTTTGGCTTCGAACCGCCGCTGCACGGCAGCCGGGGCGAGGACAGCGGGGCCCAACCGGATCTGCACAGCTACAACTTCTTCAATCCCGAGTCGTCCCGTTCCGTGTTCCGCCAGGAGGCCATCGACGCCTCGGTGGCGATCCGCTTCCTGCGAGAGGCCCTGGCCCCGGCCCACCCGGAGCTGCAGCTGAACACGGACCGACTGGGATTCTTCGGCCACTCCCAGGGCGCCCACATCGGGATGTTGCTCGCGGCGGTGGAGCCGGAGCTGGATCCGGTGTTCGTCAACGGCATGGGGGGGACGCTGGCGTACACCATCCTCCACCGCAAGGACCCCTTCGATATCGAGGCGGTCCTGCGCGACGCCATCGGCGAGCCCGAGGGGCCGATGACCCTCTTCCATCCGGTGCTGGGGCTGGCCCAGCTGATCGCAGAGGTGGTCGATCCCATCAACTACGCCCCCGAGTGGTACCTGCGAACGCCCCCCGGGGAGGGCACCTCGGTGCTCCAGAGCAACGGGTTCCTCGACCACTACACCCCCTACCCGACGGTCAACGCCGTCGCGGTCGCGTCGGGGACCCAGCTGGTGGAGCCGGTGGAGTGGACGTTCACCGAGATGGAGTGGACCGGCCGCGACACGGTGGAGCCGCCGTTTTCGGGCAACCTCCCGGACTCCGACGGCGAGCCGGTGACCGCGGGCCTGATCACCCGCGCCAACCTGGGCCACTGGGTGGTCCAGGAGGACTACTACACCGCCTGGACCGCGGCCGAGTTCCTGTCCACCGGCCTGTTCGAGGAACTGCCCACGGTCCGCGAAGCGGAGTGAGCGGGTGAGGGCACCCTCGGGACCGATGCGGCTGCTGTTCGACGTCCTCCATCCAGCCCACGTGCATTTCTTCCGGCCCCTGGCCGAGCAGGTGCGGGCCCGCGGCGGTGAGGTGCTGTTCGCCGCCCGCCGCAAGGAGGTCACCGTCGATCTGCTCGCGGCCTTCGACCTTCCCCACCGGGAGCTGTCGGGCATCGGCGGCGGCCCGCTGGGGCTGGCCCGGGAGCTTGGGGAGAGGACGGTCCGGCTCACGTCCCTGTGCCGGGAGTTCGAGCCCGACGCCCTGCTGGGGATCATGGGGCCCTGCATCGCACCGGTGGGGCGGCTGCTGGGGATCCCGACCCTGGTCTGCTACGACACCGAGACCGCCACGGCCACCAACCGCTGGGTCTTCCCCCTGGCCACCGCCGTGCTCACGCCGCGGTCCTGGCGGGGGCGGCCCCGGCGGAACCAGCGGTTGTACGACGGGACCCAGGAGCTGGCCTACCTGCACCCCGAGCGGTTCACACCCGAGCCCGGACGGCTGGAGCCGCTGGGGCTGGGCGGGGACGAGCCCTTCGCCCTGGTCCGCTTCGTGAGCTGGGAGGCGAGCCACGACCTGGGGGACCGGGGCTTCGGCGATCGGGAGGGATTCGTCCGGGCGCTGGCCGACCAGGTCCGGGTGGTGATCAGCAGCGAACGGGGGATCCCCGAGGGGCTGCGACGCTGGAGCCTGGACCTGCCCCCGGAGGACCTTCACCAGGTGCTGGCCGGCGCCGCGCTGGTGGTGGGCGAGGGGGCGACGACCGCGGCGGAGGCGGCGGTGCTGGGGACCCCGGCGGTGTTCGTGCACAGCGCGCGGCTGGGGTACATGGACGAGCTGGAACAACGCTTCGGGCTGCTCTATCGACGGACCCGCCAGGCCGAGGCCCTGCGCCTCTGTCTGGACCTGCTGGGCGATCCCGCCCAGACCGCGGCCGCGTGGGCGCGCCGCCGGGCGCGAATGCTGGATGCGTCCGTGGACGTCACCGACTGGCTGGCACGGACCGTGGAGGACGTGGTAGGGAAGCGTCGGCAGGGGTGAGCGAGGTGCTTCGCCGCCGACCGGTCACAGGAGGAGAGATCATGCATCGCTGGACACTGGCCTGGGCTTCGCTGGCCGTCTTGCTGGCCACCCCCGCCTGGGGCGCAGGATTGTTCACGCCGGACACGGGGATCGTCGCCGCCGGCCGCGCCGGGGCCTTCATCGCCACGGCCGACGACAACACGGCCCTCTACTACAACCCGTCCGGGCTGCACCAGATGAAGGGCTTCCAGATCCGCGCGGGGCTGATGGGGCTGCAGAACCCGGTGACCTTCCACCGGGCGGGCGGCGAGGGCCGCTACAAGCTCGACGACGCCGGCGCCTACCTGCTCGACGGCACCGGCGGCCCGGACGTGGGCGGCCCGTTTTCCGAGGTGAACAACCTGGACAGCTTCCGGCCGATCCCCGAGTGGTCCATCTCCTACGGCTTCGAGAACCCGGACCTGACCATCGCCGTGGGGCTCTACGCCCCCCTCGCGCCCTGGATCCAGTACCCCCTGCACGGCCCCAACCGCTACCGGCTGACCAAGCTGAGGCTGATCCAGGGCAACTTCGCCATGGGCCTGGGCTGGCGCCTGCCCGCGCCGCTCGACTTCATCGCCCTGGGGGGGACCTTCAAGATCATCTACATCTCCATGAAGCAGGACTTCTGGGCCTCGGCGGACATCGACAACGCGGGCGGTGATTACAACCCCGAGCACCCCCAGTGGGACACGCTGACCCAGTTCGAGGCCAAGCAGTGGCAGCCCTCGTGGAACGCCGGGCTGACCATCATCCCCCACCACACGGTGCGGATCGGCTTCTCCTTCGCCCCCCAGTACACCTTCCGCGGCAAGGGTTCGGCCACGTTGACGGGAACGATGGGCGGCGAGTACCTCGAGGCGCTCAAGGAGGAGTACGGCCCGGTGCTGGAGTTCGCGGGCATCGACCTGGACACCACGCCGTTCAACCTGGTGGGGGTGGACGACGACATCACCGTGACCACCAAGCAGCCGGCGATCCTGCGGGCGGGGGTGATGATCCAGCCCACCAGCTGGCTGAACCTGGAGCTGGCCGGCACCGTGGACTTCTGGTCCCGGGCCGACGCCATCGTGGGCTCGGACGTGGAGGTGCCCCTGCAGCACTGCGACGACAACGGCGAATGTCAGTCCATGCAGGACGAGATCATGAGCCGCACCGATCCCATCGACCCCTGCATCGGGGGCGACGGCGTCCCGCTGGTGGACTGCGACTCCCTGGACAGCTACCGCGGCACCGACGGCGAGGGCTCCTTCGAGCTGGTCCAGAACTGGAAGAATGCCTTCAGCATCCGGTTCGGCGGCGAGATCCAGCCCATCCCCGAGCGCCTGGGCATCCGCTTCGGCTACGCCTTCGAGTCCAGCGCCATCCCGGATGCGACCCTGAACCTGACCATGTTCGACTCCAACAAGCACATGGTCGGCATCGGCGTGTCGGGCCGCTTCGAGGGCTTCGAGATCCACTTCTCCTACGCCCACCTCTTCTACCAGCCCCGTTCCATCACCGCCGACGTGGCCGAGGGCACCCACATCGGCCTCGAGGGCACCGTGGTGGGCGACATCGACGACGGCGAGTACAAGGGAAGCGCCGACATCATCGGCCTGAACCTGGCGCTGGACTTCACCACGCTGCACCGCAAGGCCAAGGCCAAGAAGGCCACGGCGGAGCGGATCTACTGAGCGACACCCCGCGTCGTTCCCCGATTGCCCACGAAGCAGCCATTTCGAGCGAGACGCGGCGTGTGGATGGGGATCATGTCCTGGCGGCGCGACGGACGCAGACGAGGCCCAGCGCCATGAAGAGGGCGGCGAGCCAGAGGTCCGAGCGCGCCTGGCCTCCGGCGTCGCAGCTGCAGCCGCCCGCCTCCTGGGCCTTGTTCGAAGGACCCATCTCGAAGGTGATCGCGACCTCTTCGCCGCCGTGGGAGACGCGAAGCTCGGTGTCCACTCCCTCGGCCACCTCGGGCACGAGGGATCGATACTGGTAGATCGAGGACAGCTCGTCGGCGATGTTCTCGAAGCCGTCCTGGAGGTCGTCGGAGCTCGCGGCGGAGAAGTACCGGCCCTCGGACAGCACCTCCAGCGCCTCCTGGTCCACGCCGTCTCCCAGTCCGAGGCCGTAGATCTTCTGGTGGGGCGCCACGGCGTCGAGGTGGTCCCGGGCGTCCTGGGCGTTGTCGAAGTCCTGGCTCCAGTTGTCCTGGCCGTCGGTGAACACGACCATGACCGGCTGGGCGACCCCGTACTCGGACGAGATCTCGTGCTCGCTCCACCGGGTGACGGCGTCGTAGAGCTTGGTGAACGCCAGGGAACTCTCGTCCGGCTTGGCCCGGTACTGCTCCTCGATCACGCGCCGGGCGTCCGCCCGGTCGTGGTAGGTCTCCTCGGCCGTGTTCGTGCCACCGAGATCCAGGAAGATCGGCACCTCGTCTTCGGACGCGAACATCGCCACGGCGATCCGCGCTTCGTCCGGGAGGAAGTCCACGAACGCCATCGCGCTGCTGCGCACCGCCTCCTCGGCATCGGCCTCGGTGATGCTGTAGCTTGCGTCCAGCAGCAGCCGCACGATCAGGTCGTTGTCCTGGGTGAGGTCGGCGGCCCCCTCCACGCCCACCTCGCGGTCGTCCAGCACCAGCAACACGTCGTCGGCGTCCAGGTCGTTGATGTGGCTGCCGTCCACCTGGGCCACGAAGAACACCTCCGCGTACACGCAGTCGGTGCCGTCGCCACAGGCCGTCTCCTCGAAGCCCGACGAGAACAGCTCGACACAGAATTCGTCGGCGCAGGCCTCCGGGTGGTGGCCACAGCCGGTCAGACCGGCGAACGCGGCGAGGGTGGCGGCCGTGGCGATGGTGGCTGTCCAGATAGGGCGGTGTCGTCGCATGATGGCGACCTCCTTCATCGCTGTAGTCGGTCCGGGGGGGCGCTGGATTCACGGGGGGGCGGAAGAAAAGGCGCCGAGGGGCGCGGGACGGCGATCGGCGTCAGGCCACCGGCAGTCGCAACAGCACCCGCGTGCCGTCCCCCGGGCGGCTCTCGATCTCCGCGGCCCCCCCCCACTGCTCGACGATGGCACGGACCTGGGAGCAGCCCAGGCCGGCGGCGTCGGGGCGGGTGGTGAAGCCGGGCTCGAAGACCCGGGGAAGAGCGGTGGTGGCGATGCCCTCGCCGGAGTCCCGGACCTCGAGGATCACCGCGCGGGGCGAGTCCTCGGTGCCTTCGTTCTCGGCGTCCAGGAAGGCCGACAGGATCAGCGACCCCCCCGCGGGCATGGCTGCGCGGGCGTTGGCGGCCAGATAGAGCACCGCCTCGTGGAGCCGGGCGGGATCGACGGCCACCCGGGGCAGATCCTGCTGGGCGAGCACCTCGAGCTGGATGCTGCGGCCGACCATGGAACCCAGGATGTCCCGGGCCTCGAGCAGGAAGGCCAGCATCTGGACCTCGCGGACCCGCGGGGGATCACCCCGGGTGGATCGGACCAGGGTCTCGGTCAGCGAGGCGGCCTGCTCGGCTGCGGTCACGATCCGGTCGATGGCCCGGCGCTCCAGTCCGTCCAGCCGGGGGCTGGTCTCCAGGGCCGAGGCGTAGCCCGCGACCACGGTGAGCAGGTTGTTGAAGGTGTGGGCCACCGCGGCGGTGAGCTGCCCGAGGGCCTGCAGTCGCGCCAGCTGGGCCGAGGCGGCATCCTCGGCCCGGGCCAGGAGGCGGAGGGTTTCCCGGCGCCGCTCCCGCTCGGCCAGGAGTTCGAGGGCCAGCACATCCGCCCGCCGTCGGATCTCGCTCCGGTCGTCGGTGGCATCCTCGGGCAGCCGATCGACCAGGGCGTCCCGGAGCCGGTGGACCGCAGCCAAGACCTCGGCGTCGCCAGCGTTCGCCAGCGGGAGGATCCCTTCGACCAGGGCGGCGGAAGGATCCGCGGCGAGGGCGTCGAGCAGGGACTCGTACGGGGTGGAGGATCCGTCACCATCGGGGACGCAGGCCGCCGCCAGCTCGTCCCGTCGACGGTCCAGGATCTCACGCCAAACGCGTCCCACCGATGCCTCCCCGTCCAGTATCGCAGATGGCCGGAACCGGGGGGAGGTCGGTGCGGATCGTGTGGGCCCGGCTCTGCACCTTCAGGTTCCCGCGCGGGTTCGCGCGGGTTCTCGGGTAGACTGGCCCCGGGGAGGGCAGGAGAGGCGGCGCAGACGGATGGGAGCGGGTGCCCGGTTGGGGATCGTCGCGGGGGTCCTGGTGGTCGCCCTGGCGGGGGTTGATGCCGCCGTTGCAGGGGAGAGTCCGCACGCTCGGTTGCTCGAGCAGCACCGGTCCGACGAGCCGTTCCCGGTCCGCCCTGCCCTGCCGGACGCGGTGGTGGCCGCGGCCCGGGAATGGGAGGAGGCCTGGGCCCAGCCCGGCGCCTCGCGGACCCGGGCGTCGCAGGGGACCCGGAGCGACCTGGAGGTGATCGGCTACCTGCCCTTCTGGGTCGACGCCGGGATCGCCGGGCTGCGCTTCGACGTGATGACCCAGGTCAACTACTTCTCCCTGGAGATGGACAACTACGGGGACATCGATTCCACCCACGGCTGGGGGGGAGCGGCCAGCGACCAGCTGATCACCGCGGCCCACGCCGAGGGCTGCCGGGTGCTGGTGACGGTGACCAACTTCAGCCAATCCGGTCTGAACACCCTGCTCTCCAGTCCCTCGAACCGGGCCAACGCGGTGGCCAACCTGGTGGACGCGGCGGTCTCCGGCGGCGCGGACGGCGTGGACGTGGACTTCGAGGGCATGGACGACGAGAACAAGCAGGATCTCGTGGACTTCATGCAGGAGCTGCAGGCGGCGCTGCAGGCCGCCATCCCCAACGCCTGGATCACCCTGGCCACGCCGGCCATCGACTGGCGGGGGGCGTACGACTACGACGAGCTGATGTACGCCTCCAACGGCCTGTTCATCATGGGCTACGGCTACCACTGGTCGGGCGGCGATCCCGGTCCCAACGCCCCCAAGTACGGCAGCAACCTCTGGGGAAGCTACTCCCTGGACTGGTCGCTGGAGGACTACATCGAATACGGAGGCGAGGCCAACCGCCACGAGGTCTACCTGGGTCTGCCCCTGTACGGTCGGGACTGGCCCTCGGTGTCGGACGACATCCCGGGCGAGGCCACGGACGACGGGTCGTCGATCACGTACACCGGCGCGGTGGCCGACGCGCAGGTCCACGGGCGACAGTGGGATCCGGAGTCGGACACGCCCTACTACATGTACCAGTCCCAGGGCTGGCACCAGGTCTGGTACGACGACGACGAGTCGGTGCTCTCCAAGCTCGAGCTGGTGGGCGAACACGACATCGGTGGGTTCGGGTTCTGGGCCCTGCAGTTCGACGGTAACGACCCCCTGATCTGGGACGAGCTGGCCCTGATGGTCGGCGATGACGACGACGACGACGACACCGGGGACGACGACACCGGGGATGACGACACCGGCGACGACGACACGGCCGGGGACGACGACACGGCCGGGGACGACGACACGGCCGGGGACGACGACGTGAGCGGTCTGTACCCGCCCCCACACGTGACGGCCGCGTACGAGGACGGCGCTGCTGGCTGCGAGTGTGAGGCCCCCGGACCCGCCGACCGTCGCCTGGCCCTGGCCCTCGGGATTCCGGGCCTCATCCTGGTTCGCCGCCGCCTGGGAACCGGGCACAGGCCCCCCGGCCCGCGCGGGCGCGCTTGACAGGGCCACAGGCGTATCTAAGCTTTCTCGCCGCGGGATGAACCCCCCTCCCGGGGGTGTTCACACCCTCAACCGAACGAGGAGCCGACGATGATCGAGGTCCAGAGTCTGACCAAGATCTACGGGGCACTGACCGCCGTGCACGACCTGTCGTTCACGGTCGCCGAAGGGGAGATCCTGGGCCTCCTGGGACCCAACGGCGCGGGCAAGACGACCACGATGCGGATCCTGGCTGGATCCCTGGGCGCGACCCGGGGCAAGGCCAGCGTGGCCGGGTTCGAGGTCCACAAGCACCCCAAAGAGGTCAAGCGCCGACTGGGGTACATGCCCGAATTCCCGCCCCTGTACCAGAGCATGCAGGTCGAGGGGTACCTGGTGTTCGCGGCCAAGGTGAAGGGGGTGCCCCGCGCCCGACGAAAGGCGGCCGTCGAGCGGGCCATGGAGCAGTGCGGGCTGGTCGCGGCCCGCAAGCGGGTCATCGGCCAGCTGTCCAAGGGCTACCGCCAGCGGGTCGGCCTGGCCCAGGCGCTGGTGCACGAGCCCAAGTACCTGGTCCTGGACGAGCCCACCAGCGGCCTCGATCCGATGCAGATCGCCGAGGTCCGCAGCGTGATCAAGAGCCTGGGGGGCGAGCACACGGTCATCCTGTCGACCCACATCCTCCCCGAGGTGACCATGACCTGCGATCGGGTCGTGATCATCGACCACGGGCAGATCGTCGCCCAGGACACGGAGAAGAGCCTGGCCGAGCGGGTGCACAGCGCCCGTCAGGTCGTGGTCCAGCTGGCCCGACCGGACACCGGCAGCCTCGCGGCCCTCGAGCGGATCGAGGGGGTGCTCGGCGTCGAGTCGGCCGGGGAGGACGCATTCCGGCTGGACACGGGCCACCAGGACCTTCGCGAGGTCATCGCCCGGACCGTGGTCGATTCGGGGTTCGGGCTGGTGGGGATGCGCGAGGAGGTGGCCTCGCTGGAGGACATCTACCTCAAGCTCGTGGGCATGGGACAGGGGCTCCCGCCCGGGCCGAACGACCCGCCCCCGCCGCAGCCGCCGGGCGCGTCGTCCGCGGAGGTGTCGTCATGATGAATGCGCTCCACATCGCCGGCCGGGAGCTGAGGGTCTACGTGGCCAGCCCCTGGACCTATGTGGTCCTGGCCGCCGCGGTCTTCCTGCTGGGGTTCTTCTTCGGCGGGCAGGTGGCCTGGTTCGCCGACATGTGCCAGCGGCCGGACACCGGCTACATGGGACCGGTCCACTACAACCTGCACACGGACGTGGTCGACCCCTTCATCGGGGTCAGCGGCATCATCCTGATCTTCCTGATCCCGGTGCTGACGATGCACCTGATCGCCGGCGAGCGGCGCCAGCGCTCCATCGAGCTGCTGCTGACCTCACCGGTGTCGTCGTGGGAGATCGTGCTGGGCAAGTTCCTGGGCGCCATGGGGCTGTTCGGCATCATGCTCGCCCTGCTGTGGTACGCCCCGGTGATCCTGTACGCCTGGGGCGAGCCGGACACGCCGGTGATGCTGACCAGTCTGCTGGGGCTGGTGCTGGTGGGGGCCTGCTACGTGGCCGTGGGGGTCGCCACCAGCTCGCTGACCGAGAACATGATCGTGTCGGCGATCCTCGGGGTGGTGCTGCTGCTGGTGGTCTGGGTGATCGAGATCGGTACCGTGATGACCCAGACCGAGTGGGTGCAGAGCACGCTGGAGTACATCTCGCTGGTGCGGCACCTGGAGAGCTTCTCCGCAGGGATGATCGACACCCGGGACCTGGTCTACCTGGGGAGCTTCATCTTCTTCTTCCTGTTCGTTGGCCAGCAGCGCGTCGAAGCGCTGCGGTCGAGGTAGGGGGCCGTGATGGGCGATCGACTCGAATGGATCGGCCGCATCCTCGGGGCCCTGGGGATCGTGGCCGGACTCGTCTTCGGGATGATGCAGCTGCTGAACCTGCTGGCGGACTACAACCCCACCTGGGTGATGGTCGTCGGCATCGGTTCCATCGTGCTGCTGGCCCTGTGGATCTACCTGGACTGGAACGCTCTGGTGCGGGTGATCAGCCGTCGCGGGATGGTGGGGCAGCTGGTCTCGTGGCTGATGGTGCTGCTGGTGGCCGGGATCCTGGTCCTGCTCAACTTCCTCTCGTCGCGGCACTACTGGGAGAAGGACATCACCGAAGGTGCGATCCACTCCCTGTCCCAGGAGGCCGTCGACGTGGTGTCGGGCCTCGACCAGCCGGTGACCGTCACCGGGTTCTATCGGTCCATGGACTCGTCGGGTGAGGCGCCCCGGCAAAAAGACGCCTTCCGCCGCCTCACCGAGCGATTGCAGACCCACTCCGACCAGCTCAGCGTCGAGATCCTCGACCAGGACGTCGAGCCCCGGGTCGCCCTGGCCCGGGGGGTCTTCCAGAACGGGGTGGTGTTCGTGGAGTGCGGCGACCGGGAGGAGCGGATCATCCTGCCGGACGAGAACGACCTGACCAACGCCCTGGTCAAGGTGACCCGCGGGGGCACCAAGACCGTCTACTTCCTCTCCGGCCACGGCGAGCACTCGGTCATGGAGAGCGGCTCGGACGGCTACGGGGAGGTCCGCCAGAAGCTCAGCCAGAGCGGCTTCTCCGTGGAGACCCTGGAGCTGTACACCTCCGGCGCGATCCCCGACGATGCCGACCTGCTGGTCATCGCCGGGCCGACCCGGGCCCTGCTCCCGGCCGAGGTGCAGGTGGTCCGCGACTTCGTCGAGGTCCGCGGCGGCGGGCTGATGGTGCTGGTCAACCCGGGCGTGGAGAACGGCCTGGAGGAGCAGCTGGCGGCCTGGGGGGTGACCCTGGGGCGGGACCTGGTGGTGGACGTGGATCCCATGCGCCTGTCCCTGGTGGGGGACTACACGACCATCTTCGCCGACCCCGGCTACCACGAGATCACCGGCGAGCTGGAGGTCCCGGCCATCCTGGGCGGGGCGCGCACGGTGCACCCCGCGGAGGGCAATGCCCACGCCCAGACCCTGCTGCGCACCGGCAAGGCGGCCTGGGCGGAGACCGACCTGGAATCCATGGAGGCGGCCTTCGATCCCGAGGTGGACGAGCTGGGACCGTTGCCGGTGGCGGCGGTGGTCGAGGTTCCGGTGCGGGACGCCCCCGCGCCGCCCCTGGCCGACGACGACTCGGCGGAGGACGGCGACGCCGACGCGCCGACGCCGGCCGAGGTCCACGACCACGATCACGGGGACGACGAGAAGCTGGCGCCGGTGGTCGTGTTCGGCGACAGCGACTTCGCCGCCAACGGCTCCTTCTCCCTGTTCGGCAACGCCGACCTGGTGCTCAACAGCATCGGCTTCCTGATCCAGGAGGAGGACCTGATCACCATCCGCGCCCGCGACAAGGAGGACCGGCCCCTGGAGATGACCGGGCTCGAGGTGGCGCTGGTGATGGTGATCGCGATGCCGGCGATGACCCTGGTGGTCATCGGCGCCGGCGTGGTGGTGTGGATCCGGAGGCTGGCGAGATAGGGTGAAGAAGGCCTGACGCCTGACGCCTGCTCCCGCTAGGGAGCCGCCGCCGCGATGACCTTGGAATCCGGGTAGAAGCGGCCGGCCAGGTCCAGGTGGCGCTGGGCCTCCTTCTCCCGGGCCTTCTTGTCCGACAGCAGCCCCAGCACTCCGCCGGGGCCCTCGAACTTCAGCTCGTGGTAGACGCCGTAGTGCTGGGCGCCGCAGACCTGCTGCAGGAAGCGGCGACCGGCGTTGGCGTCGGCTTCAGCCAGCGGTACGAGGTTGAAGACCACGTCCGGGTGGACCTTGTTCTTCTTGTCCCCCACGAACCGCGCCCGCAGGTCCGCCCGCTCGAGCACCGACCCCACCGGGAAGGTCACGGCGACCTGCTCGGGGAAGTAGGGTTCGATCTCCGCCACGGAGAGCTCGGTGGCCTCGATGACCTCGCTGGCGTCGTACTGCAGCGCCTCGAGGAAGAACTGCTTGGGCTTGAGCGTCACCGTGTCGTCGGTCAGGTTGGCCAGCGAGAAGGTCGCGACGATGGCGAAGTCGCCTTCGACCACCTTGCGCTCCACGAAGTCCAGGCTCGCCAGGAAGTCCCCCGACGGGCGGACGTCACCCAGGTAGGCGTCCTCTCGCTGCAGGAAGATCACCAGCGGCTGGGTGCCGTCGCCACCGGCGACGGTGAGCCCGGGGATGGTGAACCGCAGGCCCTTGGACTGGGGCGGCGCCTCGAAGGCGAGCCGGATGGTCTGCCCCCGGCCGGGATCCAGCTGAACCCTGGAGATCAACCGCGGCATGAGAACCCGGCCGTTGTCGTCCTGGAGCTGGAAGAGATTGGGGTCCACGGTCAGGGATTCGGAGCCCCCGTTGTCCAGCCGCACGGCGAGGCGGTAGTAGACGTGCTCGGGGTCCAGCTGTTCGGCGTACTCCACCTGCCGGACGATCTCCTGAAGGGCCACCGAGAGCTGGTTGGTGGCCACCACCGCCGCGGTCGCGTCGAAGCGTTCGTACTCGTCCCGTGGGGACCGGGCGCGGCGCGGCTCCACCACCCCCGTGGGCCCCAGGGAGAGCTCCCACTGCTCACCGATCAGCAGCGGCAGGTCCGCCCCACCCAGGACCCGGGCCTCCACCTGAAGGTAGGCGGGTGCCGGCCGCTCACCCTCGAGCACAGCCCAGAGTCGCTTGGCCGTCCGCGCGACGCTGGCCGACCGATCGCCCTGGTAGCGGTAGTAGTAGGGACCCTTGGGATCCACCACCGGCAGCGGTTCGGCCTCCGCTGCGGAGAGCGAGGCGAAGTAGACCAGGTCCACCGGCTCGTCCAGCTTCCGGTGGGTCACGGTGGCCTGGCTGACATCCACGTGCAGCAGATCACCCGGGAGCTGGACCTCCTGGACGTTGCCCTCCGCGCCGGACGGATCCAGCTCGGACCACCGCAGGTGGGTCATGACCACCCCGTCCACCACCTCTTGCTTCACCACCGCGAGCTTGGCGATCGGGGTGTTCTGGGTGGCGACCTCGCCGATCACCCCCAGGTTCCGTCGCTCCGTCGCCCGGTGGTTGATCGTGGCGTAGAGGCCGAGGATCAACAGGACCACGACCACCCCGCCCAGGCCGATCAGGCGCGCCTTGCGGTCCCCCTCCTGGCCGATGATCTTGTTCAGCCAGCCGCCTCCGCCCTGGCCGCGTCCGAGGGGATCTCCGCCACCGTCCGCGTCCTGGATGGGGTCGTTGTTCTCGTCTGCCATCCGTCCTCTCCTCTGTCCTCAGAGCTTCACGAGCTCTCAACTCCGCCGTCCGCGGCGGGTACGCCGCGAGCGCCGGAAGTCCTCCCCGTCCATCTCGTGGAAATCGCACATCCCATGGAGACGGGACTGGATCCGCACGCCGACCCTCTGGGTCAGGGTGTCCGATACGAACCCGGCATGCCGCTCGGCGGCCTTGGGCTCGCGGTCCAGGTGGTTGGTGGTCGCGATCGTGGTGCGGCCAGCGTTGTAGCGGCGGCTGACCAGGTCGTCGAGCACGTCCATCTCCCACTCGGTGCCTCGCCCCTTGCCCAGGTCGTCGATCACCAGCACGTCGACCCGGGTCAGCGGCTCCACCAGCTCCGCCGCACCTTCCCGGCGTTCGTAGGCCGCCTTCAGATCGTGCAGCAGCTGGACGAAATCGCAGAAGCGGCAGGCCTTCCCCTTCTCGAGGGTCAGTTCCCGGACCATGGCCGCGGCCAGATGGGTCTTCCCGACGCCCACCGGGCCCAGCAGGATCAGCCCCCGGGTTTCCAGCGGGTAGTTCCTGACCAGGTCCCTCGCTGCACGCTGCGCATCACGCTGTTTCTCGGTACTCGGCGAGAAGGTGTCAAACATGGAGGCGAAGAACCGCCCCGGGATCCCCGCCCGGTTGAACAGCTCGATCCGGCGACGGAAGTCCCTGCAACCGCAGGGGCGGACCACCGGGTACCCCTCCTCCCCCTCGTGCCGGACGACCTCGGCGCCATCGCAGTCGGGGCAGCTCCACCCGGGCGCCGGGCTCGCCACGGCGGCGCCCTCGCGGGGCGCGATCACGTATGCGGGCTGGGTGCGTTTGCCGCTCATGAACCGTCAATCCTGCCAGAACCGTCGAGGATCCAGTACCGGATCCTGCGCCATCAGCCGGCGCCTCACAAGCTCCGCGAGCAGATCCTCGCGGGCGTCGGCGCTCATTCCGGCCAGGACGTCGGCGGAGGCAGCCTCGACCTCCTGGAGCAGGGCGTCCCTCGCCTCCGGCGCCAGGGCGTCCATCCGGCCCTGGTAGTGCTCGCGAGAGACGGAGACGAAACGGACGAAGGCGCGCTCTTCCCCCAGCCCGGCCTCCCCCGCGAGCAGCCTCAGCGCGGCGGCGGAGTCGCCTTCCACGGCGGTCGACAGCCCGAGCACCGTTTCGCGCCAGCTGTCGTCCGGTTCGGGAGGAGCCTGCGTGGGCGCGCTCACGGGCGCGGGTGGGCTCGCGCCGCCGCGGCTGCCCCCCTTCTGAGCCCGCTCCACGTCCTTGCGCATCCGGCTGAGGGGGAGCCCCCGGGGCGGTCGCTTGAGCCGGGCCAGGCGCTCGGCTCCACGGCGGAAGCCGGCCAGCACCGCCTCCAGCGGGACCCCCTGTTCGTACAACTCCTCGAGCACGTGAAGGTCCATGTCGCCGAGGAGCTGGGCCTGGGGGCGGAGGTGCTGGACCAGCGCCTCGATCTCTCGCAGATAGCTCGCGCGGTCCATAGGGAGCGCCACGATAGCACGGAGGCAGTGGCCAGCGGTCTGCTTGAAATCGACCCGGCTTTGTACTTAGATGGACCGGCCCTGCCGTCCCTGTCTACCAGCGGACGGTGGCTTCCCGGAGGTCAAGATGCTTCGCCGTTGGTGGTCGCCGCTGTGGGTCATGGTCGCCGCCCTCGTCCTGTCCGCGCCCGCGTGGGCCCAGGAGGACGAGGAGGACATCCTGATCGAGGAGGACGAGGAGCCCCTCGTCAAGCAGGACAACGCCAAGATCTACCGCCTGTTCAAGGAGGAGGTCGAGGGCCTCCCCGAGCTGGAGGAGATCGACGCCTGGTACGGGTACATGAACGAGTACCCGGAGACCATGTACCGAACGGAGATCGTCCGTCGGATCAAGGCGCTGGAGTCCGGTGCCCTGGACGAGGCGGAGAACGACGCCCCGGAGTGGGAGACCGAGGAGACGGGCGGGCGCGGCGCCAAGTACGACGAGATGCCCTTCCTCGAGCCCTTCAACTTCCTGTCGTTGAACACCCGCAGCAAGGTCCACCTGCAGATCGCGTACGGCTACGCGACCATGTTCAACTACGACTTCGGCGTCGAGTATGCCCTGCGCCGCAACTTCTCCATCTTCGGTCACGCCCGGCACTGGGGCCACGGCATCGGCTTCACCGCCGACCTGGGCGCCAAGTACGCGGTGGTCAAGGACACGCGCACCGGCGGCCTGTTCGTGGTCGGCGCCCACGTCCTGGCGGGCGCGGACCCGGGGGTCAAGATCGCTCTCGACCCCTTCATCGGCATCGGGGTCTGCCCCCACGACAAGCCGGTCAGCCTCCAGTTCGAGATCGGCTACGAGATGCGGTTCACGCCGTGGCACTGGGACGCCCACGCCGGCGTGAACCTGGCGATCAAGGCCTCCGACGGCGTCGCGATCTTCTTCGAGGGCACGGGCCACAACTACGTGCGAAAGACGCTTCGCTACGACGTGCCGGCGGGCGAGGAGTGCGGAGACGAGTCCAAGGACGAGCACTGCATCGTCGAGTACTACGGCTTCTACGAGGCCGCGGCGGGCGTGAAGTTCTTCCCCCGCGAGAACATCGAGGTCACCATCGCCGCCCGGGCCCCCTTCTTCTACCGCAAGTGGCAGCACTACCACCCCGCGGGCGGTGGCGCCCAGGTGCTGATCTACTTCTAGTCGGGATCGATTCGGGGGAGGGCTAGCGGATCTTGGCGGACCCTTCCAGGTCTGCGCTCACCAGATGCAGCAGCTGCGTGGACAGCTCGATGACCTGCTGGTTGGTCAGGCCGGTGTCCCTGAGCTCCTTGTAGAACGAGCGCGCCATCACGCCTCGGGTCCGCTTCCACTCGTTGCCGCGGTACTTCGGCATCCTCAGCTCTTCTTTGACCATCGTCTTCCACTCCCGTGCGATCGGGTTACTGCTTCTGGTTGCCCGCCGTTTTGAGCAAGGACCGTGCCAGGGTCCGAACGATTGTTCGGGAAAGAAAAAGCGCAGTGATTTCAGGGGGTTTATGGATAGCTTTGGCGAGTTTAGGTAGGCGTGTATTCCTGAGCGGCGTAGTGGATTACCCGATCCGGGCGGCAGGTGCGAAGTGGGGTTCGCAGTGGTGGGGAGCGGGGAAGAAGAACGAAGCCGCAGAGGCACGCAGATGATGGTTCATCGGCGATGACCGGCCTGGGATGGGATTCGGAGTCCGAACTCGGCGGGGTCGAGAAGCTAGCTTTTCTTGTCTTCCTGCTTCTTGATCACCTTCATGACCATCTGCAGGTACTTCTTGATGTTGGGGATCTCGGGGTCCAGGCGGTAGGCCTTCTGCAGATCCAGGAAGGCCTTCTTGTGGTTCTTCTGGTAGTAGTAGCTCAGGCCCCGGTTGCAGTATGCCTGGGCCAGGTCGGCGTCCAGGTCGAGGCATTTGCCGTACTGCTTGATCGCCTTGGCGTACTCCTTTTTGAGGAAGTGCACCTCGCCCATGCCCAGGTAGCCCGCCGGGCTGTCCGGGTCGATCTCCAGGGCGGTGGCGAACTCCTCCTGGGCAGCGTCGTAGTCGGGGGTCTGCAGGTGGACGGCCCCGAGACCCACGTGAGCCTCGAAGTTCTGGGCGTCCAGCTCCAGGACCTTGATGTACAGCTCCATGGCCGCGGGGAAGTTCTTGCGGCCGCGTAGCTTGCTCGCCAGCTCCAGGTAGCGGTTGATCGCCTCCTCGTCGGCCTCTTCGCCCGCAGGGATCTCCTCGTCGATGGGCTCGTCCGCCTCGCCGGCCTCGACCTCGATGGGCTCGTCGCCCCCGGCGTCGACGATCTCGGCGCTCTGCTCCGCCTCGTCCTCGGCGATGAACAGCGGCTCGCCCTCGCCGGTCTGGACCGCGTCCAGCTCGGCGCCGGCGGACAGGTCGACCTCGATCTCTTCCATCTCGACCGAATCGAGCCCGTCCACGTCGATGCCGATGTCCTCGCCGTCATCGGCGACGACGATCTCCTCCTCGGCTGCCTCGATGACCTCCTCCTCGGCTGCCTCGATGACCTCCTCCTCGGCTGCCTCGACGACCTCCTCCTCGGCTGCCTCGATGACCTCCTCCTCGGCTGCCTCGACGACCTCCTCCTCGGCTGCCTCGACGACCTCCTCCTCGGCTGCCTCGATGACCTCCTCCTCGGCTGCCTCGATGACCTCCTCC
>CAZITQ010000006.1:78317-92527 GCA_964542165.1 uncultured Rickettsiales bacterium
GCCTCGACGACCTCCTCCTCGGCTGCCTCGACGACCTCCTCCTCGGCTGCCTCGACCTCTCCCTCGGCCGCCTCGACCTCCTCTTCGGCCGCCTCGACCTCTCCCTCGGCCGCCTCGACCTCGTCGCCCTCGACGGCCTCGTTGTCCGTCGAGGTGTCGGTGGCCGATCGTTCCTCGATGTCGCCGACGTTGAAGTCCCCTACGTCGATGCGAATGTCTCGGACGTCCTCGATCTGCTCGAGGATCTGGTCGCCACCCGCGGCCTTGATGCCCTGCTCTGCGGCCTTGCGGGCTTCGTCCAGAGCCTTGTTGACCCGCTCACGCTCCGCCGCGGCCGTGGTGGCAGCGGCGGCGATCTCCCGCATCCGGTCCTCGAGGGACTCCTCGAGGGTCCGCAGGGACTCTGTGAGGGTCTCCTGGACGATGCTGACCAGCTTGGCTTCCAGCTGACCGGACTTCGCGTTCACCGCCTGGTCGACCAGATCCCGCAGTTCGCCGGACTGGCCCCGCAGTTCACCCAGCGCCCGGTCGACGCCCAGGGCGATGCGGTGCTCCATCAGGGCTTCCAGCTCGTCCCTGAGGACCACGTCGCCTTCCGGCGCGGCAGGCTGAGACGCCACGCCGCTGGCGCTCACCATCCCCCGGGGGAACTCGACGGTCGACCGCAGCGCGGTGTTGGCCGCCGACAGGCCAGCCGCCAGGATCCGCTGCCGCTGCTTGTACTGGAAACGCCCCTCGATCGCCTCGCCGAGCGCTTCCTGGGCGGCGACGATCGAGGCGGTGATCCCGTGACACGCGGTGATCGCCTTGTTGCTATCGAACGGGGTCGCCTCGGTGGCTTCCGTGGCGGCCTCGTTGTTGTCGTTCGCCATGACTCACCCCTGCTCGTGGTTCGGTGTATTGGCAGGCCAGCGCAGACGACGGCTACTCGCCGCCCTCCGCTTCGGCCAATGCCTCTTCTGCACCTTCCTGGGAGCCGGTCAGGTTGGTCATCTCCTTGTTCAGGTCCTTGATCGACTTCATGTACTCCTCGCGGACCTTCTGCATCCGCGAGACACCCTCCTCGAGGACCTTCACCCGGTTCTTGAGCTTCTTGTTCTCGCGCTCGAGACGGTTGAGATCCTTCTCCAGATCCCGGATCCGGTCGTCGTCCGAGTCGATCTCCTTGGTCTTGTCGGAGATCTCCATCTCGAGGCGCTGGATGTCTTTTTCGCGGGCGAACTTCTCGTTCTGCTTCTCGTCCCGCTGCCCGGTCAGGTCGTCGGTGGTCTCGGTCAGACCCACGAGCTCACCGCCGATCACATCCACCTCGGCCTGCAGCTTGGACTGCATCTCGGAGTTGCGCTTGATGTCCAGCTCGGTCGTGGCGATCTGCTGGGTCAGGCGCTCCGTGGTCTTGAGCGTGGTGGTGAGGAACGTGATGCGCTCTTCGAGAATGTCATTGAGCTCGTTGTTGATCTCGACGAGCCTCTCGTCACTCGCATCGGCCATGGCGACTCTCCTTTCCGCGTTTGTCTTGCGGACTGGTTGTTCATCGACGTAGGGACCCAGAATTGTCAGCCATCGTATGCCGCCAGTGCAACCTCGCGACTCCCTCTTTCGATGGCCCTCCGACCCCCGCTCCCCGGCTGTAGCCGGAGCTGGAATCGAACTACGCTAGCACGCGCGTTCTTTGAGTGTCAATTTGACTCGGAGCGGCCGAGATGGAACGCAGTCCCTCGTTTTTGAGTGATAAGATGCCGTCGCGAGCGGGGGGCGGCGCGGGGCGATCTCGATGGGTCCGAAGGCGGCTGGATTCGCGGTGCTCTGGGGGCTCCTGGTGGGGGCGGGGACGGGTGCGGGTGGGGAGGAGCCCGTCCCGGAGACCGAGCCCGAGACCGAGGCGGAGGACCGCGCCACCGCGACCGGGCGCGAACTCGACGGGCCGTCGCTGCTGGAGCGGGCGGTGGGGCGGGAGGACGAAGGGGACGAAGCGGGCGCGGAGGCCGACCTGGCCGAGGCGCTCGCCCGGTTCCGCGACGAGGGCGACACCGCCGGGGAACGCCGGGCGCTGGTCCGACGTGGACTCCTGCGAGGTCGGATGGGACGCCTGTCAGAGGCCGTGGCGGATCTGGAGGCGGCCATCCCCCTGGCCGACGGCGGCCTCGACCGGGAGGCACCACCGCGCATCCGCCGGCAGATCGCCGAGCTCTACCTGGCCCGGGGCCGTCCGGTGGATGCCCTGCCCTGGGCGGACGCCTCCCTCATCGCGGCCGCCGTCTCCGGCCGGTCCGAGTTCGCGGCGCGCCCCTGCCAGACCTACCTGGAGGTGGCGACCACCCTGGCCGGCGACGACACCTCCCTCCTGGGCGCTCTACAGCATGCGGATCGCAGGTTGGCCGCCATGGAGGGGTACGCCGGGCCGGCCTCCCTGCCCGAACTCCTGTTCGGCTCCGGGGCCGGCTGGCTCGCGGAGGGGGACCTGAACGCGGCGCGCAGCGGGATGCACCTCGCCGTCCGCGCCGCCGACATCCTCGCCGAGCCGGCCCAGCTTCCGCCCTACCTGATCAGCCTGGCCTACGTGGACCTGGAGCGGGGTGAACTCCCCGCCGCCCGCCGGGCCGTGGTGCGCTGCCTGGAGCTGCCCGGCGGACGGACGGTGGCCTCGCTGTCCACCCTGGGCACGGTACAGCAGCGCGAGGGCTGGCTCGACGAGGCGCTGGAGAGCTACGACGCGGCGATGGAGCAGGCCCGGGCCGAGCGGGAGCTCGCCGAGCTGGGACCCCTGTTGGGGCGCCGGGCCGACGTGCTGGAGCTGGCGGGCCGCCCGGAGGAGGCCCGGCGGGAGCGGACCCGGGCCCTGCGCGAACTGGGCGACGAAGGGGACGCCGCCGAGATCATCCGCCAGCAGGTCCGTCTCGCCCGTCTGCTGGTGGTCGAGCGCCGGTGGGAGGAGGCGGAGGACCTGGCGATGCGATCGCTGGGCAACAACCGCGACCCGGTGGCCGTGCCCGACGCGCCGGTGAGGTACCTGTCACCGGTTCTGGCCGCGGAGGCGCTGCTGGTGCTGGCGTCCATGCACGCCACCCGGGAGGAGTTCGACGAGGCGCGCCGCGAGCTGACCCAGGCGGAGACGACCCTGGTCCGTGCCGGGCGTCTGGCCGACCTCGGCCGGGTGATCGCGGCGCAGGCGGCCCTGGAGCTGCTGGCCAGTCAGGAGGATTCGGCCGCGGAGATCCTCGGAGGGCTGCCCCCGGATTCGAAGGGCCACTGGCAGGTCCTCCACGCCCGGGCCCTGGACGCGCTGAACGCCGGGGACCGGGTGCTGGCCGAAGATCGGCTCGCGGAAGCCCAGCGGGTGCTGGACGCCGAAGGAGGAGGGCTACCGTGGGAGGTCCACGCCCCGCTCCTGCCCGCCTCGGCAGCCGTTCGCGACGCTCGGATTCGAGTGCTGGGCGAGGACGGACGCGCGCGCGACCTGCTCGCCATGGTCCTGTCGATGGACGACGGACCCGCCGATATCGAGATCCCCGAAGACGGAGCCGTTCTCGTCCTGGCCGTCACCGAGGGAGCGACCTGGCTGGCGCTGATCCGGGGCGGTGAATCCGCCGTCTCCTCCAGCGGGCTGGGACGAGACACGTTGCGGCCCGCGCTCGCTGCGTTTTGCGATCTCCCGGCCGCGGGAACGCGCCCGCGGCAGCTCGGTGAGTGGCAGACGACATCGGACTTTCTGTACGTGAACCTCGTCTTGCCCTTCGAGGGCCGTCTATCCGAACCGGGCGTCGAGCGGCTCGTGATCGCGGCGGACCCGGAGTTCGCGGGCGCCCCCCTCGGCGCCGTGTGGCACGAGGGCACCTTCCTGGCGCAGCGCTTGGTGATCTCTCGTGCTCCGCGGGGAGGCGCGGTTCCCCCGGCGTTCGAGGGCAAGCGGCGCTCGCGCGCAGCGAGCGCGTACCGTGACGTGGGGGGGGAGCCACCGCGCCTCGTCGAGGAACTGGAACTCCGGATCAAGGCGACCGAGGTCCTCCCGGTGGGCTCGTTCTGTGCCGGGGAGGGGGACGGCTCCCCGCCGGTGATCCACCTGGCTTGCCCGGTCGAGGAGAATCCGCTCCGCAGCGCCAGCACGAGGCTCGCCGCGCCCGCTCGCCCCGATCTGGACCTTCACGGTCTCGCCCGCTGCGCCCTGACCCCGCGCGTCGTCGTGCTGGATACCGGCGATGCCCGGACCGATCCCGGTGTCCGTCGGGCCGAACAGGACGTCGCGGGCGCCCTGGTGGCAGGCGGTGCGCCAGCGGTGCTCGTCGCCCCCCCCGCCGATCTCGAAGCCGCCGGGATCTATCGCGAGTTCCTCAAGACCCTGGACCGGCTGGGACCGGCCAGGGCGCTGCAGCGGGCCCAGTCGCTGTGGTTCCTGGACGGCGCGCCGGCGGATTGGGCCGGCTGGGAGGTCGTGAGCTGGTGATCGTTCGCCGGTGGCCGGCGCTGCAGAGGGTCAGTCGACCAGGTGACGGATCCGGGTGATCTCGGCACCGGGGAAGGTGGACTCCACACGGGCCACGGCCGGATGACTCCTGGCTCGCTCTTCCCGCTCCTCCTTGCGCTTCGCCGCGTCGGCCCGGGCCTGTTCGGCGGGGCTCAGGGGCCCGTCGTCACCGGCGTCGATGGGCTCGCAGAGGATCTTCACGGGGCGCCCGAAGAAGGCAGCCAGCGCCTTTTGGCCCCGCGCCGTCGCCAGGCGTTTGTCGGCCATCGCCATCGTCGAGGGCTTGGAGAACCCGAGCCGGAGCGCGTCACCCTCGACGCTGCGGAACCGCCCCTCGGCGAGGATCGCCGACGTGCTGCCGCTGATGGACGCCAGGAAGGCCAGCCAGCCTTCCCGGTCCAGGTCGGCCTTGGGGGTCGGCGGAAGCGCGGGCGGCGTCGGTTCGGTCTCCGGCTCGGCCACCGGTTCGGTCTCCGGTCCGGGCGCCGGTGCCGGGGGCTCGACGACGGGCCGGGGCGGCTCCACGGCCTGCGCCGGGGAATCGACCGGCGGAGCGGCCGGCTTCTCCGCGGGGGGGGCGGGTGCTGCGCCGATGGGGGGCGGATCGTCCGCGAGCGCCGGTGGTGTGTCTGCAGGCGGCGGGGCCTCCTCGATGGGGGGCGGCTCGTCGACGGGTGCCGGGCGTGTCGCCGGCCGCGGCGGCGGGGTGTCCGAGCGGGGCGCTGGCGCCGCCGGGCGCGCCTCGGGCGCCCGCGCCATGGGGGCCGGCCGGGTCGGCCGCTGGGGCCGCTGGGGCCGGGCCGGGGCGCCGTCGGCGAGGGAGGCGGCTCCCGCCTTGAGCACCCGCCGCTCCAGATCCAGCAGCCGGTCGACCAGGGCATCGACCGGTACGTAGGGTCGCACCCGGGACATGCGGATCAGCGCCATCTCCAGCACCAGGTCCGGCGTGTCGCTGCGGGCCAGCTCGTCGGTGGCCCGCGACAGGATGTCGAAGCGACGCTGCACCGCCTCGATGCCCACCTCCTGGCCCAGCTCGCCCAGGGCGGCGATCTCCTCGCCGGGCAGGTCGATCAGTCGGCTCGTGTCCTCGGTCAACGCCGCCACGGCCGCGTGGCGCAGCAGGGCCAGCACCTCGTTGGCCAGGCTCCTCGGATCCACCCCGAACCGGATGATCTCCACGTAGGTGCTCAGGACCACGTCGGTCTCGCCGTGGGCCACGGCCTGTAGGAGCTGGTGGAGCAGCTTGCGGTCCACCAGCCCGAGGATCTCGGTGGCCTGGCGCTCGTCGATGGGCCCGTCGGCGAAGGAGAGAACCTGATCCAGCAGGCTCTGGCCGTCCCGCATCGAGCCCGCCGCCTCCCGGGCGATGGGCATCAGGACCGACTCGGGGATGTCCAGCCCCTCCTGCTCGCAGATCTGCTTGAGGCGTCCGTAGATGGTGCGCTGGGGCAGCATCTTGAAGTCGAAGCGCTGGCAGCGGCTGAGCACCGTCTCGGGGATCTTCTGGGGCTCGGTGGTGGCGAAGATGAAGACGACGTGCTCGGGGGGCTCCTCCAGGGTCTTCAGCAGGGCGTTGAACGCCTGCTGGGTGACCATGTGGACCTCGTCGATGATGTAGATCCGCGACCGGCTCTTGGACGGCAGATAGCGCACCGTGTCGATGAGCTCGCGGATGTCGTCGACCCGGTTGTTCGACGCGCCGTCGATCTCGGTCACGTCCGGATGGCCGCCCCGGGTGATCTCCCGGCAGTTCTCACACTCGTTGCAGGGGTTCTCGGCGGGACCGTGCTCGCAGTTGAGCGCCTTGGCGAGGATGCGGGCGGCGGTGGTCTTGCCCACCCCGCGGGTACCGCAGAACAGGAACGCGTGGTGGATCCGGCCGAGCCGGATGGCGTTCTGGATCGTCTGGGTGATGTGGGTCTGGCCGACCACGTCCTCGAATCGTTGTGGCCGGCAGCGGCGGGCGATGGCCTGGTAGGTCATGGGGTGCCCATCCGCGGGTACGAGGGATGGCTGGGTTGGACCGGAAGCCCCGGAGGACCAGCTACCGTTGCTTCCTTCCGGACCTGGCGGAGTTCACCGGCTCCGGTCTTCCGGGACCCAGCCATCCCGCCTACCCGCGAATGCGCTGGCTGGCGGAGAGGGCGGGATTCGAACCCGCGGTACCTTGCGGTACACACGATTTCCAATCGTGCACCTTCGGCCACTCGGTCACCTCTCCCGCGGGCCATTCGCACGGACTGTCTCCTCGCCTGCGGGAGATGTCAAGTGGCGGAGGGGGGGGGATTCGAACCCCCGGTGCCTTGCGGCACACTTGATTTCGAATCAAGCGCCTTCGTCCACTCGGCCACCCCTCCGCGTTCCTTCATCCGCCTTGCCACCCGCCCGGGGGCCCTTGCCCCGCTCGCGCCGCAGGCGCGCAAAAAAAGAGCGTAGCAAGTTCGCGGCGTCCTCGGCCAGCACGCCGCCGGTGACCTCGATCCGGTGGTTGAGGCGCTCGTCCTCGCCCAGTCGGTACAGGGTGTTGGCGGCACCCGCCTTGGGGTCGGCACAGCCGTACACGATGCGCCGGATCCGCGCCTGGAGCGCGGCACCCATGCACATGGCACAGGGTTCCAGCGTCACGTACAGGGTGGCGTCTTCCAGGCGCCAACGGGTCGGCGAATCGGGGCCCGAGGCGGTGCGGATGGCGAGCATCTCGGCGTGGGCCGTCGGATCCCCGGTGCGTTCCCGGGCGTTGCGACCGCGGGCCACGACGACTCCGTCGCGGACCACCAGTGCGCCCACCGGGACTTCACCCTCGTCACCCGCCCGTTCGGCCTCCGCGAGGGCCTGACGCATGAAGGTGCGATCGTCCTGTTCAGTCATTCAAGGAGCGTGTCCGAAAAAGCGGAGGATGGATACCCGCGGCCGGGCGCGGTGTCAAGCTGCGGGCGTCAGTCCATCCGGACCAGACCCATACCCTTCGCCCGGGAGAGGAGCTGGTAGAGGCTCCCCGGCGCCAGGTCCGGCAGCGCCAGATCCAGGTAGCGCAGCGGGGTCTTGCCGTCCATCCGGCAGAGCAAGGCACCCATCAACGGGTCGGTGACCAGTTCGGTGATCTCGGACAGGCTGACGGTCAGGCGCGGCATGCTGTCCGGGGTCTCGCCGGGGAAGTAGGTGCCGATCACCTTGGCCAGCAGCTCCTCGTACTGGGCGTTGAGTTCCACGTCGTCGGGCTGCATCTTGCGCAGCGTCGAGATGGTGGTCAGCGCCTCGTCCAGCTTGCCCTGGAGCAGCAGGCGGTTGGCCTCGCTGCGCAGGGGATCGTCCGCCACATCCATCTCGTCGGCGCGGACCGTGAGGGTATCGACCGCCGAGGCCTCCTCCCCCTCTTCCGACGCCTTCTTGAGCGCGTCGAGGGAGGGCAGGGGCTGCTCCGGCTCCGGGACCTTGGGCATCGGGTCGTCGCGGTCGCCGTACTCGTCGAAGGACTCGTCCAGCAGGTCGCCGAAGGACTCGTCGGGGAGGCTGTCCGGGTCCACCGACTCGTCCAGGGACACCTCGTCGGCCCGGAAACGGCCGGTCTCGGCCCATCCGGAATCCCCTTCGCCCGGGGTGAAGGGATCCTCGACCAGGCTGTCGTCCTCGGAATCCAGGGAGGGTTCGTCCTGCTCCTGGGCAGACTCGGCGGTGACTTCGTCCTCGCCGTCGTCCGCCTCGTCCACGTCTTCGCTGGTGAGTTCGAGGTCGTCGCCCTCGCCCGGTTCGATGTGGATCGAGTCTCCCTGGTCCACCAGGTCGTCGAACTCGATCTCGTCCTCGCCCAGGCCGCCGCTGGCGTTCCCTGCCCCCGGCTCCGCGGGCGGCGCGGACGCGTCCCCCTTCTCGCGGCGGCTGGGTGGGGGTTTGGGTCGCGCCACGGGCGAACCTCCTCGGCGGCAATGTACCAGGAGAGGGGAGGCACCGCCACGCCGCGCCCGGCGGCCCGCAGCCGGGCGCCCCGCAGCCTGGCGCCCCGCAGCCTGGCGCCCGCGCGTAGTTCTTGACAGAGTCCGACGTGGTCCCTACCATCCGTCGGCTCCCAAGGGGAGCTGCGTCGTCCGGTGCGGCCGGGCGAAGGAGGTCGAGACGATGGCCAACACCAAGGATCTGGATCGTGCCGGGCGCAAGGCGGCCAAGCGGACGGCCCGGCGTAACACCAAGGCTCGCTTCGCGGCCCTGACCCTCAAGCAGCGCAAGGCGCTACGCAAGTACGAGGGGACCCTGAGCGCCTTCCTGCGGGAGCAGGACGAGGGCGAGGAGTAGGCGACACCCGCGCACCCGCTCACCCTCCGCGCGAGCGATTTCTCCCCCTCCCGTATAATCTGGTCTGATCGAATATCCACATCGTCTGGGGCGTTCTGATCTCCGTCCGGGAGGTTCGTTCGATCCAGGGAGGCTGTCGTGGGCATCTCCGAGCGCACGCACTACTGCAGCTACTGCCTCCACTACCTGGACGAGATCGACGACTTCTGCCCCCACACCCCCTGCGGGCGCACCCGCCCGGCCAGCGGCTGGGCCTACTTCTTCGAGGGCGGCGAGAACATCGACGGCCGCTTTCGGATCCGCAACCGTCTGGGCGCGGGGGGCGCAGGCGTCACCTACCGCGCCATCGACCTGGTGGCCGACGATCCCGAACTGAGGGACGTGGCGCTCAAGGTCCTGCACCACGATCGCGGGCGGGGCATCCTCAAGGACCGACTGCGGCTGGAAGGCGAGGTGCTGCGGCGCCTGGATCACCCCAACGTGGTCCCCTTCCGGGAGCTGAAGGTCGACGGGAGCGAGCCCTACTACCTGGCCACGGGATTCGTGCCCGGCGGGAGCCTGGACGACCTGCTCCGGGCCCAGACCAAGATCTCGGCGCGCAGCGTGCTGGTCGTGGGGGGGCAGGTCGCCCGCGCCCTGGCCGCGGCCCACTCCATCGGTGTCATCCATCGGGATCTGAAGCCCGCCAACATCCTGGTGCGGGACCTGGACGAATACCCGCTGGTGATCCGGGTCGCGGACTGGGGGATCGCCCGGGCCTTCCCCGAGTTCGTCCCGCGACGGCACGTGACCATCCAGGGCGGCTTCGTGGGGACACCGGAGTTCGCCTCCCCCGAGCAGCTGCGCGGCGAGCCCACGGTGGGACCGCCCACCGACGTCTTCGGCCTGGGCGTGCTGCTGCACACACTGGCGGGTGGGCAGCCCATCCGCGACCTGGTGGCCAGGGGTGTGGTGGACTTCAACAAGCTGCGGGAGGGGGCCTCACGGTACGAGCGGGTGCCGTTGTCGTTGACGCGCATCGGCGAAGCTCACATGCCGCTGCTGGACGAACTGCTCGACCAGCTGATCACCCGTTCACCGGAAGCACGGCCCGACGCCGAAACCGTCGCCGCGTACTGCGAGGAACTCATCGAGGCCGGCGATACCACGCCCCAGCGTCCGGTGGACTCCTCCGCACTACCCGCGTTGACCCCCGCGGCGGCCTTCGAACAGCCGAAAGAGGAGCTGTTCCTGCCCGCCGACGGCGGGCGAGCCAAGCCGCTGCAGCTGGGCCGTGACGACCCCCCACCCCCCCCCGCGACCGACACCCTCGAGTTCGAGGACCCCTCGGAGGTGATCCAGCCCTCCGAGGCCGGATCGTGGGTCGACGACGCCGAGGCGACGCCCAGCGAATCCGTCGAGACCCCCTGGCCGCGGGCGGACGAGGGCGCCCTGTCCACCCCGACGGCCGTGCCCGAGGACATGGAGAGCCTGCCGGCGGTCGAGGTCCTGCAGGAGGGCGCGGCACCCACACGGCCGGCGATCTTGCGGGAACCCGACCCCCAGGCGCTGGAGACCCGCACCTCGCCCTCGCCGATCTCCGAGCGGGACGACGAGCCCCTCCCTCGCAGGCGGTCCGGTTTGTGGGTGGCGGGGCTGCTGGCGCTGTTGTTGATGCTGGCCTGCGGCGGCGTGATCGCCCTCGCGGTGGGGCCCAGCGCGGTGATCCGACTGGCATCGCTGGGGCAGGTCGACGACGGCGGTGTTCCCGCGGGTGAGGGAGGGCTGTTCTCCCCCGACGGTCGTCGGCAGGGGCTGCCGGATCCCCCCCGATCCGAACGCAGGAAAGGGCTGGCCCCGGCCAACGCGGCCTCGACCGCCCCGCCGGATGCCGCCGTGGAGCCCGAAGCCGCCGCGACGGGGAGCCCTCCCCCCGGGACGGGCGTGGCGGGGGGCGAGGCCCCGCGGGCTGTGGAGGCCCCGTCCGGACCGTCCGCCGGCCAGGTGGTCGCCGAGGAGCCGGGTCCGTCCGAGGGATTCGTGGTGGATCACGGGATCCCAGACGCCGACGATCCCGGCAGCGTGGGACGCACGGGAGAGGGGGGCAGTATCTGGGCCAAGCGACCCGGGGCACCCAGCGCCTGGCCCACCGACTACCGGCTGCACAAGGACCGGGACGGAAGCCGCCGCAACGTCGGGCCGCGCAGCCGCCGGGGTGACGGGCGCCGGGGTGGGACCCGCAGCGACGGCGGAGCACGGCGGGGTGAGGGCGAGGGATCGGCGAAGCTGGGCGGGCGGAGCGCGAAGGAGCCCCCGGTCGAGGAGTCGGAAGAGCCGGAGGAGCCGTCGGAGGGGACGGTTGAGGTGGACGAAGGATCGGGCGAGGGGAACGGCGGGAAGTTCGGGGGGGAGAGCGAGTCCGAGCCCCCACCGGAGATCGAATGAACCGGACAGGTGGGGAGGTGCACATGAAGCTCGCGGGTCGTCCGAGGAACCATCCAATCGGGATCGCGCTTGCGGGGTTGTTCGTCGTGGCGGCGCTGCCGGGGCTGGCCTTCGCCGATGTCGGGCCGTCACCGCCTCAGTTCGAGGACTGCACGGCGAACTACCGGGAGAAGGGGGACACCACCTGCGTCGAGTGCAACCCCTACTCCGAGGGGGACGACGACTCGGCGCAGATGGTGACCTGCGGGGACCAGATGGAGGGCGCCGAGTTCTTCCACGTCTGCACCCAGTCGGGCCCTCCCTACTACTTGAATGCCACCGAGGTATGGTGTGACGGGCCGCACAAGGCAGATTGCGCCTGTACCCTCGATCCGCAGGCTGCAGCCTGGCCCGCCGGGTTGCTCGCGCTCGTGGGAGCCGTGGCCCTGGCCCTCCACCGCCGCCGCTGAACCGGCCGGCGCGGCTCGTTACCGGGTGTCCATCACCGTCATGCCCTCGTCCAGGGGCTCGGGCGTCCCGGCCAGCTGCGGGAGCGCCGGCCTGCGCCGCAGCGAGCGGGGAACGTCGCCGTAGCGGTCCTCGTCGGGGCCGGAGTCGACCTCCTCGACGAGGGTCGGGTCCGAGGGGGTAGGCGGAGGCGGAGTCGGTCGGATCGTCTCGGCGCGGGGCCTGCGGGGTAGACTCAAGTCGGTCTGGGGTCCCAGGAGCGGCAGGGCCCGGGACACCTGGCGCGCCTCGACGCGCCGCGCGCGGCGGGCGTCGCCACCCCGGACCGGCGGGTTGGTCGACGACGGTCCGTCGGCGGAGGATCCGCCCCCCCGTGGCAGCGCGCCCGAGGTCGAGCCTCCCCCCGGGGAGATGTCCACCCGCAGGCTCGGCTGCGTTCCGTGGGGGAGGATCACCCGAAAGAGGGTGTTGCCGATCAGCAGCTCGTCCCCCTGGCGGAGAGGCTGGGCCGTGGCGCCGTCCTTGGCGATCAGACGCAGGACAGCCCCGCTGCGGCGGCGAACGAAGACCGGGCAGGCCCGACTCAGGGCCCTGACCTTGGGTTCACTGCCCCGTAGGTCGACCTCCGCATGTCTCCCGGCCACCATGATCGAGTCGGTGGTGAACGACGACGCCGGCACCTGACCGCCGCGGGTGGGGATGGTCCCTGTGGGGTCCACACCGGCACACCACTGGATGTTCTCGTTGACCGCGCGATCGGCCAGCGCGACCTCGCACTTGCGGCGATCCCGGCCGATCCGATGGGTGCTGCCGATGGCCAGCTCGTGGGGCTCGGCAGGGAGGGACAGCTCGCCCAGATAGGGCCAGCGGGGATCCGCTCCCGGTTCCGCCAGCGTCAAGACCAGTCCCCCCCGGTCCGTGGCGATCTCGTGTCGCCTGCCGGTCAGGGGGACCTCGGCGCCTTCATCCACGGCCTTGCCGTCGAGCCCCACCTCGTCCGCCAGCGCGCCCAGGAACAGGGCGTCGCCGCGTACGGTGAGCCGCGCCGCCGGATCCGGGAGGTGGGGCCCGACACTCCCGTCCCCGGCGATGTCCACGTGGTACCCGTCCATCACCCTGGGGAAGTGCACCCGCTGCAGGAGGAGGGCCCGGCGGCTGAGGATCACCCGGGGGTCCGGTTCCGGTTCGGGGATCACCGTCATCCCACCGGCGGCCGCCGAGCCAACTTCGTCGGGCTCGCCCGACAGGGAGGCAGCCGTGGGGCGCGGGCGAGAGGGGATCAGCATCACCTCGAGCACGACGCGTCCCGCCTCCGCGTCCTCCACGCTGACGGTGGCCCCCTGGGGCCCCTCGGTCTGGCGGAGCTGGTAGGCGTCCGCCAGGTCGGGATTGAGTCGGTGCAGCAGCCCCTCCCGGTCCGGGGGGCGGTGCAAGGTGTACAGGGCGGACGCCGGAAGCGACGCGTCTCGCCCGTTGTCCAGCCAGTGGGATCCGATGGTGAACGCGAGCTGGTCGTGGTGCAGGATCCCCACCTGGCGGAATCCGCCCTGGCCTCCGGCGGACCGGGGGACGCGGATGTACACGTCCACGAAGGGGCGGGAGTCGGCCAGGGGGCCGTGGTACAGGTTCGGCAACAGGGCCGTGGCGAACTCCCCCGGGTCCAGACCCAGCGGCCTCCCCCCCATGGCCGGTTCGCCGTCTCCGACCACCCTCACGGTGACCGGTCGCTCCGGGGTCGCGGTGAGCCATCCTTGCGGGTCGCACAGACGTTCGATCTGCTTGCTCAGCAGCGCCTGGAGCTGGTCCTCCCAGTCGGCCGCCCCGCGGTCGATCTGTCGCTGGCGGTCCTCCGCGGAGAGCAGGACCAGCACATCCGAGTACACGACGCCGTCCATCCGGCTCGCCACCTCCTGGAGGTGGGCCCGCAGGCCCCCGGGCCGGTTCCAGCGGGTCGCCGTGCTCCAGATGTGGTCGGGGTAGCGCACCAGATCGCCGTCGGCGGCGAACCGCATCAGGCGGAAGTTGTAGTAGCCGTTGTCGGGATCGTCCACGGCGAGCCAGCGCTCGGCGCCGCCGGCGTCGGCGCGCGGTGCCATCAGTCCTCGAAGCCAGCTGCCGAAACCGCCGGACATGCCTCTCCTCTCGCGCCGGGCCTCCTGGGAGATAGTCCACGGGGGGCGTCGCGATATTCACCAGCATAGGACGTCCGAGCGCCCGGCGCTGTTCCCGGGGGCTTACCGGCGACGGCGACCCGACGGACCGGAATTCGAACCCGGTGTCCGGAATCCGGTCCGTGGAGGCGCGGACTGCGGGGCTGCGGGGCCGACCACGTCGTCGAAGGAGGCGCGACGCGACGATGGCACGGGTATTGCGAAACAGGTGGCATGGCGAGCTGCTCCAGTGGGGGAGTGGTCGCCGCGTCGGCCGCCGGAGCTGGATGCCACAGAGCTGCCCGGGGGGGCCATGGGACGGGGCCGACGCGTTCCCTCCAATCGGGGAGCGCCGGGATCGGGAAGCCGGCGCGCCCCACGGGAGGCGTCGGTTGGCCAGGAGGGGGCGGCTGGGGGGGGGGGGGACTCCCCCCGGGGGG
>CAZITQ010000007.1:0-87536 GCA_964542165.1 uncultured Rickettsiales bacterium
TGGCCATCGCCCAGCGGCTGGAGGGCAACTGCCGGCACGCGGGTGTCCACGCCGCCGGGCTGGTGATCTCGGACAAGGACCTCAACGAATACCTGCCGCTCTCGGTGGTCTCCGACACGGTCACCACCCAGTTCGACATGAAGTACGCCGAGAAGATCGGACTCATCAAGTTCGACTTCCTGGGGCTCAAGACCCTGACCCAGATCAACGAGGCGCTGCGCATCGCCCGCGCCCGTGGCAAGACCGATCTGAGCTTCCTGCAGTTCAACGAGATCCAGCTGGAGGACGAGGCCACCTTCAAGCTGCTGAGCCAGGGCGACACCCTGGGGGTGTTCCAGCTGGAATCGTCGGGCATGCGTGAGCTGGTCTCCACCATGCGGCCCTCGTCCTTCGAGGACATCATCGCGGCGGTGGCGCTCTACCGGCCCGGCCCGATGGGCATGGGCATGCACACCCAGTACGTGGAGCGCAAACACGGACGCTCCCGGGTCGAGTACCCCCACGACAGCATCCGCAGCCTGCTGGGCAACACCTACGGCATCATCGTCTACCAGGAGCAGGTGATGCAGATCGCCCAGCAGATGGCCGGCTACAGCCTGGGCATGGCCGACCAGCTGCGGCGGGCGATGGGCAAGAAGATCGTCGCCGAGATGGAGAAGCACCGGAAGGTGTTCGTCGACGGCGCCGAGGAGCGGGAGATCCCGGACAAGAAGGCCGAGGAGGTCTTCGACCTGCTGGCCGAGTTCGCCAAGTACGGCTTCAACAAGTCCCACAGCGCGGCGTACGCGCTGATCGCGTACCAGACCGCCTACCTCAAGGCCCACTTCCCCGAGGAGTTCTTCGCCTCGCTGCTCACCATCGAACGCAACAACACCGACAAGGTGCTGCTGTACATCGACGACGCCCGCAAGCACGGGATCCAGGTCCTGCCACCGGACGTCAACGAGAGCCTGTGGGGCTTCACGGTGGTGGACGGCGGCATCCGCTTCGGGTTGTCGGCGGTCAAGAACGTCGGCGACGGCGCCGTGGAGTCGATCATCGAGGGACGTGAAGCCATCGGGCGCTTCGAGACCATCGACCAGTTCCTCGAGGGGGTGGATCCCCGGCGGGTCAACAAGCGGGTGATCGAGAGCCTGATCAAGTGCGGCGCCTTCGACTCCATCGGCCACCCCCGCGCGGCCCTGTTCGGTGCCCTGGACGCCCTGGTCGAGTCGGCCAACCGCACGGCCCAGGACCGGGCCATCGGCCAGGAGAGCCTCTTCGGCGGACAGCAGAACAGCGGCGTGCACATCCCTTCCGAGGAGGAATGGCCGGAGAAGGAACGGCTCGCCTCGGAGAAGGAGGCCCTGGGGTTCTTCATCTCCGGGCACCCGATGGACGCCTACTCCGAGGAGGTGGAGCGCTTCGCGACCTGCGACACCAACACCCTGCAGAACAGCAAGGACGGCGCCGAGGTCGCCATCGCCGGTACCCTCAGCGGCGTGCAGCGCAAGCTCAACAAGAAGGGGGATCCGTGGACCCTGGCGCGGCTGGAGGACATGGTCGGCGGGGTGTCGATCAAGTTCTTCGCCCGGGCCAACAAGAAGTACGGGGACTCCCTGGTCGAGGACGTACCCCTGCTGGTGGAGGGACGGGCGTCCCGGGGCCTGGACGGCTCGGTGGAGCTGCTGGGGGACAAGGCGCGCCTGCTGGAGACCGTTCGCCAGGAGGGCACGCGGCAGATGTGGATGTACGTGGAGGCCGAGCAGCTCGACGACGAGCGGCTGGGCGCCCTGGGCGGGCTGCTGTCGGCCCACGAGGGCCCGTGCCGGGTGGGGTTCCGGATCGCGGTCGCCGGGGAGACCGAGGTGGACCTGCGCCTGCCCGAGTCGATCCAGGTCGCGGCGGTGGACGATCTGAGGGATGGTGTCAATCGACTGTTCGATGGGCGGGTGGTGAAGTACCGGTAGGCGTCGGGCGTCAGGCGTCAGGCGTCGGGCGTGGGACAGGAGAGCGTGGGAAGGAAACGGGCAGTGAGACGTGAAGCCGCAGGCTCAGAGGGATGTCCACTCTCTCCTGGTAGCCTGACGCCTGACGCCTGACGCCTGACGCCTGACGCCAGAAGCCTTCTCCCGACGTGTGAGGGGACCATGGGATCGTTGCTGAGACGGATGAGGAACCGAGGAGCGGACGCCCCCAAGGACACGCCGAAGCGTAGCCGCTGGGGCGGACAGCTGACCACGCGGGAGATCGCGACGCGGCTCGTCCTGGCGGCCGTGGTCGGCGTGGTCGTGTTCACCCTGCTGTATGCCCTGCGCTCGGCCCTGGTCGGGCTGGCGGTGGCCCTGATCCTGGCCTACCTGCTGGACCCGGTGATCGACCGCTTCGAGGCCCGGGGGTGGAACCGGACCACCGCGATCTTCGCCTGCCTGATCCTGGCCACGCTGACCCTGGGCACCCTGGTGCTGGTGCTGATCCCCTACGTGATCAACGAGGTGTCCGGTCTGTCCGACAACCTCAAGGGGTACGCGACCAACATCGAGAAGTGGATCGACTTCGCCAACAGCAAGCTGGACACCAAGTTCACCCTCGACCTGAGCTCGCTGCGGGAGACCTGGCCCGACCTGCTGCGTAACGTGGACACCGAACAGCTCGATCCCCTCAAGAAGGTGGCGTCCTGGGCCGCCTCGTCCACCCTGGCCTTCGTGCTCGGACTGGCCAACGTGTTGATGATCCCGGTGTACACCTTCTACTTCCTGAGGGACTTCGACAAGATGGTGGCCTGGGTCTTCAACCTGGTGCCCGTGACCTGGCAACCGATGGTCAGCAAGCACGCCGGGGCCATCGACACGAAGATGGGGCAGTTCATCCGCGGCCAGCTGACCCTGTGTTCGATCCTGGCGGTGCTCTACTCGGTGGGCCTGATCGCCTTCGGCCAGATCGACATGGCGCTGCTGGTGGGCATCCTCAGCGGCGCGCTGTTCATCATCCCCTACCTGGGGACCATCGTCGGCGTGGTGCTGGGGACCGTACTCTGCCTGCTCAAGTTCGGCCTCGACTGGCACCTGCTGGGGGTCCTGGGGACCTTCGGCGTGGTCCAGCTCCTGGAGGGGACCCTGCTGACCCCCAAGATCGTGGGCGAGAGCGTGGGCCTGCACCCGATGGTGGTCATCCTCTCGCTGTTCATCGGCGGCGCCCTGTTCGGCTTCATGGGCATCTTGCTCGCCGTCCCCGTCACCGCCGCCCTCGCCGTCCTCCTGGAGACCGTCCTCGCCCGCTACCGGGCCAGCCGGATCTACCAGGAGGGGAGGTAGATGGCGTCGGTTCCCGAGATCCGCTGGGAATGGCTCGGGCGCCGATCCTACGGGGAGATCCATGCGCTGCAACGGCAGCTGCGGGACGATCTGCTGGCGGGCGAGGGCCGTCCGACGTTGTTTCTGGTGGAACACGACCCGGTGGTGACGTTGGGCCGCCGAGCCGGAGCGGACGCCCTGCCCCAGGGGGAGGCGGAGCTCGTCTGGCGGGGCATCGAGTTGGTGCGGGTGGAGCGGGGGGGGCAGGCCACCTACCACGGCCCGGGGCAGCTGGTCGGGTACCCCGTCCTGCCGCTGCCACGTTTCGGCCTGGACGTCCCCGACTTCGTGGCCCATCTGGAGGGCACGATGATCGACACTGCCCGCGATCTGGGGCTGGAGGCGGGCCGGCGTGAGGGGTTCCCCGGGGCCTGGGTCGGCCGCAAGAAGATCGGGGCGGTGGGGATTCACGTGCGGCGCCTGGTCTCGATCCACGGATTCGCCCTGAACCTGGACGTGGATCTGCGGGCCTACGAGGCGATCCTCCCCTGCGGGATCACCCCCGACGAAGGTTCGATCTCGAGCGTGGCCAGCCTGGCGGGATCCGCACCCTCGCCCGAGGAGATCGCCCCGGCGGTCGCGGAGCGACTTTTGCGGCGGATCCTGGCCGGTTGACCCGCCGCGCCTGCGGAACTTAGTGAAGTCTTGTCACAAGTTCTTTACAATATCCTTGCAAACTTCGGTTGGGACGGGGTACAAGACCCGTCCTCAGCAAGGGGAGGCACGGATGAGGACCCGGCGAAACATCGCGGTCGTCCTGTGTTGCCTGGCAGCGCTGCTGCTCATGGGCATGAAGCCGCCGAAGGTGGAGTCCAAGAAGAAGGACATTCGCCCCAAGATGGAGGCCACCGAAGAGATCGAGACCATGCTCGGCGCGATGGTGCCGCCCGAGGGCTTCGAGGTGCGGACCTCGACCAACGGGCAGGTCAAGCTGTCGACCGCCGACGGCGTGTTCATCATCATCGACGAGCTGGCGGCGGACGCCGTGGACGACGTGGGCTACACCAAGGACTCGGTGCGGGCGCTGCTGGCCAAGCACTTCGAGATCAAGGTGGTCAAGGACCCCGAGCGTCCGGATGATGGCGTGACGCTGCGGTTCAAGGGCTTCGGCGCCCACAACGGGTTCACGGTGGCATTCCAGCTCGAGATGCTGGACACCAACCGCGGCGCGGGCATGGTGCTGGTCTACGGACCCAACTCCCGCCGCGAGGAGTTCGGTGACATCTCCGCCGACATCCTCGACCGTCTTCCCCTGTAGCGCGCCTCCGCTCCCGTCCCCACCTACTCGAACAGGACCGACTCCGTCCGGGTCTCCGCGATCTTCCGTCCATCCCGGAACACGATCCGATCCGGCCGCGTCCGGAAGGCCTCCTGCACGTCGGGACAGTCGAGCACGTTGAAGCTCGCGCGGCAGCCTGGCTCGAGGCCGTGGTCCGCCAGGCGCATGATGCGGGCCCCGTTGACCGTGGGCATGTCGAACAGGGCGTCCACCTCCCCCGGCGTCGAGAGCTGGGCCGCGTGAGCGGTGATCAGACCCACCTCCAGCAGGTCCGCCTGGCCGAAGGTGGGGTAGAAGGTGTCCCGCAGGCAGTCCTGGCCGTACCCCACGTTGACGCCGGCGGCCATCAGCTCCTTGACCCGGGTGATGCCCCGGCGGACGGGCTGGCGGTCGTAGCGTCCCTGGAGCATCAGGTTGGTGGCCGGATTGGTGATCATGTGGATTCCGGCCCGCTTCACCGCGGAGATCACCTTGGCCGCGTACGGGTCGGGGTAGGCCGCCAGGGCGCAGGTGTGGCCGGCGGTGACCCGGCCCTCCCAGCCGTGTCGAATGGTAGAGTCGGCCAGCATCGCCAGGGTCCGGGCTCCCGGGTCGTCGGTCTCGTCCACGTGCATGTCCACGTCCGCGTCGAACTCCCGGGCCAGATCGAGGCAGAGCTCGATGTGGGCCCGGCTGTCTTCGGGCGTGCGCTCGTTGTAGGGCATGCCGCCCACCGCGTCGGCGCCGAGCTCCATCGCCCTGCGCATCAGATCGGCGGATCCCGGGTCCTGGAAGATGCCCTCCTGGGGGAAGGCGACCACCTGCAGGTCCACCAGGTGAGCCACCTGCTTGCGCAGCTCCAGCAGCGCCTCGATGGGGACCAGGCCGCCGATGGTGTCCACGTCGGCGTGGGTGCGCAGGGCGGTGGTTCCGTGGCCCGCGGCCCAGCGGATCACGCGGTGGGCGCGGGACAGGATCTCGTCGATCTCGTACCGCCGCTTGCGCTCCCAGATGATCTCGATGGCCTCGGTGAGCGTTCCGCTCACGTTGTCCCGGACCGTCTCGGTGATCAGCGCCTTGTCCAGGTGCACGTGGGGATCCACGAAGGTGGGCGCCACCAGCTTGCCGCCGGCCTGGATCTCCGGGCCTTCGTCCGCGATCCGGGGCGCCACCGACGCGATCCGACCGTCCTTCACCCCCAGGTCCAGGGGCCCGTCGTCCTCCCGCCCGCGCAGCGTGCCGCCGCGCACGATCAGGTCCAGTGCCATCGGAATCTCCTCGTGTCGGTTCAGCCGCTGCCCGCGGCGGTCTCCGCCCCCCGGCGGGATGCCAGCTCCACCGCCTCGAACAGGGCCTCGTAGCCCGTACAACGGCACAGGTGGCCGCCGTAGGCGTCCAGGATCTGTTCGTGGGTGGGGGATGGGTAGCGCTCCAGGAGCGCGTGTGCGGCCAGCAGGAAGCCGGGGGCGCAGTACCCGCACTGCACCGCTCCGGTCTCGATGAACGCCTCCTGAAGGGGCGTCAGGGCCCCGTCCTCGGCCAGCCCCTCGATGGTCGTCACCTCGCTGCCGTCCACCTCCTGGGCCAGGACCAGGCAGCTGCGCACGGGCAGACCGTCCAGCAGCACCGTGCAAGCGCCGCACTCGCCGTTGCCGCAGCCCTCCTTGGTTCCGGTGAGCCCTGCCTCCTCCCGCAACAGCTGCAGCAGGGTGCGGGGGGCCCGCCCGTCGAAGCGCCGCGGGCGGCCATTGATCCGTACCTGGATCTCCTCGCTCATTGCGCGTCCTCCACCACCCCCAGGTCCACGAGCATCCGTTCGAGAAGGACCGGCAACACGGCCGTCTTGTAGGCCGGCTCGGCCCTCAAGCTGCCCCGGCGGGGGCCTGCGCCGTCCACCAGCGCCCGTCCCGCTTCGGCCACCGCGGCCGCGTCCAGCCGGCGGCGCGACAGCAACGCCTCCGCGGCACTCGGTCGCGGAGGCACGGCCTCGACCGCGCCCATGCTGAGGCAGACGCGGCGACGGCTCGGGCGCTGGGGTTCGTGCACCACCAACGCCAGCGAGACCGACGCGAGATCCATACCCCGGGTCCGTGCCCGGCGGCGGTAGGCGCTGCGGAGATCCTCCCCGTGTGGGGGGATCTCGACTCCGGTGATCAGCTCCCCGTCCTGCAGGTCGGTGCGGTTGGCTCCCCGCAGGAACTCGCCCACGGGCATGACGCGCTGCCCTCCCCCGGGGCCGTGCAGGTGGACCCTCGCGTCCAGGGCGACCAGGGGCACGCAGAACTCGGCACCCGGTGAGGCGTTGGCCAGGTTGCCGCCCACGGTCGCCCGGTGGCGGATCTCGGCGCAGGCGAAGGCCCGGGCGGCGTCCACGAGGCAGGCCAGGCCGCCGTCGAGCTGGGGGGCCTCGAGCACCTCGGTGACCGTGGTCAGCGATCCGATCCACAGGCCGCCGTCGTGCCGGCGGACGCCCCGCAGGGACTCCAGGTGCTTCAGGTCGACCACCACCGTGGGCTCCACGGCGCGGGCGCGCATCTCCACCAGCAGATCCGTACCCCCGGCGAGGGCCACGGCCCCCGGCTCCTCGGCCAGGACCGAGCAGGCTTCGTCCAGGTCGTCGGGCCGCAGGTAGAGATAGGGCGGCGCCGGACGGCGCGGTGGGGAAGGGGACAGCCGCTTGTGGGGGACACGGTCCGGGGAGCGGCCATCCAGCGCCGCCCGCACCTGCTCCGCATCCAGGGGCAGCGCGTCCAGGTGGCAGCCGGTGGCGTCCCGCACCGCGTTGGCGATGGCAGGGGCGACGGACACCAGGCCATGCTCGCCGATGCAACGGGCGCCGAAGGGGCCATCGGCGAACGGCGTGTTCAGGAACACCACGTCGAGGTCGGTGTCGGCCAGATCCTCGGGGGTCGGGATCTTGTAGTCGGTGAGTCCGGCGTTGCGGATCTGGCCGTCCTGCCCGTACACGACCCGCTCCATCAGCGCGGCGCCGATCCCCTGGGCCACGGCGCCCAGCACCTGGCCCCGGGCGAGGATCGGGTTCACCACCGTCCCCACGTCCAGGGCCGTCACCAGCTTGAGTACCCGGACCTCGCCGGTGCCCGTGTCCACCTCCACCGCGGCGCCGTGGCAGCCGAAGGTCCACTCGGCGGCCAGCGTCCCCTTGCCCCGGTCGTCCGGGCGGGTCAGCCCGCGGGGGGTGAAGCTGCCGTAGCCCGCCGCCGGCCCGCCCTCGGCCCGGCCATCCGGGTGCACGGCGTTCAGCGCCACCCCGGCGATGGTCACCCTCCGCGACGGGTCGTCCCGGTCCCACAGCTCGTCGCCGTCGTGGTCGATCCGGTCCGGAGGCACTCCCAGGGCCAGCGCGGCGTTGCCCCGCAGCCGGCGGAGCAGATCCTCGGCCGCTGCGCGGGTCGCCTGCCCCACCTTCCAGGTGGTGGTGGAGCCCACGGTCTGCCACTCGTAGGGCGAGGTGCAGGTGTCGATGGCCCGCGCCGTGCGGATCCGGTCCACGGGCATGCCCAGGGCGTCCGCGGCGATCTGGGCCAGGGCGGTCCAGGCCCCCTGGCCCATCTCGGTGCCGCTGACCGCCAGGTCCACGGAACCGTCCCCGTTGAGCTTGAGCATGGCCGCCGACGAGGCGTTGGTGGCCATGACCGGCGCCTTCATCAACGGGCTCTGGGCGACCCCCCTCACCCGGCCCGGGGCCGAGGGGGTCAGGTCCACGTCGGCCAGCCTCTGTGCCACCGCCTCGAAGCAGCCACGGAGATCCCCGTGGTCCTCCTCCACCGGCTGCCCCGTGGGATGGGTGTCGCCGGCGCGCAGCAGGTGGGACCGCCGGAGCTCGCCGGGATCCAGCCCGAGGAGATCCGCCACCCGGTCCAGGTGGCGCTCCATGCCCCAGTGGACCTCCGGGTGGCCGTAGCCGCGGAAGGCGCCGATGAAGGGTGTGTTGGTGTACACCGCCAGGCTGTCGATGCGCAGGTTGTCCACCCGGTAGGGTCCGGTGGCCACGTGCCCCGCGCCCTCGACCACGTTGATGCCGTACTCGCCGTATGCACCGCAGGTGAACGCGAGCTCGATCTGGGCCGCCACGAGCCGTCCGCCGGTGTCGTGCCCGGTGCGGATCCGAGAGCGGCAACCCCGGCCCAGCACCGAACCGGCGAACATCTCCTCGCGGCTCAGCACGAGCTTGACCGGTCGGCCGAGGACCCGACGGGCGGCAGCCACGGCCAGGGGCTCGACGGTGGTGTCCGACTTGCCCCCGAAGCCCCCGCCCAGATAGGGCACCACCACCTGCACTCCGTTGAGCGGCAGGTCGTACATGCCGGCCACGACCTCCCGCACCTGGTGGGGAGACTGGGAGGTGCACCAGATCGTCACCTCCCGCGGCGACCGCCACTGGGCCACGGCACCGTGGGGCTCGAGCTGGACGTGGGCGATGTGGGGGAAGGTGTAGCAGCCCTCGATCACGTGAGCCGCCCCGGCGAGGGCCTCCTCCGCGTCACCCTTGTCGGTGTGATACCGGTGATAGACGTTGGACCCGGGCTCGGGGTGGTAGCCCGGGAGCACCTCGTAGCCGGCGAGGTCGGGGTGGAGCAACGGAGCGTCGTCCGCCAGGGCCTGCTCCACGGTCACCGCCGCCGGTAGATCCTCGTACAGCACACCCACCGCGTCGGCGCCGTGGCGCGCGGTGACGGGATCGTCCGCCAGCACCACCGCCACGGGTTCCCCCACGAAGCGCACCCGCTCCACGGCCAGGACCTGGTGGTCCCGGATCACCCCGCCGATGCGGAAGTCGGCGTCCCGGCCGGACACCACCTCCCAGACACCGTCGATCGCCCGCGCGGCCCGGTCGTCCACCCGCAGCACCCGCGCGTGCGGCCGGATGGAGCGGTGGATGGCGGCGTGCAGCAGCCCGCGGAAGGGCAGGTCGTCCAGGAACCGGGCCTGGCCGGTCACCTTCTCCTCGCCATCCTGGCGGCGCACGGAGCGACCCACGGCGGCCGTGTCGCGATTGGCGTTCTTCCTGGATGTCTCGGTCGGTCGGGAACTCATCCGCTCCTATACAGGTAGCAATCCAACGCGCGCGCGTCGACGCCTATTTGCCGCCCGCACGCAGCGCCCGGGCGCGTCCCTCCTCGTGCAGCCACTCGTTTTGTACGCCGGCGATGTCGCCGTGCTTGGTCAGCTTGGCCTGGTCCTTCTTGGCCATCAGCTCGGCGTGTTCGTCGTCGTCCACGAAGGCCAGGATCCGGCAGATGCAGGACTCCCCGTCCACCAGCCGCCAGGGGAAGGCGCCGATGGTCGCCCGTCGGTTCAGCAGCAGGTCGATGTCGCCGCCGAGGCACTCGGCGTGCACGATCTGGTGGTCGAACATCTCCAGGTGCATCAGCTGGTACTTGGAGTCGTCGAAGAAGTCGCCCAGCGGCATGCCGTACTTGCGCTGGAAGTGGGCGTCGGCCTCCCGGGCCTGGCGGGGCATCCAGTCCCGGATGATGGTGTTCATCGGGTGGTCGGCGGAGCCGCAGTCCACGCCGATCCAGCGCAGCTTCTTGCGCTTGGCCCATTCGGCGAACTCGCGGTCGGGCCCGGGGTGCTTGACCATGTACGCCACCTCGTCGGCCGCCGGCTGGTCCCACCCGTGGTGGTGGTAGCCGGTGTGGATGATCAGGATGTCGCCGTCGCGGACCTCCACCCGGTCTTCGACCATCTCCGAGGTGTAGATGTCGTACTCCCCGGCCGCGTCGGAAAGATCGACGATCACCCCCTCGTGCATGAGGTAGTCCAGGGGCAGGGACGCGATGTCCCGCCCCGGCGAGAAGAAGTGGATCTCCCCGTCCAGGTGGGTGCCCACGTGGTTCGAGTGGGTCAGCAGCTGCCCGTTGGCCCCGTTGGGCGCCAGCCGCTTGAAGTACTTCATCTGCAGGGGCTCGTACGTCGGCCAGGCCGGGGTACCGATGCCCAGGGGGATCGACAGGTCGATGGGCTTCATGGATATCTCTCCTTCACCCGTGTTCGGGCAGTGTCTCGCAGTGTTCGACGAACGCCTCGAGGGCGTCGTGGAAGCAGATCCAGGGGGGACTCACCAGGCCGGCGCCGACCTGCCCCACGCCGGGTTCGCGGTGGGCGACCCCGGTGTTGATGGTCGGCAGCAGGGAGAGCTCCTCGACCTTGCGCAGGTCGATCCCGGTGGCCGTGCCGGCGAAGTCCAGGGTCGGGATCGCCCACACCGGATTGCGCCCGACCGCGATGCGGCGCATCCGGCGGCTCGTGGCCAGAGCGTCGGCGACGGTCCCCCCCACGAACTGGACGATGGCGGGCGCCGCGGCCATGGCGAAACCGCCGAGGCCCGCGGTCTCGGTGATGGCGCTGTCGCCGATGTCCGGGTTGGCGTCCTCGGCGGTGAAGCCGGGGAAGTACAGGCCCTCCACGTGCTGGGCGGGTCCGGTGAACCAGCGGCCGGGCATGCTCGCCAGCTGGATCCCGAAGTCGGTGCCGTTGCGGGCCATCACCGTCAACATCGACGATCCCGGCACACCCTCGGCTGCGGCGAGCATGCACTTGCACATGGGCATCGACAGGTTGAGGAAGAAGTGGTCGTTGGCGTGGATGAACGCCAGGGTTCGGGCGATCTCCGCCGCCGGGCGGTTCAGCTCGGCCATGGCGGGAGCCAGCTCCCTCAGCAGCAGCGAGGTGCCCGCGCGGTTGCGGTTGTGGCCCTCGTCCCCCATCTGCAGCGCCTGGGCCGCCAGCAGCTTCAGATCGATGGGGCCCGTGGCCCCGAGGGTGTCGGCCAGTACGGGGGCCAGAACGTCGGCCATGAACCGCAGCCGATCGAGGACCTCCGGAGCGAAGGCCCCGTAGCGCAGGACCTTGCCCAGCCCCTCGTTGAGGGTGCAGAAGCTACGGCGCGAGGGCTCGGTTCCGTCCTCGACGATCCACACCGGCATCGACGGGGTGACCAGACCTGCCATCGGGCCCACGCCGCCGTGGGTGTGGCAGGGTTCGAAGGTCACCTCGCCCCGGGCGGCGCGCGCCTCGGCCTCCTCGGGGGTCGCCGCGCGGCCCTCGAGGAGCATGCCCCCGACCACCGCGCCCCGTAGCGGACCGGACATCCGCTCCCACTCGATGGGCGGACCGGCGTGGAGAAAGAGGTCCTCGGCCATCCCGGGGACCACGTCCCGGGCGAGGCCGACTCCCACCAGACGGGGTTCGCAGGCGAGGAAACGGGCCAGCGCCTCGGCGTTGGCGGCCTCGATCGCCCCCCGCCGCCCGCCCAGCGACTCCAGGCGGGCCATGCGCACGGGGTCTCCCCCTGCGGGCGGCTGGAAGTCGACCTCGACCAGGGGGGAACCCCCACTTCGGACCCCCTCGGCCACGGCGTCGATGCCCAGGTGGACCACGGTCACCGGGCCGTCCAGCAGGCGTCTCGCGCGATCGTGGGTCATGCCTCGCTCTCCTCTGCGGCTCCCGACAGCATCAAGGCGGCGAAGCTCGCCGCCTCCGCGGCGCTGCGACGGACCACGATGCCGCCGTCCCGCAGCGTACGTTCCTGGCGGGCGGCGTCCTGGGGATCCTCGTCGGTCCCCGACACCGAGCAGACCACGATCGGGTGGCCGTCACCCCGGGCCTCCTTGGCCTGCCGCACCACCCCCACGATCTCCGGCGCCGGGTCGGGGTGTGCGCCGTCGCCCAGTACGAGATCCAGGAGCACCACCCCCACACCGGGGTGCTGGATCGCCTCGCCCAGGAGCTCCGAGCGGGCGGTCTGGTCCACCATCGGGTGGGGGCGCCCACGGGTGTACACGTCGTCACCGGTGTCCAGCAGCAGGTGTCCGCCGTCCGGCAGGGGCTCGCCGGGCAACCAGGTCTCGTGCCCGCCCCGCTCCCGGATCCCCGCCCTGCGTAGCAGTTCGCGGGCCTCGGCGGCCAGGGAACCGCCGCCGAACAGGCCGATCAGCCGCCCCCCCACGCCGGTGAATGCGGGGGGAGCTTCGTCATCGGTCCCCGTCGAGGACTGCTCTTCTCCCGATGCGAGGGCCGCTGCCCGGGACACCGCCTCGTCCAGGGAAGAGGTGTACGACACCCCATCCGCGTCGTCCTCGGGAGGCTGCCCCAGGTACCGCACCACGGCGGGTTTGCCGCAGGCGACGAGCTGGTCGTGCAGGCGCGTGGCGGCCGCGGGATCCGGGCTCTTGGCCACCACCACGATCACCTCGGTCGCCGGGTCTTCGGCCAGCAGCTCCACCGCCATCGAGGTCATGATCCCGCCCACCGGGGCGGAGAGGTCACGGCCTCCGGTGCCGATGGCGTGGGAGATCCCGATGCCCCGTGCCGCCAGCCCGCAGCTGATCTCCTGGATCCCCGTGCCCGAGGGGCCCGCGAGCCCCACCGGTCCGGCGGGAACCCGGTTGGCGAAACCCAGTCGGACCCCGGCGAGGATCGACGTCCCGCAGTCGGGGCCCATGACCAGCAGGCCCTGCTGCGCGCCGCGGGTCTTGAGATCGATCTCCGCCTCCAGGGGGACGTTGTCCGAGAACAGAAAGACGTGGCAGCCGGAATCCAGCGCCCGCCGGGCCACGTGGGCCGCGTACGTGCCGGGGACCGAGATCGAGACCACCGTGCCGGCGGGCTCGCCGCCCACGTCACGGAGCGCGTCCTCCACCGTCGCCCCGCGCGCACCCACCCCCCCCACACCCGGGGGGGGGGGGCGCCCCCCCCCGGGCGGGGGGCGGGCCCCCCCGGGCGGCGGGGCGGGGGCCCCCCGCGGCTACCCGGGCGCCCGGTTCACCGGTGAGCAGCTCCAGGGCGCGTGTCGCGGCGCCGTCCGCTGCCGCGGCGTCGTCGGCGCGGATCGCGACGACCAGGTCCATCGGCCCCGCGTCCGCGAGGGCGTCCGCGGGAAAACCGGCCTGGCGGAGCAGGTCGCGGTTCATCTCGGTGGCCATCAGCAGGACGGCTTCCTGGACCCCGGCCGCGCCCTCGAGCTGTCGGCCGAGGCGCATCAGGAAGGCCGAATCGTGGTAACGGCCCTCGTGAACCTCGATCCGTTCGATCATCGTCGCCGTCCTCCATCACTCGTCGTCAGCTCCCTCGCCAGCGCGAGTGCGCCCGCGAGCATCTCCGCTCCGCTGGTGCCACCTGTCGCGGCGAGGGCGCGGGCTGCCCCGCGCACACGCACCGGGCGGGCACGCTTGGCCCCCAGGAGCTCGGCGAAGCGCGCCAGGGCCTCGGGGAACGCCCCCCGGCTGGAGTGATGGATCATCTCGCGGGCCACGTCCGTTGTCGAGTCCGGCGCGAGGGCCTCCAGGCAGCGGGCCAGGGCGCGCCAGCGGGTGCGCGGGACCCAGTCCAGGTGCGCGAACCGGCTGGCCGCCGCGGCGAAGCCCACGAGGAGATCGTCCCCGGTGGGTGTCGAACCGGGACCCAGCCCGTTGAGGTCGCGGACCGGCGCGTCCAGGGTCCCCCCGGGGAGGACGAAGGCGCGGAGCAACCCGTGGAGACCGTTGGAGGCCCGCCTGAGCATCAGGTCCGCGACCTTGGTCCCCGAGCCCCCCTCCAGGATCTCCTTCGCCCTCGCGGGAATCTTCACCGCGGTCAGGTGACCGCGCAGCGCCCTTCGGGTCCCCGGGCCCCGGGTGAGGCCCAGCTCCACGCCATCCCCCAGCAGCAGCAGGCGATTACCGGCCAGGTGGGCGACCCGGCGGCGCAGGACGAACGAGGCGCCCTCCGGGGGCGGATGGTGGGACGTCGGGATCTCGATTCCCCAGGGCACCAGACCGGCGGCCGGGGTGACCAGGGTGACGAGGTGTCCGTCGTTCCTGCCCCTGACCAGCGCCGCCGTCGGATAGACACGCTCCACCTGCCCGCGCCAGGGCGCGGTGGCCGGGACGAGGGCCGCGTCGAAGCGGCGCGCGGTCACGGGTCGGTGGCGGGTGTCTCCCATCTGCGGAACATCCTACAATCGCTGCGATGACCTGGGAGCCTCCGAGCCTGATTCGTCTGACCGAAGATCTCGCCTGCGGACGCCGGGGAGCGCGGGAGACCGCGGAGGAATCCCTGGCGCGGATCGGGCAATGCGCCTCCCACCGCGCCTTCGTCCGGGTGGTTCCCGAGGAGGCGCTCGCCCGGTCGAGCGCCCTCGATGAGGCGAGGGCCCTTCGCGGAGCGCCAGGTCCGCTCCACGGCGTCCCGCTGGCCATCAAGGACAACATCGACCAGGCCGGAGTGGTCTGCTCGGCGGGCAGCCGGGCCTACGACGACCGGGTCCCGGCCGTCGACGCGCCGGTGGTGACCGCCCTGGAGCGGTCGGGCGCCGTGATCGTCGGGCGCACCAACATGAACGAGCTGGCCGACGGCGTGACCGGGGAGAATCCCCACTATGGCGACGTGCACAATCCGGCGCGCGCCGGCTTCCGGGCGGGGGGATCCAGCTCCGGCTCGGCGGCGGCCGTGGCGGACGGCAGCGTCGTCGGCGCCCTGGGCACCGATACCGGGGGCTCGGTGCGCATCCCCGCCGCCCTGTGTGGGGTCGTCGGCTTCAAGCCCTCGGCGGGAACCCTGTCCACCCGCGGGGTCCTGCCCCTGTCCACCTCCCTGGATCACGTGGGGGTGATCACCCGGGGTGTTCGAGACGCGGCCCGATTGCTGAGCGCGATGGTCGGTGGAGACACCCACGGGCTCATCGGGGCCGGGAAGGCGACGATCGAAGGGACCCGGATCGGGGTGCTCGAGGGCTTCGCCGACCGGGCCGAGTCGGATGTGGCGATCCTCTTCGCCGCGGCCCTGGCGCAGCTGGAACGCGCCGGCGCCCGGCTGGTGCCGGTGGCGGCGCCCGACCTGGCCCGATCCCTGGGCCTGCTGGCCCGGATCTACGGGCCGGAGGCCGCCGAGACCCATCGGGACGTCCTGTCTCGGCGACCCCAGGATCTGGGGGGCGAGGTGCGCGAGGATCTTCGGCGGGGTGGGCGGGAAGGGGCGGCCGCCCGGCGGGACGAGGCCCTGCGGGAGCGCCGCGCCCTGGTCGCGGCCATGGATGCGGCACTCTCGGACGTGTCGCTGCTGTTGAGCCCGACCACGCCGTTGCCGGCCACGCCCCACGGCGCGCCCGACCCCCACCGGTACCTGGCATTCACCTGTGCCTTCAACCTCACGGGGCAGCCTGCGCTCTCGGTGCCCATGGGAACCGCGGCGGGCCTTCCGGCGGGCCTGCAGGTGATCGGCGCCCGGGGAGCGGACGGCGCCGTCCTGTCGTTCGCGGCTGCGTTCGAGGAACTCCGCGGTTAGCTGCCGATCACGGCCGCGACGGCTCGCGTCCCCTCGTCCTCCTGGGCGAGGCAGAGCACGCGCCGGGCGTCGCCGCCCCGGATCTCGGCCAGGGCGTGGGCCACGAGCCCCAGGAATCCACCCTCCTCCGCGGGCTCGATCGGCGGCGTCCACTGCTCGAGGCGGTACTGGGTGGCTGCGGGGGACTCGGGCCAACCGAGGGCGGCGTCGAGCTGGCTCTCCGGGTCCGACACGCCGGCCTGGGCGAAGGCGCGTCGCAGGGCCCATCGCAGGGCCGGACTGAGGCTGGACTCCGTCTCGCCGCCTTCCACCACGGGGGGCAGGCCTTCGGTGGCCCCCGGGAAGCGCAGCTGACTGCCGGAGGCGGCGACGACCCGGGCGGGGGCCGGGTGCAGGGTGCGGGCCAGCTCGATCTCTCCGAGCACCGCGCAGGTCGCACGGGCGGCGTTCCAGGCCATCACGACCAGGACGTCCGCCGCGCCGCTGGCCACGGCCCAGCAGGCCACCTCTAGGGCGGATCCTTCGCTGGAGGCGCCCGGCGCCGCCAGGGGATCCAATCCCAGGCGCTGGATCACGGCCTCGTCCTCCTCGGCCTCGGGATCCGAGCGCCCCAGGACGAGCCCGTCCACGTAGGGCAGCAGCGCGGCGTGGCCGCCGGAGAGGTCCGCCGTGGCGGCGTCCAGGGCCGCGGTGCACCGGCCCACCGTGTCGTCGGACTCGATGCGCGTCTCCTCCACGGCGGCGCCGATCAGGTACACGTCCCGCGCCAGGCGGGGGATCCGGAGCTGTCGCTGGCTGAAGCGGTCCATCGCAGTGGCCTCCTGTCGCGTCGCGAAGGCTACCCACCGTCCGGATCCAGGTCAACGGGCGGGCGCGGGGCGGCCGCACGGGCCCGGGCGGCCGTGCAAGACCCTTGACAGTCGGCCGCGCTCCGGCTCGGATAGTTCCCGGCAGGGAGAGCAGCGATGGCGCGAACTTGGTGCAACCTGGCGGCCCTGATCGGGCTGATCTCGCTCACCGTCCTGGGCTGCAAGCCCCAGCCCCCGGACGCCGACGACGACGACACCTGGGGTGACGACGACGACACCTGGGGTGACGACGACGACACCTTCCAGCCTCCGGAGCTGGCCATCGCCATCACGAGCCCACCCGAGGGCACCATCGGCACCCAGGCGTCGGTGAGGGTCGAGGGGACGGTGACGGGCAGCCACCCGGTGGTGATCGTCAACGGCAACGAGGCCCAGGTGGAGGGGGACACCTTCAGCGTCGAGATCGCCCTGCACAACCAGGACCCCTTCACGCCGATCCTGGCCGAGGCGGTGGACGAGACCGGCTGGGTCCGGGACCGGCACACCTATCTCCACGGCGACAAGATCAGCGCCTCGGATCGCGTGCGCCGCGGTCTGGCCGTCCGCCTGACCGACCGGGGCATGGACGGGCTGGAGGCCTTCGTCCTGGCCTCCTTCACCCCCGACTCCATCGCCCAGATGATCCTGGCGTCCAACCCCCTGTACGACGATAGCTGGCTCGGCAATCAGGTGGTGGTGACCGCCGACGACGCCACCATCGGCGGCCTCGAGCTGGACCTGGACGCGATGAGCGACGGGATCCACATCGACGCCGCGCTCACCGACGTGGCCATCGACGTGACCGCGGACGCGGGGTGGGTCGGCACCTACGAGGGCACGGTGTACGTGGACGAGGTGCTGGTGACCGGGATCGCCAGCCTGTCTGCGTCGGGTGGGAGCCTCGTGGTCGACATCCCCGAGCTCACCGTCGAGCTGGTGAACATGACCACCGACTTCCCCGGGATCTGGGACTGGATCGAGGACCTGATCCTGTGGCTGATCCCCGGATTCCTGGAGGACGCCGTCTCCTCGATGCTGCAAGAGGAGGTCGTGGCCGCGGTGGAGCAGGTCCTGGGCAGCCTCGACCAGGGATTCCCCCTGGGGCCGGTCACGGTCGGGCTGGCGTTCGACACCGTGCAGCACGACAACAAGGGCATCGCCGCCATACTGGACCTGGAGCTCGCCCTCGGCCCCGGCGGGGGCGATACGCCCGACGAACGGGTGTCCACCCCCGGGGATCTGCCCCAGCTGACCGGCAGCACCACCCCGATGGAGAACCCCTACGGCGCCTGGGTCGTGCTGGACGACGATGCGCTCAACGCCATCGGCATCGCCCTGTTCGGCTCGGGATTGCTGAACCAGCAGCTGGAGGGGACGCTACCGGGCGACATCCCGATGGAGCTCAACGCCGGGTTGCTGATGGGCATGTTCCCCTCCCTGGAGGGGGAGCTGGAGGACGGGGATCCGTTGACCATCACCACGTCCCCCAGCGTGCCCCTGGTCGGGCGCCCGCGCCCCGGTCCGGAGGGAGTGCTGGAGTTCATCCTCCCGGGCTTCCTCGTCGACATCGCCGGGGATCTGGACGGAGACGGGACCGCGGATCCGATCTTCACCCTGGCCATCGACGGCGTGCTGCTGGTCGGGATCGATCCCGACGGTGACAGTCTCTCGGTGAGCGGGGAGGACATGGCCGCGACCTTGATTCGCAGCTCCATCGACTCGGAGAAGAGCGAGGGGGAGGACCTGGCCACCCTGCTCCAGCTGGCCATCGGACTGATGGTCGGGGATCTGGTCGACCAGCTGGTCACCCTGATCGACGGCATGGCGATGGTGGCGCTGGAGGGGGGCGCCTGCGGCCCCGAGGAGGACCACGCCTCGTTCTACGCCGACCTGCTGCCGGCGGCTCCCTGAGTCGGATCCCGCGGAGGCCTACCAGGCCTGCAGGGCGTCCTTGACCTGGGTCTCGACGCTGGCGTTGTACCCGTTGGAGATCAGGTCGCGAATCACCAGCTGCTCGTCCACGATCACGAACACCGGCAGGTTGCCGGTGCTGAAGGGATCGATGCAGGTCTCCAGGCCATCGGTCCACACGTCCAGGGTGGTCAGGTCGTGGTCGTCCTTCCAGGCCTGGAGTTCGTCCGTGCTCACGTCGTCGGTGTAGCCCGCGTCCTGGATCAGGGTCTCGTACATGGTGAACGAGAACTCCGCGCTCATCTCGGCGTAGAGCGCCTCGGCGTCGGCGGCGGCGTCCGCGCAGGGCTCGCACCAGCCCGCGCCGATCGTCAGCAGGATCCGATCGCCCTCGGCGTCGTGGGTCGAGACGGTGTCGCCGTCCTGGTTGGTGAGCGTGCAGGTCGGGAGGGTGTCGCCCACCTCGTAGCCCTCGCCCGGGGCCAGGTCGTCGTCGTCGTCGTCGTCGTCCGTGGTGCCGTTGCAACCGAAGAGCAGCGCGCCGGCGATCAGCATCCATCCGAGTCGTTTCATCGCGGTCTCACCTCCAGGGTCGGCCCATGATAGCTGGAGCGAAGGGGCAGCCCAAGGGACGGTCTTGTCCCCCCTCAGCCCCCGAGCCACGCGCGCCACGATCCGGCGAGTGCGAGCTTGAGGGAGAGGTGGAGGGCGAGCAAGGCCGTGGCCAGCGCCGCCCGACGCCCCAGGAGCTTCCAGCGGACCGGGCGGCGACGGAGATAGGCGAGGGTCACGTCCGACCAGCCGACGACCAGCAGCGCGTACCCCAGGGCGCCGACCGGGGTCCACGGCGGGACGCCCAGGAGCCAGGCACCCGGTGAATCGGCCGTCATCCTCGAGCCCCAGACGTGGGACACCACGGCGATCTGCTTGGCCCCCATCCACAGCGGGGCGAGCCCGGCGCCGAAGGCCGACCCTGCGGTTACGTAGGCGTAGTCCAGGGCGTGGTCGGTGGCGAAATCCGCCGGACGTGCCAGGTGTCCGCGGCCCCGGTCCACGAAACGTCCGGTCTCCCAGGCCTGGAACTCGGCCTCGGGCACGGCCCGCTCCAGCCAGTCCGGGGCCGACAGGGACCACAGCAGCGAGAGCAGCACGATCGACGCTGCCCAGACTCCCAGGCGGGTGTACGCCCGGCGGGCGTCGTCGGCCAGCAGGTCCAGCAGGAACAGGGGGAACAACAGGGCCACCAGGATCCACTGGAACAGCTGTCCACTGCCGATCAGCAGGCCGATGGAGCCCAGGACCAGGACCCCCGCCGCCCCGAGCACGAACGAGCGCGGCGATCGGCGCCCCGGATCCAGGGCCTCGGCCCACGCCACCAGCCGCCCTCGGGTGCTCTCTCCCATGGGGCAGGAACGTAACACACGGCGAATTCTCCGGCGCTGTGCGCTTGACAGGCGTGGCGAGCGGAGATAATGCTCTCCGCCGGTTCGTTGAAAGCGAAGCTGGTCGGCAGGCGCGTAGCTCAGTGGGAGAGCACTACCCTGACACGGTAGGGGTCGCTGGTTCAAATCCAGTCGCGCCTACCACCTTCGCTTACCCCCCTCGATCGTAACCATTCCCGACATCCGTCCCCCGCCCGCCCTCCGGGGAGATGCGGTTCAGTCCGTCTGTGGTCGGTACTCGAGGAGTCTGCGGGCCGGGGTCTCGAAGTCCAGTTCCAGGCGAAGGTCGTCCATGTCGACGTGGGTGACGGGGGATCCGAAGTCGGTCCGGGCGTAGGGGTTGTCCCAGCGGGGGTAGGGGCCGAGGTCGATGGGCTCGCCGGCCACGGTCAGGGGGCCCTCCCAGTCGACCTCGACGGTGCCCAGCGAGGGTGACTCGTAGACCACGCCGTCGGTCGTCTCCACGTGGGCGCCGAGGATCGCGTCGGCGAAGGCGTCGAAGTCCCCGTGCTCGTCGGCGCTGCCGAGTTCCACGACCCAGACGTTGGCTTCGCCCTCGGCGTCCAGCTCGTAGTCGTTGTCCTCGGACCAGGTGGTGGGCTGGGCCGAGTAGAGGGCCACGTACCCGTCGCCCTTGCGGCCCAGGACCCAGTTGCCCTCCTCGCGGAACTCGTCGAACCGTTCCCTGGGGACGTAGGCGTGGGTGTGGGTCGATGTCAGGTAGGTGTCGACCAGGGCGACGGGCTCGCGCTGGTACTGGATCACGCCCACGTTGCGGTGGAACGTCGCCCGGGGGAACCAGCTCCCGGTCCAGTCCGTCGCGAAGGTCATCCCCGCGTCCCCCAGCCCGAACTCGCTGGGGAAGGAGGTGAAGACGTACGCGTCTCCATCCAGGGTGGCTTGCCACGCCTGGGTCTGGGCCCCCCAGTAGCCGGGGTTGTAGTCCTGGGCCCCCGCCAGCTGGTAGTGGGGCGTCCGGTAGACGTAGGTGTTCATGCTCTCCAGGGCGATGCCCCGGGACAGGGGCTCCAGATCGGTGGCCAGGTCCACGAGCGAGTCGTTGGCGACGGCCATGTCCAGCAGGGCCGTGGCTTCCGGCGGGAGGTCGCCGAAGAGGAATCCGTCCCACAGGTCGAGCTCGTCGAGCATGTCCACGGTGCCCTCGATGACCTCCGGGGCGACCAGCCCCACCATCCCGGCCCAGAAGATGATGTCGTCGGGGTCCTCGTAGCCCACCCCCCAGGTCGGCCCGTCGACCACGTCGATGCCGTCCCGCTGCCGATGCTCGTGGGTCGGCTCGGTGGCCGCGGCGATCTCCTCCAGCACGCCGGGGGTGAAGTACCCGTCGGCGGTGGCGAGGAAGGTGCCCGAGAAGTTCCCTGTGGACTCGTAGTTCCCCAGGCCGGTCATGATCCAGGCCGCCTCACCGGTGGAGTCGCTCAGCCCGTCCAGGAACTTGTTCTCGTAGGTACGTCCATGGGGCGTGGCGAAGTGCCCGTCGTACATGTTGTTCAGCAGGTCGAACGCGATCAGGTCCAGGGCCGCCGCGGCCTTGACCCGGATCGCCCCGTCCTCGGCGAAGTCCGCCAGGTTCACCAGCGCCGGGATGTCCTCGTTGAAGTAGACGTTGGAGTGCCACTCCGAGAAGCCCAGGCGCCCCCGGAAGTCCAGCCACCGATGGGCCATGCGCTCGGCGTGGACCACGTGATCCAGGCCGGTCATGTCCGCGTTGGGGAAGACCTGCTCGGGGAAGAGCTGGCCCGCGAGCAGCTCGTTGGAGTGGAACAGCGCCTGATGGTTCTCGCTCCAGTAGCACATCTTGTCGGCACCGGGCTCGTCGATCCAGTACTTGAAACCGAGGACCGTCTCCTCGACCTGGGTGCGGACGTCGTCGTCCAGCGAGGGGTTGGCGCGGTCCAGGTAGAGCAGGCGGACCAGGGCCGCGACCGTGAAGTCGGCGGTGTCCTCCCGGGCGTCCACCTTGGCGCAGGCCTCGTCGATGGCTTCGGTGTGGATGCTGTCCCCACGCGCCACCCGGCACAGCTGGCCGTAGAGCCCCCCCTGGCCCGGGCCGTTGTTGGCGTGGCAGTACTCCAGGTACTCGGCCTTGCGGTCCAGGTAGCCCTGGGGGGCCTCGAGGGCGACCTCCTGCCAGGGGTCCTCGGGCGGCGGCTCGTCGGGAGGCGACTCGCCGGGGCAGCCGACGAGGAGCGCCATCACCAGGGGGATCGGGGCGGTGAGGAAACGCAACGGGCTCACGGGACTCTCCTGCGGCGGGAAGGATTCGCCGTGGTCATGGTACCCCGTCAGCGGGCTACCGCCAGCCTTCGTCCAGGGGCTCGACGCTCGGCACCCGCCGCTGGGATCGGGGCGGGAGGGGGGGGTAGAGGCGGGTGCGGAGCTGTCGTTCATCCGCGGCCGAGGAGCGGCGCAGCAGGTCCAGGCACTCCCCCTCGATCCTCGAGGAGGCCTCACCGCGGGCGACCGCCTCGATGTGGGTGCCCAGGACCAGGGTCTGGATCCTCCAGGGCGCCCGCGGCGACAGGGGATTGGGGACCAGCCCCAGGACCAGGATCAGCCCCAGTAACGTCACCGCGACCGGCGCGATGACGACCGCCCGTGTCCGCGCAGACAGGCCATGGGCCAGCCAGTGCAGGGGCACCGCCGCGCCGATCCCCAGCAGCGCCGCCATGCCCACCAGGGCGTTGGAGAGCAGCCGGGGGTGGGGCTGACCGGTGACCATCACCCCCCGGTACGCCAGGGCGAAGGGCGCCAGGCACAGCGCCAGCGCGGCGAGCGTCCTCGGCCCGCGGACCAGGCCCACCACCCCCAGGATCGCGGCCACCACCGCCAGGGGCTGCCAGGACCCGGTGAGGGTGTGCAGGGTGTCGCGTTCGCCGCGGGCCCACACCTCCTCGGGGGGCCGGAGGGCCGCCTTGTCGGCCAGGAAGGCCACCGTGGCGGGCCAGCGCCACGGGGGTGTCCGGCCCCAGATGAAGCCGCTGTCGTAGACGAACTCGTCGCCCTCGCCGTCCGGCGCGTAGGTGGGATGGTCCAGCTCGAACACCCCCCACAGCCGCGGCCGTGGATCCAGGGCTCGCTCCAGGGTCCACGAGTGGGCCGTGTAGGCGAACAGGCCCAGGAGCCACGCCGCCGCCAGCGGTGCCATCCAGGCCGTCACCCCCAGGCGCCTGGGGCGTCCCCGGGGCAGCGAGAGCACCCCCACCAGACCGGCGCAGGCGATGAAGCCTCCCCAGATCACGCCCCTGAGGTCCACCAGCGCGCAGGCTCCGACCCCGCACCCCGCCAGCAGGGCCGTGCGCCCGGACGGGCGCCAGACCACGGCCCCGGCCGCCGCCGCCGCCAGGGCGAAGATCGCCGCCATCTGCGGGTAGAACGACAGCATGCGGGGCATCATCACCAGCGGGGCGATCGCCAGCCCCGCGATCCAGGTCGCCGCGCCCCCGGTCCTCCCCACCGTGACCCGCCCCCAGAGGTAGAGTGCGGCGCCGAACAGGGCGGTGGCCAGCCACGAAGCCACGGCGAGGGCGTCGACGACACCCAGCCAGGGCACCAGCACCGTCGGTCCCAGGGCGGTGATCCGGGACCGCTTCTCCACGTAGCCGCGGGATTCCCGCTCCAGGGGATCGGCCAGGGCTGCGCAGTAGTCGGGGAAGTTGATGCTGAAGTAGGGGAGCTCCAGGGACTCGGTGACCGGATCCGCCACCATCTGACCGGGGGCCAGGACCCAGGCGGCGAGGACCGCGAACACCAGCCCCGCGGCCAGCGCGGCCGGCACGTCGACCACCCCGGCCCAGGGCTCGGGGGACGGCATCCGCCACCAGCGAGGACTGCCCTTCGTGGTCAACCCCTCCGTCCCCCCGGCCCCGGATTCCCGACGCCTACAGCGACTCGACCCAGGTCATGTACCCCAGCGCGCCGCCGAGCCCCATGGCCAGCTCCCAGACGACCTCACCGTCGGGTGTGACCTCGTGGACCAGGCCGGCCGTGGAGAAGGTGACCAGGGTGTTGCCGCTCTCCATGCGTGTCACGTCCCCCAGGCTGAAGGAGTAGATGTCCGGCGACGGGGAGTAGCTCCAGCGCTTGAGCGCGATCCCCGCTTCGTCCACGAGTTCGTACTCCACGGCGCGCGACGCGGCCGTCTCCGGGGAGCCGTTGTCGAACACCAGCAGCGAGTCGTCCAGCCGCTGGAACTGGTGCTGGTGGATGAAGAATGGCCCCGGACTGTCGGCGCGCTCGTAGTCGCCGACGGTGCCACCGAGGGCCCACTCGACCTGACCGCTGGCCCGATCGAGCTTCGCGATGCAGTTCAGTCCGTACAACGAGATGTAGTACGCGTCTTCCTCGACCACGTAGTCCAGCGCGTTGGCGTGGGACCAGCCCGCCCCCGGGATGTGCGGCGCGTCGGGGTCGTACTCGAAGGAGTCCCACACGGACCAGATCTCCGAGATCGTCCCGTCGGGGGCGAGCTCCATGAGACGGTCGCCGACCTTGTCGCCGTCCACCGTCTCCCGGGTCTCGTAGTCCAGGAAGGCCACGGTCCCATCGGGCAGCTCGGTGAAGTCGTGGTGGCCCTGCTCGATGAACTCCATCCCCAGCTCCGTGCCGTCGAAGGCCCAGCGGGTCAGCTGGTTCCCCACTCCGAGGGGCCCCCCCGGGCCGTCCTGGATGTTCACGTACCAGAACAGGAAGGACTCCCCGTCCACCGCCGGCACCATCCGACTGACCTTGTCCTCGCCCGCATCCGGCAGCGACCACCACACGTAGTCCCCGTCCCCGTCCAGGACCACCGCCGCGGCCACCGGCGCGAAGACCGACGTCACCAGGTAGCCGTCCAGCACCCCGGCGTCCCCCGAGAGCAGCACGTCGGTGCTGGGCAGATCGGCGGGCACGTTGCCGGTGGTGACCTCCACCGGCGTGCTGGACTCGCCGTCCAGGCTCCCCCCGGTGATCTCCACGTGAACGCTGTAGTCGGTGCCCGCCTTGAGACCTATCAGGGTCCCCGTGACCGGGGACTCGTCGGTACCCTCCACGGCGCGACGGATCCGATGCCCCTCGCTGGACTCGGCCACGATCTCGGCGGTGCCTCCGCCGGCGTCCTCGAAGCTCACCGTGGCCACGGTCGGGACCACCTCGCTCAGGACCACCTGGGCCTCGAAGGCGTCGTCGTCGCCGAGGGTGCCGCCGTTGCATGCCAGCGCGAGCGGGACTGCGAGCCATGCGGCGGTCCAGCGTCCCATCCGGTCTCCTCGTTCACTCGTCGGGCCAGATCGCGCCTGTGTATCCGATCCCGGCTCGATCCAAGGGTGGCACGTACGGGCTTCGCGCGCACGCTTGCATTCGCGCCACCTTCTGCCAGACTGGGCGCCCTGCCTGCGCGGAGGAAGCACCGATGAGCGAGACGATCGAGCTTACTTACCCCGATGGAGCGGTACGCGAACACCCCGCCGGCGTGCTCGGCCGGGATCTGCTGGCCGGACTCCCGAGCAAGGTCCGCAAGAAGGCCATCGCCGTGATGATCGACGACGCCCTGGTGGATCTGGCGACACCGGTCCGGACCGGAGGCGCGTTCCGGGTGGTGTTGCGCAAGGACCCCGAGGCCCTCGACGTGCTGCGCCACACCGCGGCCCACGTCATGGCCGCCGCGGTGCAGGAGCTCTACCCGGGCACCCAGGTCACCATCGGACCGACCATCAAGGACGGCTTCTACTACGACTTCGACCGGGAGACCCCCTTCACGCCGGACGAGCTCGTCGAGATCGAGGGCGCCATGAAGCGCCAGATCGCCGCGAACCTGCCGGTCACCCGCGACGAGGTCCCGGTGGCCGAGGCGATCGAGTTCTTCCGTTCCAAGGGGGAGGCCTACAAGGTCGAGATCATCGAAGACCTGGTCCGGGACGAGGGCGTCGACCGGGTGGTCCTGTACCGCCACGGGGACTGGGTCGACCTGTGCCGCGGCCCCCACGCCCCGAGCACCGGCCTGATCCGGGCCCACAAGCTGCTCCACGCGGCCGGCGCCTACTGGCGGGGCAACGAGCGCAATCCCATGCTCCAGCGCATCTACGGCACCGCCTTCTTCGATCCCAAGGAGCTCAAGGCCCACGAAGCGCGGCTGGCGGAGCTGGAGCGGCGGGACCACCGCAAGCTGGGCAAGGAGCTGGACCTGTTCTCGTCCATGGGCGAGTTCGGCCCCGGGCTGATCCTGTGGCACCCCAAGGGGGGCATGATCCGCAAGCTCGTCGAGGACTTCTGGCGGGACGAGCACCTGGCCGCCGGCTACGACATCGTCTACACCCCCCACATCGCCAAGATCGACCTGTGGGAGACCAGCGGGCACACCGGCTTCTACCGCGAGTCCATGTTCAACACCATGGACATCGACGGGCAGGAGTACCAGCTCAAGCCCATGAACTGCCCCTTCCACATCCTGATCTACAAGGATCAGATCCGGTCGTACCGCGACCTGCCCCTGCGCTGGGCCGAGCTCGGCGCCGACTACCGCTACGAGAAGTCGGGCGTGCTGCACGGGCTGATGCGAGTGCGGGGCTTCACCATGGACGACGCCCACCTGTTCGTCCGGATGGACCAGCTCGAGGCCGAGCTGACCCGGCTGGTGACCTTCAGCCTGGGCATGCTCAACGCCTTTGGGTTCCACGGCTACGACATCTACCTCTCCACCCGTCCCGAGAAGTCCATCGGCAGCGACGACGTCTGGGAGCGGTCCCAGGAGGCGCTGCGCAAGGCCCTGGACGACTCGGGGCTGCCCTGGGAGGTGGACGAGGGCGGCGGGGCGTTCTACGGCCCCAAGATCGACATCAAGATCCGCGACGCCCTGGATCGGGCCTGGCAGTGCACCACGATCCAGGTGGATCTGAACCTCCCCGAACGCTTCGACCTGACCTACGTGGGCGACGACGGTGAGCGCCACCGCCCGATCATGCTCCACCGGGCCCTGCTGGGCTCGCTGGAGCGGTTCTTCGGCGTGCTCATCGAGCACTACGGCGGCGCCTTTCCCGTGTGGCTCGCGCCCACCCAGGCCGCGGTGCTCACCGTGTCGGAGAAGTCCGAGGAGTACGGGCGGGAGGTGCTCGAGCGCCTGCGCCGAGCCGGAGTGCGGGTGCAGGGCGACTTCGGAGCCGAGAAGCTCAACGCGAAGATCCGTGCCGCTGCAGCCGACAAGATCCCCTACCTGCTGGTCGTGGGCGAGCGGGACCGGGACGCGGGAACGGTCTCCCCGCGGGTGCGCGGCACCGGCAGCCGGGACGCCACGGGTGTGGACGACATGATTCGCTGGGTGCAGTGGCAGGTTGCCGAGCGCGCCGTCGATCCAGCGAGGCGTCCCGACGACGAATGAGGCCGCAGGGCCCAAAAAACGCCGTTGACATCGACAGGGGCATCCCATAAAAGGCTGCTGCTCCACTGCCCGCGTGGTGCGGGTGGAGGTGTGGGCCAAGGTCCGGAGGGAGGTTCCACTTGATCCAAGGGTCGAGGAGTTAGTCGTGCGCCGAGGAAAGAGGAAGCGAGCACAGGAATTCAAGCACGAGGAGATCCGGACGAACCGGAGGATTCGTGCTCGTGAAGTGAGGGTCATCGGCGCCGAGGGGGAGCAGATCGGCGTTCTACCGATCATGGAGGCCCAGCGCGCCGCACAGGACGCTGGCCTCGACCTTGTGGAGGTCGCTCCAACAGCAAGACCGCCCGTGTGCAAGATCATGGACTTCGGGCGGTACAAGTACGAGTCGAAGAAGAAGGCTCAGGAGGCGAAGCGGAAGCAGACGGTGATCCAGGTCAAGGAGGTGAAGATTCGCCCCAAGACCGACGAGCACGATTACCAGTTCAAGCTCCGCCACGCGCAGCGATTCCTGAACGCTGGAGACAAGGTGAAGCTCACGGTGCTCTTCCGGGGCCGCGAGATCACCCACAAGCAGGTCGCCTTCGACCGCTTGAAGCGTTTCCAGGAGGATCTCGACGACATCGGCTTGGTGGAGCAGGAACCGCGGATGGACGGCCGCACCATGATGATGATCATGGCGCCCAGAGTGCCGAAGAAGTGAGGCTCGGATTCGATGCCGAAGATGAAGACCAAGCGCTCAGCAGCCAAGCGATTCAAGCTGACCGGTAGCGGGAAGCTGCGGCGCAACCACGCCTACAAGAGTCACATCCTGACCAAGAAGTCGAAGAAGCGGAAGCGCAACTTGCGCAAGAGCACGATCGTCGATCCGTCGGACGCCGGTCGCGTTCGCCGCATGCTCGGCAACTAGACACAACCCCTCCTGCGGTCACCGCTGAACAGGCTGGGAAGCCGCCGAAAAGGAGATCCCCATGGCTCGCGTCAAGCGTTCCAAGATCCGTCGCACTCGCATCAAGCGCATCTTCAAGCAGGCCAAGGGCTTCCGGGGCGCCCGGAGCAAGCTGCTGCGCACGGCGATCAACGCCGTCACCAAGGCCCAGCAGTACGCCTACCGCGATCGCCGCAACCGCAAGCGGGACTTCCGCCGGCTGTGGATCATCCGCATCAACGCGGCTGCCCGCCTGAACGGGACGTCCTACGCCCAGCTGATGGGCAAGCTGCGCAAGGCCGACATCGCGATCAACCGCAAGATGCTGTCCGAGATCGCGATCACCGACCCCGCCGCGTTTACCGCGATCGTCCAGGCCGCGGGCTAGGCGCTAGCGTTTCTCTTCCGACCGCGCCAAGATCGCCCGGGCCGTCCCTGGCGACGGGGTACTGCTGTGCCCTCGACGGGCAGTGAGGAAGCGATGCTCGAAGAGATCACCCTGAGCTGTGACGAGCTGCTGGCCGACGCCGAGCGCGCGCTCGCGGGCGCGGACAGCGAGGCCGAGGTCCACCAGCGCAAGGCCCCGTTCGTGGGGCGCAACGGTGCGCTACCCAAGCTGTTCGCCCGGCTGCGCGATCTGCCCAAGGATCAGCGCGGAGCGGTGGGCCAGCACATCAACGGCGTGCGAACCCGCATCGACGAGATGGTCAAGCAGCGCCTGGCGGCCCTGTCGGCCGCGGCGCTGGCCGGCGACGCCATCGACGTCACCCTGCCGGGCCGCCGCGAGTTCGTGGGCCACCTGCACGTGCTGACCCGGACCTGGCTGGAGATGGCCGAGATCTTCACGGGCATGGGATTCAGCGTGGTCCAGGGTCCCGAAGTGGAGGACCAGTTCCACAACTTCGAGGCGCTGAACATCCCCCGGGACCACCCCGCGCGGGCGATGCAGGACACCTTCTATCTCGCCGGAGGCTCCGTGCTGCGGACCCACACCAGCCCGGTGCAGGTGCGGGTCATGGAGCGGCAGCCTCCGCCGGTGCGCGTGGTCTGCCCCGGGGTGGTCTACCGCCGGGACGAGGTGGACGCCACCCACAGCCCCGTCTTCTCGCAGGTGGAGGGCCTGTGGGTCGACGACAGGGCCACCTTCGCCGATCTGAAGGGGGTGCTCGTGCAGTTCGTGCGGTCGTTCTTCGGGCCCAAGACCCCCTTCCGCTTCCGGGCGAGCTATTTCCCGTTCACCGAGCCGTCGGCGGAGATGGACATCCGCTGGGGTGACGACTGGCTGGAGATTCTCGGGTCGGGCATGGTCCACCCCAACGTCTTCGCCCAGGTGCGCAACGACGCCTACCAGCCGGACGAGGTGCAGGGCTTCGCCTTCGGCATGGGGATCGAACGGCTGGCGATGCTCAAGTACGGCATCCGCGACATGCGGGTGCTGTTCGACTGTGACCCCCGTTTCCTGGAGCAGTTCTGATGCGCGTGCCGTGGAGCTGGTTGAAGGAGCTGGTCGAGATCGACCGGGGACCGGAAGAGATCGCCCACCTGCTGTCCATCGCAGGGGTCGAGGTCGACGAGATCGAGACCTCGGGACCCCAGTTCAGCAAGGTGGTCACGGCCCGCCTGCTCGACGTCCAGCCGCACCCCAACGCCGGCAAGCTCTCGGTGTGCCGGGTTTTCGACGGCGAGTCCGAGAAGCAGGTGGTCTGCGGCGCGACCAACATGAAGGCCGGTGACGGGGTCGCCCTGGCCCAGCACAAGGCGCGCCTGCCGGGGGGCCGGGTCGTCAAGCGGGGAAAGCTCCGCGGCGAGGTGAGCGACGGGATGCTCTGCAGCGAGATCGAGCTGCAGATCGGTGACGAGGCCGACGGGATCCTGGTCTACCCCGGCGATCTGGAGCCCGGCCAGCCGCTGGACACCTACCTGGGACTGGACGACTGTGTCCTGGTGCTCGATCTCACCCCCGACCGGGCCGATTGTTTCGGCATGGTCGGCGTGGCGCGGGAGGTCGCGGCGTTGACCGGCTGTGCCCTCAAGGGTCCCGCCATCGCCGGACCCTGGTGGGACGGCTCTGCGGCCGGCGACGCCCTGGCCGTGGCCGGCGAGGGCGACCACAGGGTCGAGATCCGGATCGACGATCCGGTCGGTTGTCCACGCTACACGGGCATCGCGATCCGCGGCGTGAAGGTCGGGCCCTCGCCCGCCTGGCTCGCCAGCCGCCTCGAGGCGGTGGGTGCGGGCACCCACAACAACGTGGTGGACGCCACCAACTACATGTGCCGGCTGCTGGGTCAGCCGTTCCACGCCTTCGACCTGCGCTTCGTGCGGGGACGACAGATCATCGTGCGCCGCGCCACCGAGGGGGAGGCCTTCACCGCCCTGGACGGGGTGGAGCATCGCCTCTGCGGCGACGACGTGGCCATCTGCGACGCCGAGGGCCCCGTGGCGCTGGGGGGGATCATCGGCGGCGAGAACTCGATGGTCGTCGACGACACGGTCGACCTGCTGCTGGAGGGGGCCTACTTCGCTCCCCATGTGGTCCGGCGCACCACCGGCCGGTTGATCGTCAAGACCGAGTCCAGCGACCGCTTCGCCCGGGGCGTCGATCCCCACAACACCCTGGCGGCGAACCGGGAGCTCGCGGCCCTGATCACCCGCCTGGCCGGTGGCGAGATCGTCGGACCGGAGGCGGATGCCCGACCGGTGGGCTACACCCCCCGGGTCACCGGTCTGCGCCCCGCTCGACTCGAGGGGCTGCTCGGGGCCGACATCCCGCTGGACACCGCAGTGGAGCTGCTGGAGCGCGAGGGCATGCGCGTGGCGCGGGCCGACGGGGAGCTCGCGGTCACGTCGCCCCCCTGGCGTTTCGACATCGAGCGGGAGGTGGACCTGATCGAGGAGGTGGGCCGCCTCCACGGCTACGACGCCATCCCGATCACGCTGCCCGTGGGAGACCACGCGGCGGTGACCCGTTCCGACACCCTCGAGCAGGAGGCCCGGCGGTTCCTGGTCGGCCTCGGGTACGACGAGCTCTCGCTGCTCAGCTTCTGCGCCGAGGACGACCTGCTCCGGCTCGGCTGGACCGAGGACGACATCGCGAACCTGGTGCGGCTGGACAACCCCCTGGGAGCCGACTCCGCGCTGATGCAGCCCTCCCTGGTGCCCAACATGCTCCGCCACGCAGGGGCGGCCGCACGGCGCACCGCGGACCTGCGCACCTTCCAGCTGCGGCGCACCTTCCGCGCGGGCTCGGGCGAGACGGGGGCCGCCGAGACCGTCTCCCTGACTGCGCTGTGCATGGGGCAGAGGGGACCGGCCGGCTGGAACCAGTCCGGCGGTGAGGTGGACTTCTACGACCTCAAGGGAGTCCTCGAGGCCTTCTTCGAGCGCTTCCGGATCGGGGGGATGCGCTTCGTCCCCGGCGGTGACCTCCCGTCCTTCCTCGACGGCGCCCAGGCCGCGCAGCTGGTGCGGGGCAGGGACGTGATGGGTTTCGCCGGCAGGCTCTCGCCGGCGGTGATCGCCCACCACGACCTGGGGCGGCCGGCGTACGTCTTCGAGCTCGCCTTCGACCGGCTGGTGCGCAAGGCGCCGAAGCTGCGGTTCGATCCGCCGTCCGAGTACCCCGCCTCCCAGCGGGACGTGGCGCTGCTGGTGGATCGGGGCCTGCTCGCCGACGATCTGATCGCGGAGGTGCGCAAGGCCAAGCCCGCCCACCTGGTGCACGCCGAGGTGTTCGACGTCTACGAGGGAGACGAGCTCCCCGCGGGGAAGCGCTCGGTGGCCATCCGGATGGTGTTCCAGTCCACGAAGGGCACCCTGGAGGGCAAGGCGGTCGACGGTGCGTTCGGGCGCGTCGTGGAGCGGTTCCGCGGGCTGGCGGGGGCCACGGTCCGCGAGGGCTGAGCGCGGCGCCCCGACGGCACGCTGGATCGAAAAAACCTAACGATAACGAAATGTTCTTGACATTCTTGCCCCGGATTTCTTAAACCAGATGTTCGTGAAACCCACCAGTGACCATGCTCTCCCCGCCGCCCTGGCGGTTCTCTCGATCGCCCTGCTGGTGTTCTCAGCCTGCAAGGAGGAGGAGCTCACCTACCTGGAGCTGAACGAGTCCGACGACTGTCTGCTCGTGGACGTGCTCGAGGAAGGCGAGGTCGTGGACGACGACGACGACGACTCCGCAGACGACGATGACTCCGCCGAGGCGGACGACAACGAGGTCTGGACCGATCTGACCTGCTGCGGTGGCGACACGGTGATCGGCCAGGCGGTGGTCAAGCCGGCCGCGGCGGCGGTGGGCACCAACCGGTACGCCGCGGTGCAGATCGACGAACAGGCCTTCGAGGACACCGGCACCGCCCTGAGCGCCGTGGTCCGGGTCACGGTCGGGTTCGACTCCCAGGGGGTCGGAGACGACGAGGTCGAGCTGGAGCAGAACGGGCTCGAGCAGACGCTGTGGGACAACTGGCTCGGAAACGGCGAGCTGGGCGGTGTCCCCCGGCAGGACCAGCTGTGCTTCCATCTGTGGGGAGAGGACGCGTCCGAGGAGTGACCCGCAGAGGGGAACCGTCCCGCGCGAGGGGGCATCGGACGGACGAGGACGACATGACCAAAGCGGACATCATCGAGAACATCTACGAGCGGGTCGGGTTCTCCAAGAAGGAGGCCGCCGAGCTGGTGGAGATCGTCTTCGAGACCATCAAGGAGACCCTCGAGGACGGCGAGAAGATCAAGATCAGCGGATTCGGCAACTTCGTCGTTCGTCCCAAGCGCTCCCGAGTCGGCCGGAATCCCCAGACGGGCCGTGTGATCATGATCAGCGAACGCAAGGTGCTGACGTTCAAGCCCTCTCAGGTTCTCAAGGACGCACTCAACAACAGCCTGTGACGCGGGGGACGCGTTGCCCGATCCCGACTCCCTGACCCTTCCGGCGATTCCTGCCAAGACCTACTTCAAGATCGGTGAGGTGGCGCGCCTGACCCAGCTCGAACCGCACGTGCTGCGGTACTGGGAGTCCGAGTTCCGCCAGCTCCGCCCCGAGAAGTCGCGCAGCGGTCAGCGACTGTACCGGCGGGAACACATCGAGCGGATTCTCGAGGTCAAGGACCTGCTGTACCGCCAGAAGTTCACCATCGCCGGCGCCCGCCGCCGCCTCCTCCGCCGCGGTGACCGCAGCGCCGTGGACCAGGAGCTGGACGAGATGAAGGTGGCGCACGCCGAGGAACTCAAGGACCGCGAGCGTCAGCAGCGCGAGGCCCTGGAGTCCATCCGCCGCGAGCTGCTGGAGATCCGCAAACGGATCAACCTGGGGTAGGGGAGCTCATCCGGCCCGGGTCCGACCCTCCGGTTCAGGGCGCGGCGCCCGCGGTGATCCAGTCCTCGATCAGACCCAGTTCCCCGGCCGTCAACGAACCCCCGATGGGCATCTGTTGACCGGTCCCGCCGGCGTTCTGCTGGGTTCCCTCCAGCTTGTGGAAGAGGTAGCTGTTGAGGAGTTCGCCCGCCGTCACGCGGGACATCGACGGCAGCTGGAAGGCCGCCACGTCCACCAGTTCGTCGTAGCTGTTGCCCTCCCGCAGGTCCAGGTTGGCCGAGGCGGCCATCCCGTGACAGTTGGACGCGGCGCAGTGCTGGTCGAAGACCGAGGCCTGGACCTCGGCGAATCCCGCGGCCGTCGTCGTGTCGTCGTCTCCGGTGGCGTCGTCGTCCGCGGTGTCGTCGTCTCCGGTGGCGTCGTCGTCCGCGGTGTCGTCGTCTCCGGTGGCGTCGTCGTCGGCCACGTCGTCGTCGTCCGCGGGGCAACCCCCCAGGGCCACGAGGCCGAGGGTCAACAGCGTCAGGAACAGGGTGCGGGTCAGCATTCTCGTCGTCCTCCAGGTGGTGTCCAACGAGCGACATTGTATCGGGCTTCGCCGGGGGTGCTATCGTTTTGCGATGTCCGACGCCCACTCGCCGCTGTACATCGTCGATGGTTACAACCTGGGCCTGGGATCTCCGGCGTTCTGCATGGCCCGCGACCACGAGGGGCTGCGCGGCCTGCGGGATCGGGTGTTCGAGGCGGTGGCTCGGGACTGCGAGCGCAGGGGCGAACGCGCCGTCGTGGTGTGGGACGGCAGCGCGCGTGTGGCGCATGGCGCTAGGAGCGACCCGCGGGGGGCCGAGGAGTCCTTCAGCCGGGCGCCCGAGAAGGCCGACGAGCGGGTCATCGCCCTGGCCCTGGAGAGCCGTGAACGGGGCCAGCACCCCGTGGTGGTCAGCGACGACCGCGTCCACGTCCAGGCCGACGCGGATCGGCAAGGGATCCCCTGGATCGGCTGCCCCGAGTACGAGCATCGCCTCTTCGAACCCCTGTTCGAGGATCCCCACGCCGGGGGGGAGGGACGGCACGCCCGACACGCGGTGGCTCGGCTGGTCGCCGCGGGACGGATGGACGACCCCGGTGGGCGGGGCGACGCGCTGGTCGAAGAGCTCGCGGCGGCGCTGGCCTACGCAGGGGTCGGCGGCTCCAGCAAACCCCACAAGCGCGCCAAGGCGCTTGTGCGCTGGCTCCGGGAGTACGGGGTCGAGGTGAGGGGGGAGCCCCACGAGCTCCGAGCCCTGCTCGCGCCGCTGTTCGAGTGAGGGCGCGCGCCCCGGTAACCCGGCGGTAGTGGCCAGCGGGTCCGGAGATTCGCATAGTGGATCCTGGAGGTCGGGACCCGCGCGTCATGGACAGTGGTAGTATCACGCCAACCTGGCGCCGGCACGCCCGTCGCGACACCGGCCCGCAGGAGGAGTACATGAAGAGCTGGACGCACGGAATCGCGGCTGGAGTCGCCCTGCTGGCGGGGCTGTCCCTGGCCGGATGCGAGGGCGAGCGGCGGATCATCGACAGCTTCGGAGATTCGCTGCCGGCCGACGGGCTGGACAAGCTCGACGTCAGCGTGGAGACCGGCAACCTGACCATCGCCGGCGATCCGGACGCCACCGCCGTCGACGTGCAGGTGGACATCGCCTCCACGCGGACGTCGGACAAGAAGGACTCGGACGCCACCCACGCCGTTCACCTCGAGCTGCGCGAGAGCACGGGCGGCGCCGCGCTGCTCACGGTGTGGTTCGATCCGGACTACGACCGCTACTACGCCGACACCACCGTGACCCTGCCGCTGGACATGGCCATCAACGGCATCGTCGAGGACGGCGACGTGGTGATCGACGGGGCCGGGGCCACGATCCTGGACCTGGGCCCGGGCGAGGCGGACCTGTCCGATCTGATGGGGAGCGTGGAGATCGTGGACACCGCCGGTGATCTCACCCTCGTGGGCGTCTCCGGCGACGTGGTGATCGACGACGGCGCGGGCGACATCCGGGTGCAGGAGGTCGACGGCGATCTGGAGATCGACGACGGCGCCGGCGACATCGAGGTGGCCAAGGTCAGCGGCGACGTGGTCATCCGCGACAGCAAGGGCGAGATCACCGCGACGGACGTCGGTTCGTTGACCATCGAGTAGTCCCGGCGGCGCCTGCCGCGCGCCCGCCCTCGCGCGCCCCTCGCGCGACAACAGCCCACCTCCGGGCTTGCGTTTGCTGCGCAACTCCTGTTTGACTGCGTCTCCGAACGCCGCAGAGCCACCGGTCCGACCGGGCTGTGCGACCACCCGGGGAATGCCGTCATGAGCCGTACCAACCTACCGACCATCGCCGCCGTCGTCGTCGCCGTCCTCCTCGCCGGAGGGCTGGTCTACTACGCCCTCCAGGGGGACAAGAGCACGACCGCGGGCGGGGGCAAACAAGAACAGAAGAAGTTCGAGGTGGTCACCCAGGCCGCCGCGCCGGTGGAGTTCCAGCTGGCACCCGCCCCGGAGGGGGAGAAGCTGGACCTGGGCGCGATCCTGCGGGATCCGTCCGGCAAGGAGGTCCGCCTCAGCGACCTCGTCGGGGGCCGTGCGCTGATCACGCTGATGGACACCGACATCACCGACAGGCGCGCCAAGGCCGCCACGCGGAACCTGCGCAAGCTCATCACCGCCGGCGCCGAGCTCCACTTCCCGGTCGTCGCGATCCTCCCCCAGGGCACGTCGGACGCCGAGGCCTCGGAGTTCGCCCGCAAGCGCCAGCTCGCCACCCCGATGTACGTGGACGACAACGGCGAGTTCGCCGCCGCCACGGGCTGGGACATCCGGCAGGGGGCGCTGGTGACCGGCGACGGCACCATCCTCCAGCACTACGCCCGCTCCGAGTCCTGGGACGAGCGCTTCGGGACCGAGCCGCCGATCACCGACGACGTGCTGTTCTGGGCCTGGGACATCCCCGAGAAGGGCCCGGAGGTCCACGCGGCAGCCAAGGACGCCGCGATCCCCCTGATCCGCTCGGCGCTGACCGCCGAGTTCGAGTCCACCGACCAGGTCCCGGCCGCGCTGGCCGCCCTCGCGGCGGATCCCTCCCTGGCTTTCGAGCCCGAGCACGAGGTTTTCGTCTGCCTCTTCCGGCCCGGCGAGACCAAGCGGCTGCGGGGCATGGCGGACAGCGGGAGCTTCGGCGAGCGCCTGGCGCTGGCCACGGGGCGGGCCCTGGACGATGCCCACGACCGCAAGGAGTGGATCGCGGCCGCGGGCGAGGTGCGCATCGTGGTCGACGTGCTCGGCCCCACCTTCCCGATCCCCGGGCGCGAGCTCCGGACCCTGTGGTACTTCTTCGAACCCGGCGTCGACGGCGTGCGGGTGATCAACGGGGACAAGGCGGGTGTGGTCCTGCCCCACGAGGTCAACTCCCAGGGCATCCTCTCGCCCCGGGTGGCCAAGCGCGACGACAAGGTGACCCGCTTGCTCTCGGAGGCCTGCCGCCGCGCGGGCAAGGCGGGCAAGGCCTGGTCCAGCGCCGACACCGAGCTGCTGCGCTTCCGGACCACCTCCTTCGGCGAGGTGATCCCGGGCGCCGGTGCGGTGGACGTCTACCGGGCCAACGTGCTCATCGACGAGCAGGACTCCGACGAGATCCTCGCCATGGTCAAGCTGGGCGGCCGCTGGCTGCTCAACACCGTCAAGGAAGACGGTTCGTTCGACTACCAGTACTACCCCAACACCGACGAGGGCTCGACCGACTACAACGTGGTCCGCCACGCGGGATCGGTCTACGGCCTGTTCGAGATGTACGAGCTGGCCTACACCGAGCCGGGGCTGAAGGACGACCTGGACGACTACATCGACGCCGGCGCGCGCTCGGTGGGCTGGGTCTACGACGCCCTGGGCGAGGTGGCCGACGCCAAGGGGGACGAGACCCGCTACTGCCTGCTGGAGGGCAAGCGCTGCCAGTCCGGGTCCGCCGCCCTGAGCATGATGACCTACCTCTCCCGCCCGCCCAGGGAGCACATCCGCAACCCGGCGCACATCGCGGCCCTGTACAAGGACGACGACAAGGCCAAGATGGACGGCCTGGCGCTGACCATGACCGACATGATCGACGACAAGGGCGCGGTCTTCCGGACCTACGAACAGGCCCGGTCGCTGCCCGAGGTCGACAAGGAGCCCCTGTACTACCCCGGCGAGTGCATGCTGGCCCTGGTCCGCTACCACGTGGCCAGCGGTGACGAGCGCTGGCTGGAGGGGGCCAAGGCCATCGGCAACCGCCAGATCGACCTGTACAAGCGCAACCGCTGGGCCAACCCGGACCACTGGGTGATGCAGGCCCTGTACGAGCTGTTCCACGCCACCGGCGACGAGAAGTACGCCGAGGTGGCGCTGCAGATGGGTACCCACCACGCGTCCGAGCAGTTCGACGGTCCCCGGCCCTCGCCCTTCCCGGACTACATCGGCTCGTACCGCCGGGGCAACGACGTGCCCCGCACCACCCGCGCCGGCTCCCGCACCGAGGCGATGATGGCCGTGGTCCGCACCGCCTGGGAGATGGGCGTGGACGCCAAGATCTACGAGGACGCCGTGGTCGGCGCGACCCGCCACATGAGCGAGCAGATGTTCCGGCCCGACAACACCTTCTGGATGGCCAACGCCGACCGGGCCATGGGCGCCCTGCGGATGGGCATCGTCGACAACCACTGCCGGATCGACAACAATCAGCACGCCCTGGTAGGCATGGCCGGCGCCCTCGAGGTCGCCCGCAAGCGGGAGGCGACCCGCAAGGCCGCGGCCGAGTAGGCCGGAATAGGATCCGGACTCCGCCGTACCAGGGCCGACGGCCCGATCGACTCCACCATGGGTCGACCGCGCCGATGATCGTGTTGGATGGAGTCACCTCGATGCGGCACCGGATCCTCCTCGGCCTCGCCCTCCCGCTCCTGCTCGTCCGCCCAGCCGTCGCCGCCGACGCCCTCCAGCTGAGCGAGCTGCAGCGCATCCTCGAGCAGACCGACGCCCGCTGGACCGCCGGCGAGACCGGGCCCTCCCGCATCCCCCCCGAACGGCTCGCCGACTTCGCCTCCGCTCGCCCGCCGGCCCACACGCCCCCCCCGCCGCCCCTGGCCCCGACGGAGCTGCCCGAGGCCTTCGACTGGCGGGACGAAGGCGGCGACTTCACCACCTCGGTCAAGGAGCAGGGGTGGTGCGGCTCGTGCTGGGCGTTTGCGGCCCTGGGCGCCGTGGAGTCGATGTACGAGCTGGCCGCGGCGGATCCCGGCCTGGAGCCGGACCTGGCCGAGCAGGTGGTCCTGTCCTGCTCGGGCGGCGACTGCACCGGCTGGACCATGGAGGAGACCCTGACCTTCGTGCAGCAGCACGGGGCGTCGGAGGAGGCCTGCTACCCCTACCTGGACAGCGACGAGGCGGCCTGTGACGACGCCTGCGACACCTGGGCCGACGGCCACTACGCCATCGACGGGTACTCGTACGTCTCCCCCCTGACCCAGACCATGAAGCAGGCCCTGCTCGAGGGCCCCCTGGTGGCCTGGATGGAGATCCGCGAGGACCTGCTGTACTACACCGGCGGGGTCTACGAGCCCACCACCTCCGCCGTGGTCGGCGGACACTTCGTGATCCTCTACGGCTGGAACGACGCCGACGGCGCCTGGCTGGTCAAGAACTCCTGGGGCACCGACTGGGGCGAGAACACCTACGGCGCGGGCAGCGAGGCCGGCTGGTTCCGCATCGTCTACGGCGCCAGCGGGATCCAGGAGTACGGCGCCTACGCGATCGCCGTGGACGAGTCCGCCTGCGTGGACCGCGACGGGGACGGCTGGAACTTCTGCGACGGCGACTGCAACGACGACGAGTCCTCCGTCTACCCGGGCGCCGACGAGCTCTGCGACGGCTTCGACAACGACTGTGACGGCGATCTACTCCCCGACGAACAGGACGGCGACGGCGACGGCTGGGGCCCCTGCGTCGGCGACTGCGACGACACCCAGTCCACCGTCAACCCAGACGCCCGCGAACACTGCTCCGACGGCCACGACAACGACTGCGACGGCAAGGTCGACGCCTCCGACGAGGACTGCGTGGATGGGGGGATGGGGTCGATGACCGACGCGGACGGCGCCGGCTGCGACTGCAACGGCCCCGGCGGCCCCGGCCCCGACGACTTCGCCGTGGCGGGCCTGTTGCTCGCCGGCCTCTTCCGGATCCGTCAGCGGACCTCGTTGCCCAGGCGGTCGTAGCGGGTCTCCCGGATCACCCCCTGGCGGTGGGCGAACTCCACCGGCGGCAGGATCTTTCGGAACGACGAGAGCGCCTCCTGCGGGGGCCGGGCTCCCCGCCACGCCAGCACCTCCTCCAGGGTTCGCCCCTCGACGTACTCCATCACCAGCGCCAGCTCGGGCGCCAGCACCTTGACCGCGACCTTCTGTCCCAGGGTCTCGCGCACCCCCAGGTACACCGCCCCCATCCCCCCCTCGCCCAGCTTGTGCTCCAGCCGGTACTCGAGGATCCGGGTCCCCCTGAGGTCCGGAGTGGCTACGGTCTCGTCGCTCGAGGCCCCTCCCAGGGCTCCGTCTCACGTCGGCGACCTACTTCACCCCTTCTTTGGGATGTTCGTGGCGGATCGAGGCCGCCCGATCAGGGAGAGGGGGTTCCCCCCCGGCAGGGGCGTCGGAGCCCGAACGGGTCCCGGACGGACAGGAGTGAGGGCGGAGTCGAGTGAGGAGGAGTCCAGGACGGACGACGACGAACGTCCCCAGCCGGGGGGGAGCCCCCTCGACCCAGGGCGGCCGGTGTCCGTACTACAGAGTAGAGGGCGTGGGGGCCCGCTCGATCCCCTGAGCGGCCTCTCGCAGCTTCCTGGCCTCGTCGACGAGCTCCTCGAGCACGTCGTCCAGCGCCGGGGAGTGGAGCGCGGGGTGGGTTTCCGGGGGCCGCCGTTCGATCTCGTCCCCGAGCCCGCTGTCCCGGTAGCTTCTCAGCCGGTCCCTCAGCCGGTCGCGGATCTCCTCGGCGTTGTCCACGCCGCGGAAGAGGCCGCGGTGCATGTGGACCGCCGTGCCCCGGGAGTCCTTGCCGCCGCCGATGCCCCCGCCGGCGGACTGGACCTCCACGTCGGCGATGCCCAGCAGGCGCTGCAGCGGCCCGCGGCTGACCGAGATGTTCTGGATGTTGGCGAACGTCATCGTCATCTCGCGCACGGACCAGATGCCCTCGCGGATGCGCAGGCTGCGGTCGGTGACCTTGTACCAGCGCAGCTCGTAGTCCAGCCGGACGCTCAGGTACGACAGCAGGGTCTGGGTCAGCACCAGGCCGATGCCGCCGATCTCCGTGGCGTACATCAGGGCGGTCAGCCAGGCGCTGCCCACGTGGTCCGCCGCGAGGCCGTGGAACGCCGCCAGGCCGGCGAAGGCGCCCCACAGGGCCACGGCCTGGCGCAGCAGCCATTTCAGCAGCAGGTAGCGGTAGAAGTTGGGCGCAGCGCGGAAGACCAGCAGGCTGCCGGGGGCGCCGTCGGGGTCGGGGGGCTCGGGCGGCACGCGCAGGAGCCGCAGGATCCGGCCCTTGAGTCCCCGGTAGACGGTCATGGCGCTCCGTCCCCGCCGTCTCCGTCGTCTCCCCGGCGCTCCTCCAGGGCCCGGCGGGTGGCCCGCAGCTCGTCGCGGACCTCGGCCAGTGCCCGGACGATTCGTCCGGCTTCGTCCCCGCCATCCGCCTCGGGCGCGGCCGCGTCCCCGTCCGCCGTCGCATGTCCCCGCATGCGTCGATAGAGAAACTCCCGGATCTCCTCGTAGTAGCGCAGCCCCTCCACCTTCATCTCCGCCGACGCGCTGCCCGCCGCCGTCTGCACGTGGATGTCCGCCAGGCCGAGCCAGCGCAGCAGGGGACCGGACGTCAGGTGGATGTCCTGGATCCGGGTGTAGGTCAGGCTGACCTCCCGGCGGAACAGCACGCCCCAGCGCATGGAGATGCCCTCGCCGTCGAAGGTGTAGCGCAGGGTCCGGTAGCGGAAGTACAGCACCGGCAGGACCACGAGGATCAGCGGGCCGGTGAGCAGCGAGCGGATCAGGTAGGCCCTCAGCAGCTTCGGGTGGGGCCGGTGGGTGGCCAGGATGGCCGCCTCGGTCTGCTGCGCCGTCAGAGCGCGGGACTCACCCATGGCCGGGGATCAGAAACCCTGCAGCAGGTTGAAGTAGAAGGTCATCCCACGCCCGTCGATGTTGAACTCGAAGGGCGACATCTCGGCCAGCTCCCCCTCCTCGCCGCCGAACATCTGGTCGTAGTTGATGGTGACCTCCATCACGTTGACCAGCGAGTCGGTCATCTCGCTGATCATCCAGTCGGCCTCGGCCAGCACCGCACCGAACCCCTCGCCCTCGGTGATCGCCACGTCGCTCACCGCCAGGGTGAAGCTCTCGGTGTCCGCGGTGATGCCCATGGACACGGACATGTCCGCGGTCCCGCACAGGTCTTCGAGCATCCACAGTCGGGCGTTGGTCCGCAGCAGGCCCATGGGGTCCGAGTCCATGTGGCTGACCGTCAACTTCACCGGACCGTCGGGCACGGCGTTGCCGTCGCCGCCGTAGCCCTCGGGGATCACGTTCTCGTAGGTCATCCGCCGGGCCATGGCCACCAGCAGGTTGGGATGGAACACGATGCCGATGTCCGCGCCGGCCGGCAGGTCGATCTGATCCTCCAGCGGGGTGAAGCTGTCCAGGATCAGGTTGGTCTGGATCGGCATCACCATGGTCTCGAACTCGGGGTAGATGAAGGGCCCGCGGGGGGCCAGCAGCACCTCGCCCCGGCCCAGCGGCCACGAATCGAAGGTGGCGATCAGCGCGTTCTCGAACCTCCACTGGAGGTACTCGGTCAGCAGCAGGGTCAACACCGGCTCGATGTAGTCGTAATACGAGTTGGCGATGTCGTTGCCCAGGTCCACGTCCAGCTCGGTGACCTCCAGGTCCTGGAAGAAGGCCACCAGCTCGGTCTGGCGATCGTCCAGCGGGATCATGCCCACCGGCATCTGCACCCCCAGCACCCCGGCGCCCGCCGGGATCTGGTAGCCGTTGATCGCCAGAAACGGCGTGACGTCCACGTCCGCGTGGAAGCAGTCCGGACACGAGACCGTGCCACCGATGCTCAGGTTGGGGATGTCCGGCTGGACTCCGACGGTGATCTCCATGCCCAGCACGTCCACGGTGGACGAGAGCACCGGGAAGTCCGTGTCCCCCAGCCGCCGGAACAGCTCGTTGACCGCGGCGGTGTTGAGGATCATCGCCATGGCGTAGTCGTCCGGCGTGTCGGGGACCACCGGGCGCAGGTTGCCGCCGGCCAGGAAGTAGGACTCGTACTCGACCTCGTAGGCCGTGCAGTCTCCGAACCCCTCGAGCACCTCCTGGAGGAAGTCGCAGGAGGTGCCGAGCATCAGCACGGCCATGGAGGCGGCCAGCGCGTGCTTGGCCAGGCGGTCCCGTCCCGGGAGGGCGCGGATCAATCGGCGCATCGTCGTTCCTCGCTTCGCGTGTGGGGATCGTACCCCAACCATGCCCACGAATGGAGACCGCGCAACCCCGGCCGCGTGCCGGTGCGTGCGCGACCCCTGGGAAGTGGACGACGGGGCGGAGCGGCTATTCACCCAGGATCGTCTGGGTGGTGCGGAAGTGGACCTTGGCGATCCGGGCCAGGGCGTCGCGTCCGTGCGTCTGCACGATCTTGCGTCCGGTGCGGATCACCGGCGGCCCCGCGCCGGGGGTCAGGGTGACGCCCACGTCCTCGGAGAGCCGCTGCAGCCGCCGCACGTAGGTGTCCCTGGCCAGGATCGAGGCCGCGGCCACCGCCGGGTTGTCCTCGGCCTTCGGTCGGGCGATGAGCTCGGTGCCGCGCGGAAGCGCCCGCTGGATCAGCGAGCGGGCCGCGAAGCGGTCGACCACCACCGCGTCGAAGGGGTGGCGGCGTTCGGTCAGGTCCTTGACCACCCGCCCGTGGCACCAGGCCAGCAGGTGGTTGAGCTTCTGGCCCCGGGCCCGCATCTGGTCGTAGAGCTCGTTGTACCTCGGGGGCCCCACCACGACCGTGGCGGCCCGGTCGCCCAGCACGCGCCTCAGGGTCCGCGCCAGGGAGTCGATCTGCTTGCCCGCCAGCCGCTTGGAGTCCATGGCGCCCATGCCGGTGATCTCCTCGGCCAGGTCCCGGTCCAGGACCACGCCACAGGTCACCAGCGGCCCGAAGTAGTCGCCCTTGCCCGCCTCGTCGGTGCCCGCCCAGCGGCTCAGCGCCCGCTCCTCCTCGGGCAGCGCCGGCTCGGAGCGCAGCAGGGACGCCACCTGGTCCGCCACCGGCTTGCCGGGGCCCGCGCCGCACACCACCGACAACCCCTTCTTGCGGGAGTGGTAGATCGAGACCACGGCCGGCTTCTTACCGGCCGGGAAGACCAGCTTGATCCCGTGGGCGATGGGATCCATGGACTCGGGGAACAGGCCGGCGGCGTGCATGCGGGGCATCGCCTCGACCAGCAGGGCGTCGATCTCGGGGATCCCGGAGACCGGCGCCGCCCGGTCCACCAGCGCGGCCTGTCCGCCGCTGACCCGCGCATCGCAGACGACCCGGGCTCCCTCACCCAGCGCCTCCACCAGATCCCTGTGCTCGGACGGCGGCAGCGTGAGGGTGAACCGCTCCTTGCGGGTGCTGAAGTACAGGGTGCCCTGGAGGGAGCGATCGCCCGGGGCGGAGACGGTCAGCTTGGCTCCGTATTCGACCTCCGAGGCCTCGAGGGACAGACCACGGGCCTCCAGGAGGCGTTCCAGCTTCTCGACGGCGTCGGAGAGCTCGCGGCGCATGGTGACCTCAGGCCTCGGCCGGGTCGCCGGCGAGCAGGGCCAGCACCCGGTCGGCGGGCACGGCGCCCTCGCGCACGATGGGCCGTTCGTCGGACTCGGGATCCACCACCGTGGACGGATCGGCCACGGCCACGTCGCCGGCCTCGACGATCACGTCCACGGTCCTCGCGAAGTTCTTGCGCACCTGGGCCAGGGACGACGACCCCACCTTGGACGCCAGGTTGGCCGAGGTGATCAGCAGGGGACCGCCGAAGGCATCCACCAGCCGCTGGGCCACGGGGTCGTGGGTGATCCGGACGCCGAGCTTGTCCTTCTTCTTCTTGGCCAGGGTCTTGGAGACCTTGCGGGGCAGGCCCGCGCCGGGCCGGAACAGGATGGTCAGGGGACCGGGCCAGAACGCGTCCATCAGCGCCTCGGCGCGCGCGGGCACCTCGTCCACCACCTCGCCCAGCGCCTCCCGGTCGGGTACGAAGACCAGCGACGGCGCTCGCTTGGAGCGGCGCTTGGACTGCACCAGGCGGATCACCGCGTCCTCGTCCATCAGCGAGGCCGCGATGGAGTAGTGCCGACCCTTGGGGAAGCAGATCAGCCCCCCCTCGCGCAGCACCTCGGCGAGCTCGCCGTACAGGTCGGGCGAGTCGTCCAAAGAAGCCCTCGAGATCGTCCTCATCCGGTCTCCCGTCCTCGGGTGAGCCGCTACGCTCTACCCCCAATCGGTCCGGACTGTCAATCCGTCCCGAGATGCACGAACCTCCCAACCTTCGTATGCTGTCCCCCGGCGCCCAACGCCTTCGGGAGGTACGACATGCGACGTTTCGGCATCGGCTCCGTGGTCCTCGTGGTCCTGGCGGCCCTGTGGCTGCTGGCCTGCTCCGGCATCATGGGAAGTGGGGAGGCCGAGGAGGTCGTCATCCCGCCCCCACCCACCGTCGCGGTCTCGCCGCCGCCCACGATCGAGGTTCCGCCGCCCCCCGAGGAGGAGGCAACCCCGGAGGAGGCGGCCGAGGAGGAGGCCGCGGACGAAGAGGCGACCGCCGAGGAAGGCGAGGAGGAGGCGGAAGCCGAGGGTGAAGAGGAGGTCGCCGAGGAAGAGGACGAGTCGTCCTCGTCCGGCGGCAGCTCGTCGTCGGGCAGCGGCCGGGGCGGCAGCTCCGTCGGTAAGGGCGAACGCACCGGCGGAGCCCGCGTCCCGCCCCGGGGTGTGGGCCGCAACAAGGGCGGCTCGGGCAACTCCAAGGGGGACAGCGGCGGGAGCAGCGGAGGAAACTCCGGCAGCGGCCGGTCCGGCAACACCACCAATCCCGGTGGAGGGGGGGGTGGATCCAAGAAGTAGACGGAACCTCCTTGCCCCGGCCGCCGAGGTCCGCCCCCCAGGCTCGCGCCCCGCGTTGCTCCTCGATCTCTCGGAGCTTGTGAATCTATCCCCGGACCGAGTTTCGGGCCCGAGGCGGTCCCAGATGCAAGGAGAAGCGACAAGGCGATGTCTCCCCATCGGTGCGGAGCCTCGACGCCGCAGATGGGCCTGGATCGGGCGTGGAACGACGGGAGTGGGATAGATTCACAAGCTCTCAGCAGCCCGAACCGGGAAACACGTCGGGATCCAGGTCGTCACAGTCCCAGCCCTGGGCGGGGTAGGTGGAGACGTCGTACGGACCGGGCTGCCACCACGCCGGGTAGCCGTCCGAGTCCAGGTCCCACCCCGCCGCGCCCGGACCGCCGAAGGCCCCCATGTCGGAGATCGAGCCGTCGGGGTCCAGCAGGGTCGGGTCGCCCGCGTCGACCAGGGGTGAACTCACGTCCAGGTGCAGATCCCAGGTCGACGGATCGACGCCGGAGGTGTCGAGGAACTGGGGCGCGTCCGGGGTGTTGCCCTCCCGATTGCCAGGCTCGTCGGCCCAGTGGACGCACACGTCGATCTGGGGTTCGTTCTCCCAAGCGTCGCTGTAGCGCACCGTGAATTCCCAGCCGTGCAACCCGCCGCAATTGCCCGTGACAACCGTGTTCTGCGCGATGATGGCGTTGGTCAGCCGCTTGACTCCTTCGCCTCCACCGTCGACCGCCCCCGCCCTGTCGCCCGCGACATTGGACAGGATGGTGACGTTGTGCAGTTCGAGCGCCGAAATCTCGTACCAGTCCGTGACCTCGATGCCTCCGCCGTGGTCGCTCACCGCGTTGTCGACGAAGATGAGGTTCGACCCGCGGACCGTTGATTCATTGACGGCCAGTCCTCCCCCATCCTCGGCGGCATTTCCGATGAAAACCGTGTGGGACAATTCGACGTCGGACGACATCGCCGACAGCGCGCCCGCCTCGTACCCGAACGAGTCCTCGAACACCAGGTTGTCGCCCTTGACGAAGGAGCTGCCTGCATGGAGCGCCCCCGCTCCCTGGAACGCCATGTTGTCGTCGAACCGGACACCGCTCAGATAAAGGGTAGCCCACCCAGCGGCAATCCCGCCTCCGGAATGACCCGCCTCGCATCCCTCGATGCGGGAGTCGACCAGCGTCGGTTCGCCGAACTCGATCGCTATGCCTCCTCCGTGGTCGATGGCGCTGTTCCCCCGGATGATGAGATCGACGAGGGTGGGTGAAGAATGTTGGACCAGCAGCCCGGCGCCCTCAGTTGCTTCGCCGTCGGTGACCGTGAAGCCCCGCAGGACGGTCTGAGGGCCCTCCCCGCTGCAGAAGGTGACCACCGGGCCGACACCGCCGCCGCTCAGCATCGTCTGTTCCGCCCCTTCCGCGGAGATTACCTCGACCGCCTTTCCCAGGAAGTCCAGCTGTTCGGTGTAGGTGCCGGGCTCCACGCATATCCGGTCCCCGTCGATCGCGATGTCGAGGGCGGCCTGGATCGTGGGCTGGTCGGCTGGGACGACCAGGTCGGCCCCGTGGCCACCGCAGGCGCCGGCTGGTGTCGTGTCGTCATCCCCGGCGCTGTCGTCGTCGGCCGAGTCGTCATCGCCCGTCGAGTCGTCGTCACCCGCGATGTCGTCGTCCCCCGAGTCGTCGTCGCATCCCGTCGAGTCGTCGTCCGTGGCGTCGTCGCTGTCCGGCTGTGGACATCCCGCGTTGAGCAGCGAGAAGGCGACCGCCAGACTCGCTGCCCAGCGCCACACCCGAACCTGCCTACCCATGTCGTCCCCTCCCTCCGGTCCGGCGCCCGGTGAACAGGATTGCATTTTTTTTTTTACCGTGCTTGGCCAATCGATGTTGGGGGGGGCCTTCGGTTGGCTCCCGTGACAGGAAGAGGTTCGCAACACCCGGGAGGAAACCCATGGATAGGTATGCCTGGTTCCAGATTCTCTTCATCGTGGCCGTATCGTGGCCTGCGCAAGCAAACGCGACCTTTCCCACCAGCTGCGACAACAACTCGGACCTCGGGGACTGGAACAACGAAGACTGCGACAGCGTGTGCACGAACATCACCGGCGCGATCCGCTGTGACCTGCAGTCCGGCGGCTCGGATCCCGTGGGGAAGATCTACGCCTACTCCCACGATGGGGACTTCATCATCTTCGGAAAGATAGACTCCGACCTGTTCTGCTGCGATTCGAGTGACAGCCTGACCTTCGATCGGTTGATCGTCGACACGGACGACAGCGGAGACACCGTCTGCCTCAGCCACCCCGATGGCAACTGCGACGCCGGCGGGAGTCTGGACGACGCCGCCCTCGATTTCGAGACCGGCAACGAGGGCTGGGACGAGACCACCTGGGTGCGGACGCGGGATGGCGACGACACGGTCTACGGCGCGGATTACGACGACGATTGTGGGCACGGCGGCACGTACTGGTGTGACGACATCGAGGTCGGGATCGGCGACTCGGTCGGAGACAAGGTCTACGCCGGTGACGGCGGGGACCGCATCGGCGGGTACGGGAGCGAGGGGATGTACGCCGAGGGGCAGGATGGCGAGGACGCGATCCACGGCACCAGCGGCGACGACCGCCTCCACGGCGGCAATGATGACGACGTGATCCGGGGCGCCGCAGGCGACGACATCATCACCACGGGTCCGGGCAACAACTGGGCCCACGGCGGAACTGGATATGACGGAATCGACGGACACAACGGGAACGACACCCTCTGCGGCGACTGGGAGGACGACGGCGAGGAGGACGACCTCCTCGCAGCCGGTGAGGCACTCGGTGGCGAGGACATCTGCGCTGACTCGGAGTCGGACTACCTTGACGATTGCGAGGACCTCAGGACGCTATGCCCCAGCGCGCCCTGGTAGCTAGCAGTTCCCGTAGTACCCGTACGTGATACTCACGATATCCCCGTCGTCCGGCACGTAGGCCGGGTCGAAGACGATCGCATTCAGCGCTGCGTCGTAGCTGTAGCCGCTGTACACCGCCACGCCGTTGATGCTCACGTCGATGGTGTTGGGGATCGCCGGGTAGGTCAGCTCGAAGGTGTCGGCCAGGCTGACGGTGATCCAGGCCAGGTTGGTCAGCGTGGACGCCCAGCTGCCGTCGCAGATGCTGCCCAGTACGCCGCCGGTGGCGTTGACCACCTCCACGTACCCGTCGCCCGGGTCCGCGCCCCCGCCCAGCCCGTTGCACGAGACCGCGTTGTACCCGTCCGTGCCGCAGATCGCCGACAGCACCACATGGTCCGGGTTGGCCTTCATCGCCTGGTACGAGGTCAGGTACGAGCTCCAGCTCCCGCTGTCGTCGTTCTCGTCGGAGACGAACACCACCCGCAGGCCGGCGTCGTCGCGCCAGAAGTTCTGGTTCGGCGACGTGTTGTTCCTGGCCTTGACCAGGCCGTCGTACCCGTACTTGAGGCCCCGCTCGGTGCCCGATCCGGAGGTGCCCACCGCGCAGTTGGCGGCGAAGACCTGGGCCCCGTTGGGGGTGGTGGGGTAGATCACCTTCTGGGCGCCCTGGAAGTCCTCGTCGTCGGTGGTCACGTTGGCGATGTGGAAGTCCACGCCGGCGTTGTTGATGATGGAGTAGAAGTAGCTGAAGTCGTCGCCGAGCTTGCCCTGCTCGTCATCCATCGAGCACGAGTTGTCCACCACCCACAACACGTCCGCCCAGTTGTTGCCCTGCTGCTGGAAGTTGTCGGTGGTGTAGCCGCCGGCCACGCCCAGGCCCTGCTGGTCCGCGGTGGCGTGGGGATCGGTGGGATCGTCGCTGTCCACCTGCAGCAGGCCGTCGTAGGTGATCACGTCGTCCGGCAGGAAGCTGACGGTGACGATCACCTCCTGACCCGGATCCAGGTCCCAGCCGTTGGCGACGTAGGTCTCCAGATCGCTGGCGTCGATGGACATCACGCCCACGTGGGGATTCTCGAAGAACGAATACCCCTGCAGCTCCAGCGGGGCGCTGCCCACGCTGCGCACCGCGATGTCGACCTCGTACTCGCAGCCCACGTAGGCCCCCGCGAAGTAGTGCCAGGTGGGATCGAGCTCGATCTGGGGCGACGTGCCCTCCCCGAGCAGGTCCACGTACACCAGCCACTCGTCCGGATCGTTGCTGGGGATCTCCCCCAGCCCCTGGAAGGCCCCCACGTTGTGGGGGTTGAAGGCGATCTCCATCTGCACGCTGCCGCCCGGGGAGACCACCGAGCCGTTGGGGTTGGTGGCCACCGAAAACGCCGGGTCCCCCGACGTCTGGCAGTTGTAGATCTCCAGGTCCGCGTCACCCACGTTGGAGATGGTGACCCACTCGTACCCGGTGTCGTTCATCCGGACGCCGCCGAAGTCCAGGGTCGTGGGGTCCACGGCGATGTCCGGGTAGGGGGTCGCCTCGCCCATCAGCGCCACGTCGACCGTGGGTTCGTCGGGGTCGTTGCTGGTGAACGTCAACGTCGCGGTGTCGTCCACGTCGTCCGACGGCGTGTAGGTCACGTAGACCTCGGTGCCCCCGAACGGCAGCAGGGTCCCGGGCAGGTTCGCTGAGGCGAAGCTGAAGTCCGCGCTGCCCGAGATCGTCACGTCGGACACGTCCAGGTTGGCGTCGCCGATGTTGTCCACGAACACCGTGTGGGTGTTCCAGTGCCCGATGTCCACCTGGCCGAAGTCGATGCTCAGCGGGTCGACCACGATATCCGGCACCGGCAGCTCCGAGCCGTCGAGGGTGATGAAGACCGGGTTCTCGTCCGGATCGTTGCTCCAGACCTCCACCAGGCCGGTGTCCGTGCCGGGGTTCACCGGTGAGTAGGTCACCTCCACGGTGGTCGAGGCACCCGGGGCCAGCGTCTGGTACGAGGGGTCCACCGTGACGACGAACTCGGGGGCGCTCACCACGGCCACCGAGTCCAGCACCAGGTCCGCCGTCCCGACGTTGGAGACGGTCGCCGAGAGCGAGCTGCTGTGGCCGATCATCACCTGGCCGAAGGACAGGGTCGTGGGGAACACGTCGATGTCCGGGGCCGGCTCGGGGGCCCCCACCAGGGTCACGACCACCAGGGGCTCGTCGGCGTCGTCGCTGGTGATGGCGATCTCCCCGCTGTCGTCGCTGAGATCGGTGGGCACGTAGCTGACCAGGATCAGCTCGGTGCTCCCCGCCGCGATCACCGCGGGGAACTGGGCCGCGCTGAGGCCGAAGTCGGTGCTGCCGGTCAGCACCGGGGAGTCGACGGTGAGGTCGCCCGTGCCCACGTTGCTCACCGCCACGGTCTCGGTGACGGTGACGCCGACGCCCACCAGGCCGAAGTCGACGTGCAGGGGATCGACCTCGATGTCGGGGATCGGCTCGTGCTGGCCCGCCAGCGTCAGGGTCACCACCGGCTCGTCCGGGTCGTTGCTGGGGATCTCGATCGCCCCGGTGTCGGGGGTCATGTCCACCGGTGTGTAGCTCACCCGCACCGTCGCGCTCTCACCCACCGGCAGGGTGAGGTTCGACGGATCGGTCTCCATGGTGAACTCGGAGGAGCCGGTCGGGATCAGGGTCCCCAGCTCCAGCTCCACGTCCCCCAGGCTCCAGATCTCGGCCTCCATGGTGACCGTGTCGCCGATGTTCACCTCGCCGAACACCAGCTGCGACGGCACCAGCTCGATGTCGGGGGCCGGCTGCAGCTCTCCGCTGAGGGGGACCTCCACCACCGGCGTGTCCGGATCGTTGTTGACGATGACCAGGGTGCCGGCGTCGGCCACCTCGTCCGAGGGGGCGTAGACCACGTCGATCTGGGTCGTGTGGCTGGGGGGGAGGGTCGCCGGAGCCGGATTGACCTCCAGGGTGAAGTCGGCGGACGTGGCGCCGTCCAGGTGGATGTCCGAGAGCTCCAGGTCGGCGGTACCGACGCTGCTGACGGTCACCGACATCGTCACGGCGCCGCCCGACGGCACGAGCCCCCAGTCCAGGGACGAGGGCGACCAGGCGATGGCCGGTGTGGGCGCCTCGAGCACGTCCACCGCGAACACGGGCACCTCGACCACGGCCTCGTCCGGGTCGTCGCTGGTCACCCGGATCAGCCCCTCGGCCGGACCCAGCTCGGTGGGCAGGAAGCTGACCTCCACCTCCACCACCTCGTCGGAGCCCAGGGAGCCGCCGAAGTCCTGCACCGAGAACGGGCCCGAGGGGTCGTCCATCAGCACCGAGTCCACCATCAGGCTGCCGCCGCCCACGTTGTGGATCGCCAGGATCTGGGTCGACGACACGCCCACGGTCACCGTGCCGAAGTCGATCTCCTCGGGCGACACGAAGATGTCCGGGTCCAGCTGCTCGAGGATGTTCTCGTTGCAGCCGAGCGCGAATACGCAGGCAAGCGCGAGGGCGGTGAGCCAGCGGTCTGAGAGCACGGTGTACTTGCGGTCCATGACCGCTCCCTTCCCGGTTTCTCGGCGGTGCCAGGCTGGAGGGTTCTGCTGTCGGCGAGAACCGGCCTGCAGCGACCCACCCCATTCGGGCCGCCGGCCAGGCCGGGCAGCCCGAATGCATCTTACACGGGTGCGCGAGCGCAGACCCAGCGCGATGGTGAACGTCAGGGTGAAGCGGGTTCACTCGGAGGCGAGGAGCTCGGCGAGGGTCGTCTTCGACAGGGGCCGGACCAGGGTCGATCGGGCACCCCGGAGGATCTCGACCAGCGAACGCACGGACGGATCGTCCTCGTCGGCCTCCGGCGGGATCGCCAGGGGATCGCTGCTGACCGCGGTGGCGACCCGTGCCAGGGTGATCTCCTCGGGATCCAGGCAGGGCTCCAGCTGTTCCCAGCGGCTGGAGCCCACCTGTCGAAGCAGGTCCCGCTCGGCGAGCAGATCGGCGATCCGGTCGGCCAGGTACACGGCCAGGCCCAGCTCCTGGGCGACCTGGACGATGGACACCGGGCTGCGCCCGCCCGCCTGCGCCCGGTAGACCGCCAGCAGGAGCCGGGTGGCGAAATAGGTCTGGTAGCGCTCCCCCAGCATCTTCTCCTGCTCACGGCCGGCGATGTGCTCGTAGTTCTGCAGCACGAAGGCCATCACGGCACCGGCCAGCACGATCAGCCAGGCCAGGTAGACCCACAGCAGCGTCATGAACAGGGCGCCGATGACCCCGTAGATCCGGGTGTAGGTGGTGGTCCAGCCCGCGAACGCCAGAAATCCCATCTTGGCCAGGGTCAGCAACGTCGCCGACACCAGCGCCGCGGTGGCCGCCGAGCCGGTGCGGACCCAGGTGCTCGGCACCAGCTTGTACAGCACGAAGCAGACCATCCAGCCGATGGCGAGGCCGGTGAGAAACGACCGCATCCCCGGTGTGACCAGGGGGGCACGGTCCAGCAGGCGGAGCAACGACTGGAAGGGGCCGGAGGTGACCACTCCGGCCACGGCCGCGAACAGGAAGAGGGCCGCGACCATCCCCAGTCCACCCGCCCTCTGCATCCACGAGGAGCGCACCAGGCGGATGTTCCAGATCTGGTTCAGGGTCCGGTTGAGCGTCATCACCAGCACGAGGGTGCCCCACACCAGCACGGCGACGCCGACCGCCGAGAACACGGCCGCGTTGCTCATGAAGCGCTCGATCTGCTCCAGCACCAGCTCCCGGTCGTAGGGCAGGAACTCGTCCACCACGAAGGTGGTCAGCCGCTCGCGGGCTGCAGCCAGACCCGGCACCAGCTCGAACAGCGACGTCAACAGCGTCAACGCCGGGACCAGGCAGAACAGCACCTGGAACGACAGGGCCATCGACTTGGTGGAGCACTGCTTGCGGCCGATCTCGCGGATCAGGAACGTCGAGAACAGCAGCGGATTGCGTGCCGCCCCCGGCAGGCCGCTGTGGATCACCAGCTCCCGGTAGCTCTCGGTCAGCCGGGTGTGGAGCTGGCGAATCAGGTCGAGGGTGCTTGCGGGCGACATGCGGGAGGGCGCGTCCGGTTCCTTCCAACTCTTTGGAATCACGAAGGGAATTGCCTCGAAAACGCCGCAGAGTATACCACGCCTCGCCGGCGAACACGGGCGGCGGGTGACCGCGCGGGTGGGCGCGCGGTACACTTCGGCGCTGGGGATCCAACGAGGAGACGACGCGCGCATGGGCGGCAGGCGACCGGACGGAGACGAGGCCGACCGGGGGGGCAACGTCGGCGAGGGTGGCGAGGAGTTCGACGCCCTCTTCCGCGAGATGTCGGAGGAGCTGGGCTCCGACTGGGAGCTGGAGGAGACCCTCCCGGAGGACGAGGCGGAGGAGGAGCGGGACACCGACGACGAGGACACCCCCCCGATGCTGGTGTCCATGGACTACACCCTGGGTCGGATCCGGCCGCCGCCGGAACCGGAGGAAGAGGACGACCTCGAGCTGATCGAGGTCATGCCGGGCACCGACACCACCGAGCAGCGTGCCCTGGCCTACCCGACCAACGCCACCCTGGTGGTCCAGTACCAGGTGGAGGTGGCCACCGCGGACGGCTCCTTCGTGCGCACCGAGGCCACCGGCCTGCTCTCGGGTGCCCAGGAGTACAGGCTACAGATCCAGGACGACTTCTCGTTCGGGTTCGATTCGCGGCGCAACGACTACGAGATCATCCTCAATCCCAACGCCACGGACGTGGAACTCGACGAGATCGAGGGGGACCGGGACTGCCGGATCGTCTACCAGGAGGGCCAGGTGCTGATGGACAAGCCGGTGGGCGTGCGCCTGGACGTCTACCGCATCCATCGCCTCGCCGACGGACAGCGCAGCGTCGCCAAGATCACCTCCAGCGCGCCGGAGACCGCCGAGCACGTCCTGCTGCCCACCGATCCCACCAATCGATACGGCGGTTACACCGAGTACATGCTGGGGGTCGGGCTCGCCGCCCTGGAGAGCCGCTGCTACGCCTTTTCGATCTACACGGCGGTCAAGCTGGCGCGTCCAGCGCCGGGGGACGAGGACGAGGACGAGCCTCCGACGGGCTGACCGCGCCTCCCGGACTTCACGACAGCCCCGGGTCCCGGATCTTCGGCGGCCACAGGCAAGGGAAGAGGTCCTGCCGCGCGTCCCGGAGGAAGGGCAGGGTCTCGCGTACCTTCGCCAGGTGATCGGGATCCAGGTCCGCCGTCACCAGCGTCTCCCGGCCCTGTGAGGTGGCCAGAACCTCCCCCAGCGGGTCCACGATGGCGCTGCGGCCGTCGTACTGCTGGCCTCCGCCCCGTCCCACCCGGTTGACCCCCACCACGTAGCACTGATTCTCGATGGCCCGGGCCACCAGGAGCTGGGTCCACGCCGTCATCCGCTCCACCGGCCAGTTGGCGGGGACCAGCACCAGGTCGGCTCCCCCCAGGGCCAGGGCCCGGAACAGCTCGGGGAAGCGCAGGTCGTAGCAGATGGCCGCCGCGGCCCGGAACGGGCCCACCGGTGTCACGCTGAGCTCGTCGCCTGCCGAGAAGTGGTCGTTCTCGCCGGCGAAGGTGAAGGGGTGGATCTTGGCCTGGTAGGCCGCCAGCTTGCCGTCGGGGCCGAAGAGCAGGGCCGCGTTCTGCGGCCGACCCTGGTAGCGGGCGGCCTTGGTCCCCAGCAGGTGGATCCCCAGCCGCTTGGCCTGGTCCCCCAAGAAGCGCTCGATGGGGCCCCCCGCGGGTTCCGCGGTCTGGGCGGTCTTCATCGAGAATCCGGTGCTGAACATCTCGGGCAGCACCACGAGCTCCGCGCCGACCTCGGCGGCCTCGGCGATGCGGGCCGCGGCGGTGCGCAGGTTGTCCAGGGGCTGCTCCCAGGCGATGTCCATCTGGACCGCGGCGACCTTCATCCGCCAGCCCTCCTCAGTGTCCGCAGGCGCTGTGCGGCCTGCTCCAGGACCTCGGTGCGCTTGCAGAATGCGAAGCGGACCAGGTGCCGACCCATTCGACGCTCCCGGTAGAACGCCGAAACGGGGATCGCGGCGACGCCGATGCGCTCCGGCAGCGCCCGGCAGAACCGCAGGTCGTCGTCTTCCCCCAGGGGGGTGATGTCCGCCATCACGTAGTAGGTCCCCTCCGGCTCGACGACCCCGAATCCCGCGCTGCGCAGCGCGTCGAGCATCAGGTCCCGCCGTCGCACGTACCCGGCGAGCAGTTCGGGGTAGTACCCGTCCCCCTCGTCGATGGCCCGGGCCATGGCGTGCTGAAACGGCATGGGCGTGCAGAAGGTGACGAACTGGTGGGACATCCGGATGGCCCGCGAGAGGGGAGGGGGCGCGACGGCGTAGCCCACCTTCCAGCCGGTCATCGAGAACGTCTTGGCCGTGGACGAGATGGTGACCGTGCGCTCCCACAGGTCCCCCATCGTGGCCGCTGGCCGGTGCGTGCGGCCGTCGTAGGTCAGGTGCTCGTAGACCTCGTCGCAGACCAGCAGGGCGTCGTGGCGCTTCACCAGGGCGCCGATGCGTCGGACCTCGTCTTCGGTGAATACCTTGCCGGTGGGATTCATGGGCGTGTTGAGCACCAGCAGCTTGGTGCGCGGGCCCATGGCGCGCTCGAGGGCATCCAGATCCAGGGACAGGTCGTCGGGATCCAGGGGCACCCAGCGCACCGTGCCCCCGGCCATCACCACGCAGGGGGCGTAGGAGTCGTAGGCCGGTTCGACGAGCACCGCCTCGTCCCCCGGCTCGATCAGCGCCATCAGGGTCGAGAACAGCGCCTCGGTGGCGCCGCAGAACACCGTGACCTCGCTCTCCGGATCGGGGTTCATGCCGTACAGCCGCCCCATCTTGCCCGCCACCGCTTCGCGCAGGGCGGGCAGCCCGGGGCTGGGGGCGTACTGGTTGTGCCCGGCGCGCATGGCGGCCACGGCCCCCTCGATGATCGACGCCGGCCCGTCGAAGTCCGGGAATCCCTGGGACAGGTTGAGGGCCCCGTACCGGTTGGCCAGGTCGGTGAACTCGGTGAACACCGAGACACCGAAGGGGATCAGGGAGCGTTTCACCGGATCGTTCACGGCGCCTTCCTCCGTGCGTTGCGGGCGGCCCGGAGGCATTATACGGACGCCACAGCTGGAGATCGGCATGAGAAGCTTCCCGTGGTCCCCGCTCGCGATCCTGCTCGGCCTCGCCCTCCTCGCCGCCGGGTGCCCCGCCGACGACGACGACAGCGCCGGGCCCGGTGACGACGACACGGGCTCGGACGACGACGACGACACCACCGGCGAGCCCTTCGTCCCCGACCTGCCCACCGGCGGCTGCGGTGCGCCCGAGTACGCCTGGGCGCCCATGGACCGCATGGGCGAGATCGTCGACTGGGAGCTCCACGAGACCGACGGCTTCACCGCCCAGGCCATCGGCCTGCTGTTGACCAACTACGGGATCACGGCGTTCGAACCGACCTACGACGTCCGCGTCTACCGGGTTCGCTACGTGACCCAGGACCGCGGAGCCGAGGTGGAGGCCACCGGCATCCTCTCCTTCCCGATCGTGGATCAGGAGACCGAGATGCCGACACTGCTGTGGTTGCACCCGACCATGGGTTTCAACGACGACTGTGCCCCCACGGCCATCGGCGTCGAGGGTGGGCTGTTCAACGTCCTGTGGTCGTCGCTGGGGTTCGCGGTGGCGTCCCCGGACTACCTGGGCATGGCCGGCTGGGGGGCGCCGTCCGGCATGCTCCACCCCTACGTGGTGGCCGAGCCCACCGCGGTCGCCTCCCTGGACGCGGTGCGGGCCATGCAACGCTTCCGGGCCGGGGAGGGGGACGACGACGTCCTGGCGTCACCCACCCTGCAGACCGTGTTCTGGGGGGCCTCGGAGGGGGGCTTCGCCGCCCTGTGGGCCGACCGCTACGCGCCTCGTTACGCCCCCGAGATCGAGGCCATGGCCACGGTGGCCGCCGTTCCGCCCTCGGACACCCTTGGCCTGTCGACCCACGCGGTGACCGTGGCGGGGGACACCACCGCCGCCCTGGCCGGCGTGCTCGCCACGGCCCAGTCCTGGTACGGTGGCGGCGCGGACATGGGCCAGGTGTTCACCGACGAGGACCCCTTCTGGTTCGCCTCCACGCTCCAGGACCTGCTGGCCGACACCTGCAACCCGGGCGACGCGCTGGGCGGGCTGGAGACCGTGGAACAGCTCTACACAGCCGACTTCATCGCCGCGGCCTCGACCGGGGACTGGGCGGCGGTCGATCCCTGGTCGTGCTTCCTCTCCCAGGCCACCCTGGACACCTCCGAGATCCCCATGGACACGACGACCCCCACCCTCTACCTGGTGGCCGGGGAGGATTCCCTGGTGGCGGCGGACGTGGGCCGGCAGCACTTCCCGGTGCTGTGCGACGCCGGGTACCACATGGAGTACCTGGAGTGCGAGGGCGCGGGACACGTGGACGGTGCCATCGACTCGCTGCCCTACCAGTGGCAGTGGATCCACGACCGCCTGGCCGGGAACGAGCTGTCCGAGCCCTGCGTGATGACCGAGCCGGTGGACTGCACCGCGTTCGACCTCATGGACTGAGGCCCCGACGACGGCGGGACGCTACTCCTCGATCAACGCCAGCTCACGCTCCGGCGGGCTGGCGGCCTGGCGGGCGAAGCCGCGCAGGGGCTCCGGCGGGATCCGGGCGCCACCGGGCTGGTCGAACACCATCAGAACCTGGTCCAGGCGGGTGATCTCCAGGAGCTTGCGGTGGTAGGGGCTGGTGCGGACCAGGGCGAAGCGGCGTTCGTGGGTCAGGGACTTGCGGTGCCACCGCAGCAGCAGGGTCAGCCCCGCCGAGTCCACCGACGCCAGGCTGGAGACGTCGATCCAGATCGGCGCGGGCTCGTCGTCGAACAGGGTCTCGAGGGCCCGGTCCAGCTCCGTGCAGTTGGTCAGGTCGAGGCTGCGCGTGATCCGCAGGCAGATGCCCTGCTCGTCCCGGGTCTCGATGATGTCCACGCGTCCTCCTCCCGGCCCTACTGGGTGGTGACCCGCAGGATCTCCTCGAGGGTGGTCAGCCCCTGGCGAGCCCGGGCCAGCCCCTGGTCACGAAGCGCCCGGAACGTCTGCACCGTGCGCAGCTCCCGCTCCAGCTCCTTGCCGGAGATGCGGCGGATGATCATGCTCTGGACCGCCTGATCCACCCCGATGTACTCGAACAGTCCGGTGCGGCCCCGGTAACCCATCTCGTTGCAGTACATGCAGCCGGCGGCGCGGTGCAGGGTGGGGGGCTCGGCCCCGTCCCGCAGGCTGAGGCCCATGGCGGCCAGCTCCTCGGCACCGAGCTGGTAGGGGGCCTTGCAGTTGGGACAGAGCTTGCGGACCAGCCGCTGGGCGAGGATCCCCGTCAGCGAGGTGGCCAGCAAGAAGGGTTCGAGCCCCATGTCCAGCAGCCGCGCCACCGCCGCCGAGGCGGAGTTGGTGTGCAGGGTGGACATCACCAGGTGACCCGTCAGCGAGGCCTGGATCGCGATCTGTGCCGTCTCCACGTCCCGGATCTCACCGACCATGATCACGTCGGGATCCTGTCGCAGGATCGAGCGCAGCCCGGTGGCGAAGGTGAACCCCGCCTGGTTGTGCGTCTGCCCCTGACACACGTCGTCCAGGTCGTACTCGATGGGATCCTCCAGGGTGATGATCTTCTTGCGGGTCGCGTCGATCTCCTTGAGCAGGGCGTACAGGGTGGTGGTCTTGCCCGACCCCGTGGGGCCGGTGACCAGCAAGATGCCGTTGGGGCGGTGGACAGCGTCCCGGATCCCCTGCACCAGGCGCGTCGGGACGCCCAGGCCGTCCAGGTCCAGCTCCAGGCCCGAACGGTCGAGGATCCGCACGACGATCACCTCCCCGTAGCGGGTGGGGAAGCTGGAGACGCGGAAGTCCACGCGCCGCCCGCGGAACAGCATCGAGAACGCCCCGTCCTGGGGGACGCGCCGCTCGGCGATGTTCATGTGGGCCATGATCTTGCAGCGGGAGATCACCGCGGCCTTGTAGCCCTGGGGGATCGAGGGCCGATCCGCGAGCATGCCGTCGATGCGGAAGCGCACGCGGAGGTGGCGGGCCTTGGGCTCCAGGTGGATGTCCGAGGCCCGCACCGCGAGGGCCTCCACCACCAGGTTGTCGATCAGGTTGGCCACCGCCGCCGTGCTCCCCAGCTTCTCGGGGTCGGCGTCCTCGTCCTCGTGCCAGCCATAGACGTCTGCGTCCGTCCCGTCCGGGTCGTCGAGGGCGGCGGAGCGCTGGAGGCCCTCGACCTGGATCAGGTTGCCGGTCCGGGCGTCGATGGCCGCGTCGATGGCCTCGGCGGTGGTGTACACCGCGTTCACCCGGCAACCGGTGGCAAACGACAGCTCCTGGATACGATCCAGCCGCGTGGGGTTGTCCATGGCCACCGACAGGGACTTCTCGACCCGGAACAGGGGGATCGCACGCAGCTTGCGGATCAGCGAGAACGGGAGGATCCCCGCCACCGCGGGATCCTGGTACGCGGGCTCGATGAGGACGAAGGGCAGCCCCGCCTGTTCCGCCAGGGTCGAGTAGAGGGTGGTCTGGTCGACGACCCCCATGTCCACCAGCACGTCGCCGATGTAGACGTCGTCGTCCCGCTGCCGCGCCAGGGCGGCGTCCAGCTGTTCGGGGGTCAGCTGGCCCCGCTCGACCAGCAGGCTGCCGATGGCCGACGGCGCAGTCGAGGAGGTCGCCGCCCGGGTGGGCGTCTCCAGAGGAGCCCCCTCGCGAGCCCGCTCGTTCCGTGACGGATCCTGGGTTCCCGCTGCGGTCACCGCTCCTCCGCAGGTGTGCGACACCCCGTCAGTCGGCGGTGCCCGGGTGGATCATCGGACGCTGGGTGAAAAGATGAAGCGCGGGCTTCGCCGTGGTGGGCTCACTCCGGGAATCCGGTGCGGCTCCGGGCGTCGTCGAGCCCCTCGCACATCGTGGCCCAGTGCCGGGTGACCCGCTCCCGCTGGGGCTCCGACAGCTCCACCTGGGGTGCGCCGATCACCGCATCGATCCCGCCCTCGCGGAACCGCCCGCAGTCCTCGAGGATCTGACGGACGCTGTCGCAGGTCATCAGCGGATCGATGCCCTCGGCCTCGCCCCACTGGACCTCCGGGAACCGGGTCCGCAGCAGCTCCTCGGCCCCCTCGCGGTCGCCGCGGGCGTGGACCGCGCAGATCTCCATCCAGGGCTCGTACATCTCGCGCCAGGTCGCGGCGGTGGCCCGGGGGTCTGCGTCCCCGAGCTCGTAGAGCCACCCCTCGAGGGCCGCGAACCCCCGGCCATGGGGGTCGTGTTCGGACCAGTCCTTGGCCCCCGGGATCGGTACGACGGTCAATGCGACCGACAGCAGGGCCGCCAGCAGGCCGACGCTGCCCAGGGCCACCGACAGGGGAGACAACCCCGTGTCGCGGGGCTTCAGCGCCGGCACCACGAAACCGATCAGCCCTCCGCTGGCGAACCCGACTCCGTGGGCCAGGTTGTCGGCCCCGATCAGCCAGCCGAAGATCATCACGTAGATCGCCCACTTGACCATGCGGTTGCGAACACCCCGCCCCACGGTCGTCCCGTCCCGCTGTCCCCATCCGGCCGCCAGCCCGATGAGCCCCATGATCGCCCCGGACGCGCCGATGCCGACGCCCCCGAACCGGAACAGGGAGGAGCCGAGGGCGGCGAGCACTCCGGTGAGCATGAAGAAGAACAGCATCCGGTGGCGGCCGTAGAGCTGCTCCAGGGAGGGGCCGATCTGCCACAGGGCGATGACGTTGAAGCCGATGTGCCACAGGCCGGCGTGCAGGAAGATCGAGGTCCCGAGGCGCCAGACCTCGCCCGCGCGGATGGCGGGTGGGTAGCTGCCCCCGTGGCGCAGCAGCGTCAGCGAATCCAGGCTCCACAGTCCGCCCGCGCTCTCGGTGGCCAGATAGGCGTAGATCGCGATCATCACCGTGCACAGCGCGGTGCTGACCGACAGGAAGTCCGGCACCGAGAGCCCCAGCCGCTCCACCTGTTGCCAGCGGTGGGAACGCAGGCGGACCTCGCATCGGATGCAGGCGCGGGCGTCCCTGTCGTTGATGGCACCGCAGCGGTGGCAGACCTTGTGCTCGTAGCCCACGTGGGCTGCCCGCGTGCGGGCCCTGCGCCCCTGCTGCGCTGCGGATTCCCGGTAGCGCATCAACTTCCAGCGGACGCGGACCTTGTTCATGCCCACGAGCCCGGCCAGGTTCACCACGACCTCGATCCAGTCGAAGCCGCCGTCGTCGCTGGAGTCCGGCATGCCGTCCCTAACCCTCGGGTGTGTCCCCCATTCCACGGCGCTTGCGCCGGGGACAGGCTGAACTATACTCCGCGCGATGTCGAGTTCACCCACCTACCCCCTCGTCCGCTGGGGTTTCGTCGTCCTGGGAACCAACCTCAAGCTCACCGACGAGCTGCGCAACGATCTGCTGATGCTCGCCTGTCGCACCTACCTGGACGACGAGGCCAGCGTGGACATCGACTGGACGGGCATGAGCGGCAAGCTCTACGCAAAGGGGGAGGCCGCTCAGCTCGGCACCTTCGTGGGCCAGCGATTCGTGGCCGAGGTGGATTCGGACGAGGGCCAGGGCAAGGTCGACTTCCTGGTCACCGAGGCCCAGCTCAACTGGGCTACCCAGGTCCAGGAAGCTCAGGACGAACTCCTCAACTGAGCTCGGACACTGCACGTCGCGGTGTGAGCTATGCTGCGGCCGTGGAGGTGCGCGTGTCGTACGACCTGTCCGCGATCCAGTCCCCCCGCCTCGCCGGCACCCTCCTGAAGATCCTGACCGGCGCCCTCGAGAGTCCACTCACTCGCTGGTTGCTGATGCCCAAGCTGCTGCGGGACGCGGGGATCGGCGCGTTCCGCGAGCGGGCCCTGGTGGAAGCCCCGTCGGTGCGTCCGCCGCTGCCGGGGCGCGGCGCGCTGGAGTTGGGGGTGCCGGGCGAGGAGCTGGACCTGGACGCGCTGGGGGAGGGTGCGCCCGGGGCGCCCGGGTTCCGCTTCGAGACCGTGGCGGACTTCGCCCGGGCCTACCGGTCCGGGGAGACCACGCCGGTGGAGGTGGCCCGTCGGCTGCTGGAGGCCTGCCACACTCTGGACGAGCGTGATCCGGCCATGCGGCTGATGATCGCCCAGGACGCCGACGACGTGATGGCCCAGGCCGAGGCCTCGGCGGAGCGCCACACCCGCGGCGAGCCCCTGGGGGTCTTCGACGGCGTCCCGGTGGGGGTCAAGGACGAGCTGGACCAGGTGCCGTACCCCACCACGGTGGGGACCTCCTTCCTGGGCACGTCGCCAGCCACCGAGGACGCGACGGTGGTGGCCCGCTTCCGGGCCCAGGGGGCGCTGCTGTTCGGCAAGACCGCGATGCACGAGATCGGCATCGGCGTGACGGGGCTCAACCCCCACCACGGCACGCCGCGCAACCCCTACGATCCCGGACACCACACGGGCGGATCGTCGAGCGGTCCGGCGGCGGTGGTGGCGGCGGGGTTGTGCCCGGTGGCCATCGGCGCCGACGGCGGCGGGTCGATTCGCACCCCAGCGGCCCTGTGCGGGGTGGTGGGACTCAAGGCCACCTACGGCCGGATCAGCGAGCACGGCGCCTTTCCCCTGTGCTGGAGCGTGGGGCACGTGGGGCCCCTGGCCGCCACGGCGCGGGACACCGCCCTGGCCTACGGGGTCATGGCGGGGTTCGATCCGGAGGATCCCTACACGGCGGTCCAGCCGACCCCGACCCTCGACGGGGTGGGGGAGTCGGACCTGTCGGGGATGACGCTGGGGGTGTACCGCGCCTGGTTCGAAGACGCCGAATCCGACGTGGTCCGCGCCTGCGACGGGCTCCTGCGCGAGCTCGAGGAACGGGGCGCCAGCGTCCGCGAGGTGGAGCTGCCGGACCTGGAGCTGTGCCGCATCGCCCACCTGATCAGCATCGCGTCGGAGATGCTGACCTCCATGGGGCCCCTGCTGCCGGAGCACCGGTCGAAGCTGGGGCTCGACGTGCGGACCAACCTGGCCCTGGCGGGACAGCTGACCAGCGTGGACTACGTCAAGGCCCAGCGGGCCCGCACTCGGGTGAGCGAGATCTTCGCGGAGGTCCTGTCCGGTGTGGACGCCATCGTCACGCCGACCACCGGTCGGACGGCGCCACCGGTCCAGCCGGACGCGCTGGCGGTCGGCGAGTCGGACCTGAACGTGTTGTCGGCGCTGATGCGCTTCGTGTTCCCCGCCAACCTGACCGGGCACCCTGCGCTCTCCGTTCCTGCGGGCTACGACGGCGCGGGACTGCCGGTGGGCATGCAGCTCATCGGGCGCCCCTGGGAGGAGCACCGGCTGCTGCGGCTGGCGTCGGCAGCCGAGGGCGTGGTGGAGCGCCGTGGACCGGCGGTGGGTGTTCGCCTGCTCGGGTAGGGGCCCCGATCAGGGCCAGTAGTACAGCTCGACCAGTGTCAGGCCCGTGCCGGTGCGGTTCGAACCGGCGGCGATGACCTTGTTCATGCCGATGTGGATCATCTCGTCGTCGTTGTTGCCGTACTCGTTGTCCCAGCCGGTCAGCGGGAAGGTACCGTCGGTGTACTCCACACAGAAGCCATCGCCGAGCATGCGCAGGAAGTCTTGCTGGACGGTGACCTCGACCCACCCCGAGCCGGACGCGGGGATGGCGTCGGGGAAGGAGTCGGTCCAGCCGTAGTGGTCGTTGCTACAGACCCCCAGGTCGTCCCCGCCGATGATCCAGACCTCGGCGTCGTGGGAGCGGTCGCTGCTGTCGCCGCAGCAGCAATCGTTGGACGGGCTGTCGCCCACGTTCCACGGCCAGCCCGTGGGATCCGTGGTGTACAGGGCGATGGTCACACCGGTGAGGTTGGACATGTCCAGATCGACGACCTGGCTCGCGATGCTGACCGCGGGATCGCCGCAGACCGGGTTCGCAGGATCGATGGCGCAGGTGAGGGTACCGACGTTCATACCCCAGAAGTCCTCGTCCACATCCCCGTCGCAGTCGTTGTCCAGGCCGTCGCAGATCTCCGCCTCGCCGGCGCCGACGCCGGCATCGTTGTCGTCGCAGTCCACGCACTCGCAGTGGCCGTCCCCGTCCGCGTCCGGGATGTCCGCGTCGTCGCAGTCGGCGAGGCCGTCGCAGTCGTTGTCCGCCCCGTCGCAGACCTCGGCGTTACCGGGGTAGTTGTCCGGATCGTTGTCGTCGCAGTCGGTGGCCGGTGAGCACAGGGGATCGGTGCAGCTGGTCGGGTAGTAGCCGTCCCCGTCCGCGTCCACGCAGCTGCAGCTCTGGCAGCCCGGATCCCCGTGGCAGTCCGGATCGTCACAGTCGATCCAGCCGTCCCCGTCGTCGTCGATCCCGTTGTCGCAGATCTCCGAGCACCCCTCGTCAACGAGGTGGTCACAGTCGTTGTCGTAGCCGTCACAGACCTCGGTGTTGCCGGGGAAGTTGTTCGCGTCGGAGTCGTCGCAGTCGTCCCCGTCCGCCACCCAGCCCACACCCGGTGACGCGCAGTCGGACTGGAAGATCGCCGGGTTGCCGTGGCCGTCCCCGTCGTCGTCCCAGTACCAGTCCTGATAGGCGACCCCTTCGTCCACGAACCCGTTGCAGTTGTTGTCCTGGCCGTCGCAGACCTCGGTGTTGCCCGGGAAGTTGTTCGGGTCGGTGTCGTCGCAGTCGTCGCCCAGCGTGACCCAGCCGGCGCCGGGGGAGCCGTCACAGGTGGACTGGACCACGGCGGGATTGCCGTGGCCGTCCCCGTCGGTGTCGAAGTACCAGTCGGTGTACGAGACGCCCTCGTCGATGGCCCCGTCGCAGTCGTTGTCCATCCCGTCGCAGAGTTCGGTGTTGCCCGGGTAGTTGCCAGCGTCCCCGTCGTCACAGTCGTCGCAGGCGCACACGCCGTCCCCGTCCGCGTCGGCCACGTCCCCGTCGGCGCAGTCCACGAGGCCGTCGCAATCGTTGTCCATCCCGTCGCAGTCCTCGGTATTGCCCGGGAAGTCGTAGGGATTGGCGTCGTCGCAGTCGTCGCAGAAGCACACGCCGTCGCCGTCCGTATCCGGCAGATCGGGGTCTTGGCAGTCCACCAGGCCGTCGCAGTCGTTGTCCGAGCCGTCGCATTCCTCGACGCCGGCGGTGTGATTCTGCGGGTCCAGATCGTCGCAGTCGTCGCAGGCGCAGACCCCGTCGCCGTCGGCGTCGGTGGAGTCGTCGTCCAGGCAGTCGGCCAGTCCGTCACAGTCGTTGTCGGAGCCGTCGCACACCTCGTCGTTGCCCGGGTAGTTGTCCGGGTCCAGGTCGTCGCAATCGTCACCCAACTCCACCCAATCCATGTCCGGCGGACCGTCGCAGGTGGACTCCAGGGAATCGGGATCCCCGTGCCCGTCTCCGTCGATGTCCTCGTACCAGTCGGAGAAGGAGAGCCCGTTGTCGATGGCGCCGTCGCAGTCGTTGTCCTGGCCGTCGCAGATCTCCGTCTTCCCGGGCGTGTTGTCCGGGTCCAGGTCGTCGCAGTCCTCGCAGGTGCACGACTCGTCCTGGTCCAGGTCGTCCACGTCCTCGTCGGCGCAGTCCACGTACCCGTCGCAGTCGTTGTCCACGTCGTCGCAGATCTCGTCCGCGTCGGGGTGGATCTCCGGATCGCTGTCGTTGCAGTCGGTCCCCCCCTCGGCCACGTTGTCGTAGCCGTCCCCATCCGCGTCGGCATCGTCGGACGACACCTGGACGTCGATGCACCCGACGGCCAGCCAACCGACGAAGAACAGGGGCGTGGCGCACGGGAGTGCGCGAAAGACGGTCATCGGTGCCTCCCCTCGTGGCGCGGTCCGCGCCACCCAGCATGCTATCACCGGTCGGGGCGGAACACGAAGGACCGGGTGCCGGCGGGGGGGCCGGTCACGACGTCGTCGGGGAGGTACCGACGGAGTTGCCACAGCGTGGCCAGGTCGGCGGGGAGCAGGAGGAGTGCCAGGATGGCGCCGAGGACCGGGAGCTGTGCCCCCGTGGCCAGCGCGAGGCCGCAGAGAGGGAAGGCGGTGGTCAGCACCGGAGCCATGCCGATCCGTCGATGATGTCGAACACTGACGCGACCGGTGATCCGGCACTGCACGCCCAGGTGTCCGGGGGAGAAGCGCAGAGCCACCCGTCGCCAGGGGAGCCGGGCCGCGAATCGGGCCGCGACGATGTGACTCGCCTCGTGGATCGATCCCAGGGCGATCAGCCCGAGCACGAGGACGAGGAGGAGGGAGCCATCGGCGACCGCGAGCGGTCCTTCGAGCAGTCCAGGCTTCCCGTTGAACCGGGCCGCGAACCACGCGACCGCGCATGCGGTCACCACACACCCCGAGGCCGCGACGACCACGGGCGCCCAGGCGGTGTGGATCTCACCCACCCGCACCATGCCCGGTATGTGCGGGGGCGAGGTGTCGGCGGTGGTTGTGCGGCTGCGCATGACCTAGGATCCGATCCTCGACAATCGGAGGCCCCATGAGCAAGGACTGTGGATACGAGGCCGAGAACGTACAGCGCTGCAACTGTACCTACCCGGGCTGTCCCCGCCACGGACGATGCTGCGAATGCCTGCACTACCACCTGGCCATGAAGCAGCTGCCCGCCTGCTGCTTCGACGACGACGCCGAGGCCACCTGGGACCGTTCCTACGGCCACTTCGTACGCTGCCAGCAAGGGGGCTGACGTGGGCGATTCGCCGGGGCGAGTGGAGATCGGCGGCGTGGAGCTCAGCCTCTGTCACCCGGACGAGCTGAGCGTGCGTTGGGTCGGCCAGGGCGAGACCCTCAAGCAGGTGCTGGCCGCCTGGCTCGTACTGGACGACGCCGACATCCCGTTGAATCCACGGCTGCTGGGCAAGCCGGGGGTGGGCAAGACCACCTTGGCCTACGCGGCGGGCAAGGCCATCGGGCGGCAGGTCTACATCTACCAGGCCACCATGGACACCCGTCCCGAGGACCTGCTGGTGACCCCGGTGGTGGCGTCCCAGGGGGAGCTTCGCTACGTGGCCAGCCCGCTGGTGACCGCGATGATCCGCGGAGGCGTGTGCGTGCTAGACGAGGGCAACCGGATGAGCGAGAAGTCCTGGGCCTCGCTGGCGCCGCTGCTGGACAACCGCCGCTACGTGGAGTCCATCGTCGCGGGCATCAAGATCCCGGCCCATCGGGACTTCCGGCTCGTGGCCACGATGAACGACGACTCGTCCACCTTCGAGCTGCCCGAGTACATCCACTCCCGGCTCCAGCCCCAGATCCTGCTCGAGTTCCCCGACGAGGAGGACGAGCTGGCGATCCTCGCCGAGAACCTGCCCTTCGTGGACGAGCAGATCCGCGAGTACGTCGTCAAGTTCCTGCAGCGGGCCCACGGGGCGGACGAGAGCTACACGGTGCGCGACGGCATCAACATCGCCCGCTACGCGGCCAAGGTCGCCGGAGAGCGGGGAGACGAGGTGCTCCGCGACGACCTGCTGTCCGCGGTGCGGATGGTCCTGGGTGACGAGGCGCTGCCCTACACCGAGTGACACCGTGAACGAGCTACACCAGCGCTTCGGCATCCTCGAGGCGGGCGGCGCCTGGATCCTGCCCGTGCTCCACGGAAAGCTGGAGTACGCCGACCTGGTGCGCGGCGCCGTGACCGAGCTGCAGCCCGCCGCGGTGGCGGTGGAGCTGGCGGACACGCTCCGGGCGCCGCTGATCGAGGCCGTCCGGCGCCTGCCGCGGATCTCCGTGTTGCTGTACGAGGACCACGGGGGCAACTCGGTCTACCTCCCCGTCGAACCCGCGGATCCCCTGATCGAGGGGCTGCGGTCCGCCATCGAGGCCGGGGTCCCCGCCGAACTGGTCGACCTGGACGTGGACTACCCCCTTCGCCACGCGGAACCCTTTCCCGACACCTATTCGCTGTTGCGGATCGGGGCGGGTGCCTACCTGGACGCCTACCTGGACGCGTCGGCGGGGCAGGACGGCGATGAGCTCGACCGGCGCCGGGAGCGGGGCATGGCCCACAGGATCCAGCGCCTGGTGGATCGCCACGGCGAGGTCCTCGTGGTGTGCGGGATGGCCCACGCGCGCCGTCTGGCCGACGATCTGACCACCCCCCAGCCCGCGCCCTTCGCCCGCAAGAAGCGCGACGGCGTGGGGCTGTTCCATCTCCATCCCCGGAGTCTCCCCGAGACCCTCACGACCTTCCCCTTCCTGTCCGCGGTCTACGAGCGCAGGCGCGGCGACCTGCCTCCGGACCCGGACGAGGCCACCATGGCACCGCCCCGCAAGCGGGCGGTGCGGGACTTCCTGGCGGTGGTGGAAGGCCACAAGGAGGACGAACCCGACGAGCGCCTGGGCCTGAGCGCGGCGGTGGACTGGGTCGCGCGACGCTGCGGTGAGCCCGGTGAGCCCCTGGATCGACGCCTGGCTCACCTGCGTATGCTCGACCGGGCGGCCCTGCGGTACCGATCGCGCACCGGGGAGGAGGTCAAACCCTGGCAGCGCCGGATCCTGCAGAAGTTTGCCCGCAACTACGCGCTGATCGATGGATACCTCGTCCCCGACCTGTACCAACTGGTGGTCGCCTCGAGGGGGGCCGTGGACGAGAACCACGGGCACGAGGTCTGGGACCTGGGCGAGCACTACCCCTGGCAGGAGGAGACCTCCGAGCTGGCCACGATCCGGGTCACCGCCGAGCAGCTCATGCTCGGCACCCGCCGCATCCGCCTGCGCCGCCGGATTCCGGTGGTCAAGCGCCGGATGGTCCGCGTCCCGATGCGCAAGCGCAAGCGCGAGAAGCACCCGGGGGAGTGGCTCGAGCACTTCGATCCCCTGGGGCTGTGTTCCCATCCCCCCGAAGATCTGGTCATCGAGGACTACGGCAACTACCTGCGCAAGAAGGGCGTCAAGATCGTCGGCGACGAGCAGTCCCGGGTGGTGCCCTTCACCACCTCGCTGCTGGACGGCATCGACGTGCGCGAGACCGTCCGCAACTGGCACGAAAAACGGATCTACGTCCGGGAAGAACGCAAGGTCCAAGGCGGCGTCGGTTCCGTCGTCATCATCTTCGACGAGGACGAGCACGACGAGCGCTTCCCGTTCCGGATGACCTGGCTCGGGGAGCACGACGACGAATCCGACATGGCGTTCTACTCCACCCCCCTCGCCGATCACCTGGTCGGCCCGGGCATCAATCGCTGCGAATACGGAGGCCTGCTGCTCTCCTACCCACCCCTGCGCCTGATGGACGTCTGGGAGGATCCCGACTACCAGCAAGCCCGCACCAAGTCCGAGGTCCTGCTGATGGCCGCGGTCGACTACTCCCTCGACCCCCACGTCGTCTACGTCGCAGCCAACCCCCCGCGAACCGCCCTGCGCACCTACGCCGAGACCCACGCCCGCAAGATCGTCTACCTCCCCATCGGCCAGCTCTCGCCGACGTCGATCCGCAACATCCGGGTGTTCCACATCCTGTGGGGCAAGGACAAACGCGAGATCGCCAGGGACTACGTCTGGTAGCGCCGTTTGCGGTGAGCCACTACCCCCCTGTCGTACAACGTCCGCTGCGACAGGTCCCCCCCGGGCACTCGGAATCGCTGTAGCACTTGCCGCCGGCGGTGGTGCACATCCCGCTGCGGCAGACCCCGCCGGCGCACTCGCTGTCGCTGTAGCATTTGCCGCCCGCGGTCGTGCACTTCCCGCTGCGGCAGACGCCGCCGCCGCACTCGGAGTCGCTGTAGCACTGGCCCCCCGCCGTGGTGCATTTTCCGCTGCGACACGTGCCCCCGTTGCACTCCGAGTCGCTGTAACACTGACCGCCGGCCGTGGTGCACTGGCCACTGCGGCAGGTCCCCCCCGGGCACTCGGAGTCGCTGTAGCACCGCCCGCCGGCCGTGGTGCACAGGCCACTGCGGCAGACGCCGCCGCCGCACTCGGAGTCGCTGTAGCACTGGGCGGCCTTGGGGTAGCACTTGCTGTCGCGGCAGATGCCGTCCTCGCAGTCGGAGTCCGAGCTGCAGGGCGGGGGATCCGCTGCGGCGGGGGTGGACAGCAGCAGGGCGAGGACACAGGCTGTGAGCAGGATCGGGGTGCGGGGCATGGTTCGGTCCTTCCGGCGCATCGTCACCATAGCAGACGCCGGGACCGGAACACGCGAGGGCGGGTAGAGTGTTCCCGGCATTTCGCCGGGATCGGGAGGATGACCATGGGCGAGCGGGAAGAGGCGCTGGCCGCGTGCACGGAACGGCTGAACCTGACCGGGCTGAAGCGGCACATCTTGCTGTGCTGCGACCAGACCACGCCCAACTGCTCGACGCGCGAGGAGAGCCTGGAGTCCTGGGCCTACCTGAAGCGTCGGCTGAACGAGCTGGGTCTGGCGGGCGCCGGGGGGATCTACCGCTCCAAGGTCGACTGCCTGCGGGTCTGCCAGCACGGCCCGGTGGCCGTGGTCTACCCGGAGGGGACCTGGTACCGCGGGTGCACGCCCGGGGTGCTCGAGCGGATCATCCAGACACACCTGATCGGTGGCGAGCCGGTGCGGGACCAGCTCTTCGCCGAGGCGCCCCTGGACCCGGAGCGGAGCTAGGATCCGATGGTCTTCTTGATCTGGGCGATCTGACCCGGGTCGTAGTACTTGCAGGCACCCTTGACCTTGGCCGGCTCCAGGGCCAGGTCGGTGATGGCCTTCTTGACCTGGGCCGGCTTGGCGCCGATGGCCTTGGCGATCTTGCCCGCGCTCAGGATCTCGTCCTTGGCTGCCATGGTCGTTCCTCCCGTGGAATTCGTGGGTTCCTGGACGGACCAGCATAGAGTCGGATGCCCGGCTCGACAACCTGCCCTACTCCCGCGCCGTCCGGGCGCCCTGGTACCATGGGGCCGCTTCCGCCGGAGGTAGCCATGCCCTTGCGATCGATCGTCCTCGCTGTCCTGCTGGCGTTGCTGGCCAGCCCTGGCGCCTGGGCCCTGGCGCCCCCCGAGAACATGGTGCTCGACGGTGTCCCGGAGATCCCGGACGAGCTGGCGTTGCAGGTCGCCCGGTACCAGAACGCACGCTCGGCCCAGCCCTTCGACTGGCACCCGACCCGCAGGGAGCTGCTGGTGGGCACGAGGTTCGCGGACACCACCCAGGTCCATGTGGTGACCCAGCCCGGAGGTGCGCGACGGCAGCTGACGTTCTTCCCCGAGCCCGTGCGTGGCGCGTCCTTCATCCCGGCGTCGGGTGGCGGGTCCCTGGTGCTGCTCAAGGACGTCGGTGGCAGCGAGATGTACCAGCTGTTCCGCTTCGATCTGAGGGACGGGTCGACGACCCTGCTCACGGACGGAGAGTCCCGAAACCGTTCGGCGGTCTACGCCTCGGCGGGCGACCGGATCGCCTTCGCCTCCACGGCCCGCAACCAAAAGGACTACGACCTCTACCTGATGGACCCCATGGACCCCGGGAGCCGCGCACTGGTGGCCGAGCGAGAGGGGGCCTGGACGCCCGTGGACTGGTCGCCCGACGACGCGCAGATCCTCCTGCACCGCTACGTGTCCGTGGACCACAGCGAGCTGCACCTCTTCGACGTGGCCAGCGCCGAGGTCCGCGCCCTCGCGGGCGTCGTGCGCAAGGGGCAACGCACCGAGGCCTACCGCAGCGCCGTCTTCGCAGCGGACGGCGAGCGGGTCTTCGTGGCCACGGACCGGGACTCGGAGTTCGTGCGCTTCGGGGCCGTCGAGGTGGCGTCCGGGCGCTACACACCCATGAGCGTCGGCGAGCCCTGGGACGTGACGGGGTTCGCGGTCAGTGACGACGACGCGGTGGCGGCCTACGTGCTCAACGAGGGGGGGAGGGGCTCGCTTCACCTCCTGGACCTGGCCACGGGGGCAGAGATCCCCGCCCCGATGCTCCCGGTGGGCCAGGTGGGCAACCTGGACTTCCGGCCGGGGAGTCACGAGCTGGCCCTGTGGCAGTCCACCGATCAGACCCCCGGGGACGTGTCCACCTACGACGTGGACACCGGCAAGCTCGAGCGCTGGACCTTCTCCGAGGTCGGCGGTCTCAACGCCGGCGCCTTCCCCCGCACGGAGATCGTCGAGTACCCGACCTTCGACGAGGTCGACGGCGCGCCGAGGACCATCCCCCTGCTCGTCACCCGTCCCGATCCCCAGCGCTTCCCCGGCCCGCGTCCGGTCCTGATCCGGATCCACGGCGGCCCGGCCAGTCAGGCGACGCCCCGCTTCCTGTGGGGCTTCACCTACCTGGTCGAGGAGATGGGGATCGCCTACCTGCAGCCCAACGTCCGCGGGTCCACGGGGTACGGGCGGGCCTACCGCCAGCTGGACGACGGACGACTCCGCGAGGACTCGGTCGAGGACATCGGTGCGCTGCTCGACTGGATCGCCGTCCAGGACGATCTGGATGCCGCGCGGGTCGCGGTCTACGGCGGGTCGTACGGCGGCTACATGGTGCTCGCGAGCCTGATCCACCACGCCGATCGGATCCGCTGCGGGATCGACTACGTCGGCATCTCCAATTTCGTGACCTTCCTGGAGAACACCAAGGAGTACCGCCGCGACCTGCGCCGGGTGGAGTACGGCGACGAGCGGGACCCCTCCATGCGGGCGTTCCTGGAGTCCATCTCCCCGACGACCCGGGCCGCGGAGATCCAGGTGCCCTTGCTGGTGGCCCAGGGGGCCAACGATCCCCGGGTGCCCCAGAGCGAGGCCGAGCAGATCGTCCAGGTGGTCCGCGAGTCGGGCCAGACGGTCTGGTACGTTCTCGCCGAGGACGAGGGACACGGCTTCCGCAAGAAGCCGAACCGGGACTTCCTCCACGACACGATCTTCCTCTTCCTGGAGCAGTTCCTGCTGGTGGAGGACGGCGACGGGCCACCCGTGCCCAGCGGTCCGGCGGAGGCCACGCCCACCGGCGAGGGGGAGTGATGCGCGGCGCCGGCGTCTTCGCGATCCTGAGCGCGGTGCTCTGGATCGGCCCCGGCTGCCCCTGCGAGTGCGACGATGCCGACGACGACTCCGCTGACGACGACACCGGTGGCGACGACAGCGGGGACGACGACAGCGGGGACGACGACAGCGGGGACGACGACAGCGGGGACGATGACAGCGGGGACGACGACACCACCGGCGATCCTCCCCCCTGGCAACCCTCCCCGGGCACCTCGTGGCAGATCCAGTTCACCGGGCTGCCCATCGACACCACCCTCGGCGTGGACGCGTACGACGTGGACCTCTTCGACACCCCCGACGGCACCCTGGCGGACATTCGGGCGGCCGGCGCGGCCGTGATCTGCTACTTCAGCGCCGGGAGCTGGGAGGAGTGGCGGGACGACGCGGATCAGTTCCCCGAAGAGGCCATCGGCAACCCGCTGGAGGGCTGGCCGGGCGAGGCCTGGCTGGACGTGACCGATCCCACGGTCCGCACGATCATGGCCGCCCGCCTCGACCACGCCGTGGTCCGGGGCTGCGACGCCGTGGATCCCGACAACGTGGACGGCTACACCAACGGCCCGGGCTTCGGTTTTGGATACGCCGGCCAGCTGGACTACAACCTCTTCCTGGCCCAGGAGGCGCACGCCCGGGGGCTCTCCATCGGGCTCAAGAACGACCTGGACCAGATCGACGACCTGGTCGCGGCGTATGACTTCGCGGTCAACGAGGAGTGCTTCGTCTACGACGAGTGCGAGTTGCTCCAGCCCTTCATCGACTCGGGCAAGGCGGTGTTCTCCATCGAGTACGGCAACGAGCCGCTGGCCGAACACGTCTGCCCGGAGGCCAACGCGCTCGACCTGGACACCCTGATCAAGCACCTGAATCTGGACGCCTGGCGCCTCTCCTGCCGGGACTGGACCCCCTGACCCCCCGACCGTAGATCACCCCTGCACCACGGAGGCTCCGGGATGAGCGACACGATCTACCTCGACCACAATGCCACGACCCCGATCCTGCCCGAGGTGGTGGACCACATGCTGCCCTTCCTGCGGGACCACTTCGGCAACCCGTCCAGCGGCCACGGGTTCGGTCGAGAAGCCCACGAGGCGGTGGATCGCGCCCGGGACCAGGTGGCGACCCTGCTGGGCTGCCTGCCCTCCCACGTGGTGTTCACCTCCGGGGGGACCGAGTCCAACAACCTGGCGATCCGCGGGGTGACCGGAGCCCGTCCCGACCGCCGGGCGGTGGTGACCTCCACCATCGAGCACCCCGCTGTCGCCCGTCCCTGCGACCGCCTGGAGGTGCTGGGCTGGTCCGTCTCCCGCGTGCCCGTGGACGGCGCCTGCATCGCGGATCTGGGTGCCCTGGCCGAGGCCGTCGGCCCGGACACGGCCCTGGTCACCGTCATGTTGGCCAACAACGAGACCGGCACCCTCCAGCCCATCTCCGAGATCGCCGGTGCCGCCCACGCCGCCGGTGCGGTGGTCCACAGCGACGCCGCCCAGGCGGTGGGCAAGGTCCCGACCCGCGTCGACGAGCTGGGGGTGGATCTGCTCACCGTGGCCGGCCACAAGCTCTACGCACCCAAGGGGGTCGGAGCGCTCTACGTGCGACCCGACACGCCGCTGGAGCCCTTCATGCGCGGTGCCCGCCACGAGGGAGGGGTGCGGCCCGGGACCGAGAACGTCCCCTACATCGCGGGGCTCGGCAAGGCCTGCGAGATCGCCTACCACTCCCTGGCGACGGAGGCCGACCGCCAGGAGGGCCTGCGGGACCGACTCTGGCGGATCCTCGCCGCCGGCATCCCCGGGCTGGCCCGCAACGGCGATCCGGATCGTTGCCTTCCCAACACCCTCAACGTGCGCGTCCCGGGTGTCCTGGGCAGCGCGGTGCTCGACGCCGTGCCCCTGATCGCCGCGACCACCGGCTCCGCGTGTCACGAAGGCGGAGAGCGTCCCTCTCCCGTCCTGTCCGCCATGGGCCTGTCCCCGGACGAGGCCCTGGGAGCCATCCGCCTCTCCGTGGGGCGCTCCACCACCGCGGATCAGGTGGACCGCGCCGGGGCCGCCCTCGTGCGCGCGCACCGAAACTGTGTCGGAAACGCTTGACGGGCCGCCCACATCGGCCTACCATCCGCCGCTCGACTGGAGGTGCCACATGGCCTCGCTGGCGAAGAAGACCAAGGCGAAGCGCCGAATGCGGAATGCGAAGATGGGCCGGGAGCGCAAGCGCGCAGTCCGCGCCAACGGCACGACCCCCGCCTTCCCGATCCACAAGGACAAGCCCGAGAAGTAGTCCCGCTATCCCATCACGTGGTAGATGCGCTCGCGAAAGCGGGCGCCCACGGCTTCGACCCGTTCTCTGCAGGCGTCGATGTCCAGGCCGGGCACCCCCACGACCGTGCCCTGGACCCAGGGGATCTCCGCGTCCACGCAACGCTCCAGGAACGCCAGGGACGCGGCCCAGGCCCGCTCTCCGTGGGGGCTGCGGCAGAGCTCGGCGTAGGTCGGACCGTCGGCGGCGTTGACGCTCACGGTGACCGCGTCGAAGGCCTCGGCCACCCGGGGAACCACGTCGCCGTCCTCCCGCAGATCGACCAGTCCGTCGGTGTCGAGCCGGATCCTGGACACGCCGTCTTCCCGCAGTAGACGCGCCGCGTCGAGGACCACGGGCAGTCGTCGGGTCGGCTCCCCGTAGCCCACGAAGGCCACCTCGGAGAACTCCATGAGGTCACCCCCCTGGCGTCCCGTAGCCCGGGCCCGGTCCACAGTGGTGCGGGTGGCCGCCCCGTCCTCCGCGGCCAGGCGGGCCGCCAGGATCAGGTCCTGGGCCGAGGGCTCGAATCCCCGCAGGTTCAGGTAGTGGCCGGCCACGGTCCAGTCCTTGAACTTGTGACAGAACGAACAGCGCAGCGTGCAGCGATTGGTGACGTTGAGGTAGAGGCTGTCGCGGATCCGGTAGGCGATGGCCCCCTCCCGCTCCACGCCGTCCTCGATCCCGAAGAAGATCCGTGTCGTCCTCGTGCTGGCCCGCGCCACATCTTGAAGCGACAGGCCCTTGAGCTCGGCGACCTTCTCGGCCGTGTGGACCATCATCGCCGGTTCACAGCGTTTGCCCCGGAAGGGCACCGGCGCCATGAAGGGACCGTCGGTCTCCAGCAGCAGCGACTCGTTGGGGATCCGCGGGATGGCGTAGGGCAGCTCACCTGCCTTCTTGAACGTGACCACTCCGGGCACGCTCAGGTATCCGCCACGCTCCAGGACCTGCCGGGCGAACTCCCAGGTGTGGGTGAAGCAGTGGATCAGCACCTTGCCGTCCCAGGCCCCCCCCTCGTCCAGGATCGAGAGACACTCGTCCTCGGCCGCCCGACAGTGGATCACGATCGGCAGCCCGCGTTCCCGGGCCATGCGGATCTGGGTCCGGAACACCTCCCGCTGGGCGTCCCGCGGCGCCCAGTCCCGGAAGAAGTCCAGCCCCATCTCCCCCCAGGCCACCACCTCGGGTTCACGGGTCATCTCGGCGATGCGCTCCAGATCCCCGTCGGTCACGTCCCCGGCCTCGTGGGGGTGGACGCCGACCACGGCCCACATCCCCTCGTGGGTCCGCGCCAGCTCGAGCGCCCGTTCGCAGCCCCCCAGCCCGTACCCGGCGCCGATGACGACCATCTCGCGGACGCCGGCCTCGTGGGCCCGCCGGATCACGCCCTCCACGTCGCCCTCGTAGTGGGGCGCACCCAGGTGGACGTGGGAATCGAACAGGTGGAGTTCCGTCATGGGCCGAAGACTAGGTCGCCGCGAGGCGGGGGAACAGGGGCTGGCCCTTCTCGACCGGCGTGCCGGCTCGCAGCTGACCGAAGACGCAGACCTCGCTCAGCGGACGCTCGAGCTCGTCCTCGCACCCCAGACGCCCCAGGACCTCGCTGCACTTGCCCGGCATGACCGGCCACATCAGGTGGGACGCGACGCGGATCGCCTCGCAGACGCTGGCCAGCAGGGCCGCGAGCTCCGGGCCCCGGTCGGGATCCTTGGCCATCTCCCAGGGCTTGCGGTCCTGGATCAGAGCATTCATCGCCTGCACGATGTCGCGGGCCCTGGCCAGCGCCTTGTCCAGCTGAACGGCGTCCATGGCCGCGCAGTACGCCGCCACGGCGTCGTCCACCGTCGTGCGGATCTCGTCCAGCAGGCCGTCGGTGGCCGGGATCTCGCCCCAGTTCTTGTGGGTCATGTTCAGCGTACGACTGACCAGGTTCCCGTACTCGTTGGCCAGCCTGGCGTTGTACGAGGCCTCGAAGCGCTCCCAGGAGAAATCCCCGTCCTTGCCGTAGGTCACCTCGGCCATCAGGTAGAAGCGCAGGGGATCCGCCCCCACCTTCTCGACCGCATCGAGGGGCTCGACGACGTTGCCGAGAGTCTTGGACAGCTTCTGCCCCTTGAGCGTGACCCAGCCGTGGGCGTGGACCATCTTGGGCAGCGGCAGTCCGGCCGCCTGGAGCATCGCCGGCCAGATGATGCAGTGGAAGCGGGTGATGTCCTTGCCGATGACGTGGACGTCCGCGGGCCAGTAGCGGTCGAAGCGGGCCCGGCCCTCGCCCGGCTCGCCGAAGCCCAGGGCGGTGATGTAGTTGGACAGGGCGTCGAACCAGACGTAGACGGTGCTCCCCTCGTGGAAGGGGATCGGGATGCCCCAGGGCAGATTCGGCCGGCTGATGGAGATGTCGTCCAGCCCCTGCTCGATCACACTGAGGATCTCGTTGCGTCGGGTCGCCGGCTCGATGACCGATGGGTCGTCGGCGATCTGCTGTAGCAAGAAATCCCCGTACGCCGACAGCCGGAAGAAGAGGTTCTTCTCCTCGACCCACTGGGCCTCCAGGGAGGGGTGATCGGGGCACTTGCCCTCGACCAGGTCCTTGTCGGTCTTGTAGGCCTCGCAGCCGACGCAGTACCAACCCTCGTACTTGCCCTCGTACAGGTCGTCGGGGTTGCGGCTCCGGATCCGCTCCAGCAGCTCGACCACCCCCCGGGCGTGCCGCTCCTCGGTGGTGCGGATGAAGTCGTCGTAGCTGATGTCCAGCCGGTCGTAGGCCGCGATGAACTCCCGGGCCAGCTCGTCCACGAAGACCTGGGGCTCCTTGCCCGCCTTCTCGGCCGTGCGGGCCACCTTCATCCCGTGCTCGTCCAGCCCGGTCAGGAAGTGGACGTCGAACCCCATCCGCCGCTTGTAGCGGGCGATCACGTCGGCGGCGATCTTCTCGTACGCGTGGCCCAGGTGGGGGGTGCCATTGACGTAGTCGATGGCGGTCGTGATGTAGAACGACCCTGGCTGGTCGGTCATTCGCTCGACTCCTTGGATCCCTGGGGGCCTGGACGTCGGCCCCGGCCCCGGCCGCGGCGACGGCGACCGCCGCTGCGTTTGCGGCCGCCGGATCCCTTGCCTTCGTCCGCCCCCTGCTTCGGGGGCCCGCCCCGGGGCTTGCCCCGCCCGGGTTTGCCCTCGCCGCCGCCCTCGCGCTTGGGCTTGCGGTCGGCCGGGCGACCCCCGCCCCTCGGCCTCGGGCGATCCCCGGATCCCTGTCCGGGCGGTGGCGGACGGATCGGCCGTCCCTCCTCGTCCCGCTCGATGGCGTCGATCCCCAGGGTCTGGCGCACGCCGTCGTCCCCGAGCAGCGAGAACCTCTGCTGCAGGACGTCCACCGACAGCACCCGTCCCGGACCGGAGGTGGTCAGGATCCGCTTGCCGGTCTTGGGCAGCCCCTTGCGGTGGGCGGCGTAGGCCGGGTGCTCGTAGGACAGACAACACATCAGACGGCCGCACAGGCCGCTGATCTTGTTGGGGCTCAGGGCCAGGTTCTGGTCCTTGGCCATCCGGATGCTCACGGCGCAGAACTCGCTCAGGAAGGTGCCGCAGCACAGCTCCCGGCCGCAGTGGCCCACGCCGCCGACCTTCTTGGCCTCGTCCCGCACGCCGATCTGCCGCATCTCGATGCGCAGCCCCAGCCCCTGGGAGAGCTCGCGGACCAGGGCCCGGAAGTCGACCCGCTTCTCTGACGCGAAGTAGACGGTGATCTTGTTGCCGATGGCCTGGTGGTCCACCGCCAGGACGCGGATGTCGGGCTTGATCCGACCGGCGATCTCCCGGGTCTGCATCAGCAGCCCCAGCTCGCGGGCCTTGCCGTCGGCATGGGTCAGCAGATCGGGCTCGCGCGCCGGGCGCACGACCTTTCGTACCCGCCGCGAGGGGGTCAGATCGGCGCTGGGTGTGGGCTCCCGCAGCACCCGCCCGATGGAGAGCCCCCGGTCGGTCTCCACGACCGCCAGGTCCCCCGCCTTGAGGGTGAACCGGCGGGGATCCACCGGAACGTGGTGCACGTGTCCCGCAGGGGAGAACGCCAGCCACAGGAAGTGGCGCATCCGCTTCGGAGGACGGCCGTCTCCCCTGCCCCCGGTGTCTCCGGCAGCGGGGGGGGCGCTCTCCGCCGGCTTCTCCGGCGCGACGGGCGCGTTGGCCGACTCGGCCTCCTCGGGAGGCGTGTCGGCGGGCGGGGTAGGGGGGTCACCCGTGGTAGGCATCTCAAGCCACCTCGAGGAGCATCGCCTCCAGCACGAGCTGGGGATTGACGTTGCGCTCCAGCCGGTCCCTGGCCTTCTCCAGGGCGTCGAGCCGCCCCAGCAGAACCTCGGCATCGTAACCGCTGTGCAGCTCCCGCGCCAGATCGGCGAAGTCCGCGCGACGCGGCGCCACCTCCGCGCCCGTCCGCAGCACCAGCGCGTCCCGGATCACCTCGTCGGCGGCCGAGAGGAACCCCCGCAGCAGATCTCCACCGGCCCGGCGGGCCTCCGCCTGGGCCCGGGCGATCTCCGCGGCGAGCTTCATCCGGGTCGGGGTGTCGGCGGACAGGGCGCCGAAGAGGCGCTCGAGGTACTCCCGTTCGGCCTGGATCGCGTCCTGCGACAGCGACAGCGCGCGTCCGATGGCTCCACCGCTGGCGTCGGCCCGCCAGCCCGCCTCGTCCGGATCCATCCCCTTGCGCTCCACCAGGTAGGTGATCACGTCCTCCCTCGGCAGGCGCCCGAAGCCCACCTGCAGGCAGCGCGAGCGCACCGTGGGCAGCAGCTGCCCCGGGCGTCGGGTGATCAGCACCAGCACCGTGTGGTCCGGCGGCTCCTCGAGGGTCTTGAGCAGGGAGTTGGAGGCGTTGACGGTCATCAACTCGGTGTCGTCGAGCACCAGGACCCGGAAGCGCCCCTCGGGCAGGCGGAAGGCCAGCCGGCCCTGGAGCTCGCGGATCGCATCCACCCGCAACGACCGGGGGCCCCCCTCCCGCAGTCCGGTGGGCGAGACGGTCCACACGTCGGGATCGGTCCCTCCGGCGATGCGCCGGCAGGAACCACACTCGCCGCAGTACGCCGGTGTGTCCCCGCCGCGATCGCCGGGGAGGGCCTCGCAGTTCAACGAGGTGGCGAACGCCAGGGCCACCAGGCGTCGGCCGACCCCCTCGTACCCGTGGAAGATGTACGCGTGGTGGGGCCTGCGGTTCACGGCCGCGTGGGCCAGGCGGGTGAGGGTCTCCCCGTGACCGAGGATCCCGGGGAAGATCATCGAATGGCCCCCTCGAATCGGGCGCGCACCTCGGCGATCACCGCCCGGTGGACCTCCATGCGCGAGGGACGGGCATCCACGACCGCGTAGCGCTGCTTGCCGGATCGGGCCAGCTCCAGGAATCCCTCCCGCACCTTGCGGTGGAATCCGATCTCCTCCTGTTCGATGCGGTCGAACAGCGAACGGGACCGGGCCCGCTCGAGCCCGTCCTCGGCCGGCAGGTCGAGGATGATCGTCAGGTCGGGCCAGCAGCGGTCGATGGCGGCGTCGTTGATGGCCAGGACCCGGTCTCGCCCGAGCCCCCGGGCGATACCCTGGTACGCCACCGAGGAGTCGACGAAGCGGTCGCAGAGCACCACCCGGTCGGCCTCGAGCGCCGGGCGGACCACACGCTGGGTGAGCTCGGCGCGGGAGGTGGCGAAGAGGTAGGCCTCGGTGAGATCGCCGAACCGGGGTCCCTCCTGGCCCAGCAGCAGGCCCCGGATCACGTTGCCCAGGGGGGTGCCACCGGGCTCGCGCAGGGACACCACCTCCCTGCCGGCGGACCTCAGCTCGTCGGCCAGCAGGCCGATCTGCGTGGTCTTTCCGGTGCCCTCGATGCCCTCGAACGTGATGAAGAGACCGACCATGGTTTTGCGTTCCGGGCGCGGAGTGTAGCACCTGCCGGCGGGAGCTGTTAGCTATGTCCTCCGGGGCGAAAAAAAGCGCCAGCCGTCGGGCGGCAGGTGGCAGGCGTCGGGCAACCGATGAACACGGAACGGTGAATGGGCGACGTCGAGGCGATCGAGCGGTACGCGGCAGAGCTCGGGCTCTGCGCCCTGGGGGTGGCGCGCCCCGCGCCTGGACCGGAGGTCGACGACCTGCGCCGGTTCCTCGCCGAAGGGCGCCAGGGCGGGCTGCGCTGGCTGGCGCGCGAGCCCGGGGTCCGGGCCGATCCCCGCAAGCTGCTCGACGGGGTGCGCAGCGTGGTGGTCGTCGCGGCACGCTACCCCGGGGAGGACGACCCACCGACCCCTGGGGGCACCTGGGGCCGCATTGCCCGCTACGCCCGGATGCCCGACTACCACGACCTGCTCACCCCGCGGGTCGAGGCGCTGGCCGCCTCCCTGGACGATCCCGTGGCTCGGGCGTACGTGGACACCGGCCCGGTGATGGAGAAGGTCTGGGCCCAGCGCGCGGGGATCGGCTGGATCGGCCGTCAGTCGCATCTGGTCTCGCGGCGCTTCGGCTGCTGGCTGCTGCTCGGGGTGATCCTCACCCGCGTCGAGCTGCCCGAGACCGCCGAACAGCCGGACCTCTGTGGACGCTGTCGTCGCTGCGTCGACGCCTGTCCCACGGGCGCCCTGGCCGTGGAGGGGGACGCGGCGCGCTTCGATGTCCGTCTCTGTCGGGCGTACTGGACCATCGAGCACCGGGGCGTGATCCCGGAGCCCGTGCGGCCCGACCAGGGCGACGCCCTGTTCGGGTGTGACGCCTGCCTGGACGTCTGCCCCTGGAACCGCTTCGCGGCGAAGCAGGAGGGCGCCCCCACGATCCCCGAGCTGGCGCCCACCCTGCCCGCCGTCCTCGACACGATGGACGTCCTGGGGATGGACGCGCGGGCGTTCCGCGAGCGCTTCGCCGGAACCCCGCTGCGGCGCACACGGCGCCGAAACGTCCTGCGCAACGCGGCGATCGTGGCGGCGAACTCGGGGATCGATGGGGCCTTGCCGCTGCTGCGTCGTGTGGCGGCGGAGGAGGCCGACCCGGTGATCCGCGAACACGCGGCCTGGGCGGCGGAACGACTCTCGCGTGGGTGAGGGGGGGGGGGCGGCTCAGCTGTCGAGCTTGAACTTGCCCAGCAGGTCGCCCAGGGTTCCCAGCCCCTCGGCGCCCTGGTTCCTGGAGTAGTCCTCCAGGGCCGCCCGCTCGCCGCGGGCCTTCTCGTCGCTGGGCAGCAGCCGGATCCGGCGGCGCTCCATGTCCACGTCGTCCACCTCGACGGTGACCTTCTTGCCCGACTGGTAGGCCAGGTGGGCCGCGGACTGGTCCATGCCCAGGTTGCTCATCGGGATCAGCCCGCTGATGCCCGGGGCGATGCGGACGAACACGCCGAAGGGGGCGACCTTGTCCACCTCACCCTCCAGCAGCTGACCCCGCATCCAGCCGGCGGCGATGTCGGTCCACGGATCGCCGCCCACCTGCTTGATGCTCAGCCCCAGCCGCTGGCGCTCCCGCTCGATGCGGATGAGCTTGACGGTGACCTTGTCCTTCTTGTTGACCACCGCCTCGGGGTGCTTGACCCGCTCCCAGGACAGCTCGGAGACGTGCACCAGCCCCTCGAGGCCGGGGACCAGCTCCACGAAGGCGCCGAAGGCCTCCAGACGGACCACCGTGCCGGGGTAGATCCCACCCTCGACGAAGTCGGTACCCACGTTGTCCCAGGGGCTGCCCTCGACCTGCTTGATGCTCAGGCCGACGGTGCCCTTGGCGTGGTCCACCCGTAGCACCTTGACCCGCACCACGTCGCCGGGGCCGAAGCGGTCCTGGGGACGCTCCGTGTGGCCCCACTGGATCTCGGAGATGTGGACCAGGCCGTCCAGTCCGCCCAGGTCGACGAAGATGCCGAAGTCGACGATCCGGCTGACCGTGCCTTCCCGGACCTGGCCCTCCTTGATGGTGGCCCGGACCTCCTCGCGCATCTGCGCGCGCTCCTCGCGGAGGAGCTGCGAGCGAGAGACCACCAGGTCGCGGCCGTCGCTCTCGTACTTGGTGATCAGGAACTGGAAGCTCTTGCCCACGTAGTCGTCGAGCATCTCGTCGGGCACGTGGTGGAGCTCCACCTGGGACAGGGGCAAGAAGGCGCGCTGACCGCTCTGGAACTTGACGTCGAAGCCACCCTTGCGCTTGCTGGCGATCCGACCCTCGAGGGGCATGTGCTCGGCGTACGCCTCCCGAACCGCCTCCCGCGAGCGGGCCTCCAGCGCCATCTTGTAGCTCAGCCGGACCGTCTCGCCCCGGGTCTCGGCCACGTACAGGGTCAAGGTGTCACCCTGGTGGACCTCGACCTCGCCGTCCTCGTTGCGCATCTCCGAGGCTTCGAGCAGGGCTTCGGCCTTGCCGCCGATGTCGACGAAGATGTCCGTGCCGGTCACGTGGACCACGGTGCCGGTGACCTGGTCCCCCCGGCGGAGCTGAGCGGCACCCCGCAGCTGCTCCTGGACCATCTGGCGCTCCATCTCCTCGCGCATCAGGTCCTCGTCGGACTTGGCCCACGGGGCGTCCCCGATCTCGTCCTCGAGGGCGGCGGCGATGGCCTCGTTCTCGGTGGGGCGGCCGTCCGTATCGGCCTCGGCGATGGCCCGATCGAGCAGGTCCTCGAGCCGCGGCGGGTTGGATTTGCTGTCGCTGGGCATGGCCTCGCTCTCCGTGACCCGGCACGGCCGGGCCGATTCGGCGCGCAAGGGTACCCGAGGACCGCGCCCGCGTCACCCCGAAGTTGCCGTGCTATCTTCGGCCGCAGGAGGAGAGCGTGGCGACCGAGGTACGAGACCCCCTCCACGGGGCGATCCGGGTCGAGGCGGCCGAGCTACTGCTCGTCGACCATCCGGCGTTCCAGCGACTGCGGCACGTGCGCCAGCTGGGATTCTCGGAGATGAGCTTTCCCGGAGCGACCCACACCCGCTACCTGCACTGCCTGGGCACGATGGAGGTGGCCACGCGGGCCTTCGACGCCATGTTCGCCCGCTGGATCTTCGCCACCCCGGCCAACCGGGTCGCCTTTCGCCAGATGGTTCGCCTGGCGGCCCTGCTCCACGACCTGGGACACACCCCCCTGAGCCACGCGGCCGAGTTCGCCATGCCCACGGTCGCCGGGCTGGACCTCCCCGAGCTGCTGGACCGCGCGTCCACCCGTCCGGAGCAGGTGGCGACCCACGAGGACATGACGCTCAAGTTCCTGCTGCAGTCCAGCTTCCGCGGCGCCCTGGAGGAGGCCTTCCCCTTCCCCGCAGAGGCGGTCGCCGGGCTCATCGACCGGGAGCTGCAGGTGGATCCCTCGCTGTACGTGGACGGCGGGCAGGACTACCGGCCGGTCCTGAGCCAGCTGGTCTCCAGCGAGCTGGACGCGGACCGGATGGACTACCTGGCCCGGGACAGCTACTTCTCCGGGGTCAAGTACGGCAACGTGGACCTGGCGTGGCTCCTGCGCTCCCTGCGACCTCACGCCGACTCGGATCGCATCCACCTGGCCCTGGACGGGCGCGCCCTGTACACCCTCGAACACCTGCTGCTGGCCCGCTACCACATGTTCCTGATGGTGTACTTCCACTACCGCTCGGTGGCCTACGAGCAGCTCCTGCGCGACTTCCTCTCCGAGGGAGGCGACGGCTACGCGATCCCGGGGGAGCCCGATCGCTACGTGGAGTTCGACGACGCCCACCTGCTCGGCGTCCTGAGGCGCAGCGAGCACCCCGCGGCGCGCCGGATCGTCGAGCGCCGGGGCTACCAGCTGCTGATCGAGCGCCACGGCACCGGCGAGACGCGCCTGGTCCAGGACGAGGTGGCGCGGCTGGACGACGACGACATCCCCTACCAGCACGTCACGTCGCGCGGGGTGGTGAGCAAGTACATGCGCACCCAGCGGGCCGCGGACGAGCCCCCCATCTTCGTGGTCTGGCGATCCGGCGCCGACCACGTGCGTGTCGAGCCCCTGGAACGGGCCACCGACCTGTTCGAGAAGTACGCGCGTGCCCGACGAATCAGCCGGATCTACGTGCCCGAGGAGCAGCTCGACCGGGCCCGCCGCGTGCTCACCCCCTGAGATCTGCCGGTCAGGGACGAAGGACCGCGCCCGCGCGGCGCAGCGCCACCAGCGATCGCGTCAACGAGGTCGCCATCCTCGGCGGGCGCCTCAGCACCGTGTTGCGATCGTCGGACACCGCCCTCAGCGCCGCGAACGGTACCCCGGCGTCACCGCAGACCTCGGCCAGGGCCAGCCCCTCCATCTCGCACACCGCCGCGCCGCTGCGCTGGAAGCCCCGCTCCTTGTCGACGGGCCGGATCAGGGGCAGCTTCACGGTCAGCGCCGCGCCGGTCGAAAAAGGTAGGCCGCCGCGGGTCAGGTGGGCGCCGAGCTCGTCGAGGAGGCCGGCGTCGGCGTCCGGCCCGCCGGCCCAGCCGTCCACCAGGACCAGCTCCCCCACGCCGAGGTCGGGGTGCATCCCCCCGCAGATGCCGACGTTGACCACGGCGGCGGGGCGGGTCTCGTGCAGCCAGCGCCGCGTCCGTCTCGCCGCGCGTCGGGGGCCGACCCCGCAGCGGAAGACATCCCCCCCGAAGGCCCAACCCTCCAGGCGCATGGCGACCACGAAGGTCGCGCCGTTCACGGATCCTCCCCCCCCTCCTTCGAGCGGGCGATCTCCAGCGCCTTTTGCAGGTACGCGGGATCGGTGAGCATCCGTACCCGGTGGCGCAGGTCCGCGTGGATCACCGCCACCATCAGGAACTGGACCACCAGCCGCACCAGGTCGATCCACACGGCGGCGGTGACCAGCACCTCCAGGTGCACGTCGAACAGTCCGGCGACGTACACCGCGGGCAGCAGCAAGAAGAGCCAGGGCTGGGCCGAGCCCATGGGAGCGCTGTCGTCGCTCTCGTCGTAGTCCTCGGGAAGGTCGCCGCTCTCCCGGAGCACGGCCTCGAGGCGGGTGGCCAGCCGCACGTTGCGAAAGAAGAACAGGGCGTGGGCCAGGGTCAGCCCCAGGAGGGCAGCCCCCATCATCCGGCCGCCCGGGGCGATCAGCAGCGTCTGCCCCACGACGCCGGCGATGAGCAGGGTCAGCACCCTGCGGCGGTCCCACATCGGCCGCGCCCCGTCGCTCGTCGCCATGCTCTCCACCTCCAGCTGGGCGGGATTGTAGTCCATCGTCCCCCGGACCGAACCTCACCGGGTAGACTCCCGACATGCGAGAGACCTTCCTCGAGGACGGCTGGGGTCCGGAGGCCGCGGATCGGCTGGCTGGCGCGCTGGCGGCGGTGGACGCGGAGGGCCGGCCCGGGGTCGCGACCCTCGACTTCGACGACACCTGCATCGCCGGCGACCTGGGTGACGCGGTGTTCCACCGCGCTGTGGAGGATGATTCGCTCGATCCCGAGGGGCTGCCGGGGGGCGGACCCGACGACCCCGGGCAA
>CAZITQ010000008.1:0-82444 GCA_964542165.1 uncultured Rickettsiales bacterium
CCCCGGTCGCGTCGTCGTCCCCGGTCGCGTCGTCGTCCCCGGTCGCGTCGTCGTCGTGCCCCTCCGTCGGGCACCCGGCGAACAGGAGGAACAGCAGCGACGCCAGCGCGACCCCGGTTGTGAGCGGCCTCCTGGCCATGGTTTCCTCCCTCGTGGGGATGGTACACCCACGCGACCCCGGGGAAGGCACGGACATGGACACGCCCCATCGCCAGATCCGAGCTCGGTACGACGCCGAGTCCATCGTCGTCTACCAGGCTTACCGAGACGAGATCGCCGACGCCGCGCTGGCCGCAGGCCACTTCGCGCCCCCGTTCAGCATGGGACGGATGACGTGGATCAAGCCCTCCTTCCTGTGGATGATGTACCGCTCGGGCTGGGGCCGGAAGCCGGGCCAGGAGCGGGTGCTCGCGATCCGCATCCGCCGCGATGGCTTCGAGTGGGCGCTTCGCAACAGCCTGCTGTCCCACTTCGATCCGACCGTGCACGGCTCGGAGGAGGAGTACCGCAGCCTCCCCCGTCCGCCGGTCCGCATCCAGTGGGATCCGGAGCGGTCGGTGACCCTCGGGCGTCTGGAGCACCGGTCGATCCAGATCGGCCTACGCGCCGAGGCCAGCCACCGGTACGTCAACGAGTGGACGATCGCCATCGACGAGGTGAGCGACCTGGCGCACGCGATCAGCGACCACGTGGAGCGTCGGGAGCTGGACCGTGCGCGCGCGCTCCTGCCCCTGGAGGAGCCCTACCCGCTCCCCGACGACATCGTCCGCGTCATCGGCGCCGGCTAGGAGCCCGTGGGTCGGATCTCGATCCGGTGGACCGCGTCGCCGGGTGGGGTCTCGACCTGGAGCACGTCGAGGGCCCCGTCCAGGGTCGGCGTCCAGCTGCCCTCGGCGTCGGAGCACAACACCTCGTAGCCGTCCGGATAGTGGCGGGAAGAGGCCAGGTAGATCTCGGTGGGGCCGGACACGCCCACGCGATCCACGAACTCCACGTGCATCACCTTCGTGTCGTGGTCGTAGCCGTAGCTCACCGGCTCGCCCGCGATCCGCTGGGGGTAGGGGTGGACCAGGCGGTCCGCGGGCGGCTTCTCGTTCCAGTCCGAATCGGTCATGCCCCAGCCCCCCGGATCCATGCTCCAGTAGGTCCAGCCCTGGGAGACCCGGTCGGCCATCTGCAGCACGTCCACGTAGGCCTGGTCCGCGTTCTCCCAGCTGTCGTCGAACCCCCATTCGCCCAGGATCATCGGGCAGTCCTGGGCGGCCCGCTCGGCGGCACGGTACTGCTCCCAGCTGGGGATGGTGGGGTCGCCCTCGGCGTCGTAGACGTTCGTGACCTCGAAGGCCACCGAGTACAGGTGGGGGGCGTAGACGAGTCGGTTGCCCTCGGGGCGGGGATCGGTCAGCACCCCCATGTACGAGGGAACCCCGTTGCCGGGCGCGCCGTAGCGGGGCTCGAAGAAGATCCAGTTGTCCCCGTCCACCTCCCGGATACCGTCGATCATCCGCTGGTAGAAGGGCTGCAGGTAGCGCTCGTCGAACTCGATGTGGGTGCTACCCGGGACCTGCTCGCCCAGCAGCTCCACCGCGTCCACCATCGATCCGGGGTGGGGCTCGTTCATCAGGTCGTAGCCCAGCACCGCCGGGTGGTCGGCGAAGCGGTCGGCCACCGCCTGCCAGACCCCCAGGTAGTGGTCCTGCAGGTCCGCGTGGTCCCCCTCGTCGTAGGCCCAGAAGTTGTCGAAGGACCGCTGCACCGCCGGCTGGAAATAGTTGGCGAACCACTGGGACTGCATCTCGAAGGGCTGGCCGTCGTCGCGAATGGCCCACTCGGGGGCGCCGTCGCAACAGAACCGCTCGGCGTACACGTCCTGGTGCATGTCCAGGATCACGTACACGCCCGCGTCCAGGTGCAGGTCCATCCAGTGCTCGATGTCGTCGAGGTAGTCGCCGTTGATCTCGCCGGGGTCAGGCTCCAGCAGGTCCCAGAAGATCAGGAAGCGGGTGACGTTGAAACCCCACTCGGCGCCGAAGCGGTCCAGCAGGTCCTCCTCCACCGGGGGCATGTGGCCTTCCGAGTGCTTGGACGCGCTCATCAGGTTCATGCCGTGGAGGATCAGCACCCGACCCTGGTCGTCGGTGATGTAGGGGTAGTCGTCCCGCTCGGCCGGCGGATCGGGCTCCGTGACCTCGTCGGTCGGGCAGCCGATGGAAAGGGCCAGCGCGGCCACCAGGAACGCGGAACACCTCCGGTGGAGCATCACCTGCCTCCGAGTCTCGGGCGACCACTGTAGCACCGCCCCCAAACCGATCGAGCCCGTCACTGGCTCTATGGAACGAACGAACGACGTGGCCCCGGGGGCGGACGAGCCGGAGAGGGGGGCCGTTGCTGAGCGTCCCGGAACGGGACGGAGAGGAGAGTTCCATGCCGAGATCCATCCGATCCCTCGCCCTCGCCCTGGCCGCCCTGGCCCTGCCCGCGGTGGCGGGAGCCCAGGTCCTGGGTTCCTGCGGCACCGACCAGGCCGACACGCCAGGAGCGGCGGTGGCCGTGGCCCCGGCGAGCGCCACGGCGCCCACGGTCCAGGTCTCCCGCGTGCCCCTGCCGGGCGAGCGGGCCCCCAACTTCGAGCTGATCGCGGTGGTCGGCGACGAGATCCGCGAGGTCAAGCTGTCGGACTACGACGGCAAGTGGCGCGTGGTCTGCTTCTACCCGGCCGACTTCACCTTCGTCTGACCCACCGAGCTGTCCGCGGTCGCGGACGTCTACTCTCAGCTCCAGGAGATGAACGTGGAGGTGATCTCGGTGAGCACGGACACCCAGTTCTCCCACTGGATGTTCAAGAAGACCTCGCCGACGGTCCGCAACGTCGAGTACCCGATGGCGGCCGATCCCAGCGGGGCCGTGTCCCGGGCCTACGGCGTGTTCGACGAGACCACCGGTCTGAACAAGCGGGGTCGCTTCGTCATCAATCCCGACGGCGTGATCATGGCCGTCGAGGTGATCGTCGGGCCGGTGGGAAGGAACGTCCAGGAGCTGATTCGCCAGATCCAGGCCATGCAGACCGTGGCCGACAACCCCGGCAAGGCCGCCCCCGCGGGCTGGGTCCCCGGGCGGGAGCTGATCGACACCGACATCGACGCCATCGGCAAGTACTGACCTCGACCTCTGCGCTAAGGTGATCGCGTGGGCGCGGCCCGCGGGAAGCGCGAGGTGCGAGAATGTCGGAACGTCGGACCCGGCTGGTGGCCATCCTGGTGGCCCTGTCGCTCACCTCGATCTCGTGTCCGGGGGAACTCGACGACGACGACATCCCCGCGGATGACGACACGAGCGACGACGACGACGACACCGGCGTGCCCTACGCCGACGAGCTCTTCGATCCCGACCACCTGATCGAGGTCCACATCGAGATCGACGAGGACGACGCCGCGGCGATGGCGGCCGAGACCACCTCGATCCTCGATCTGCTGACGGGGGAGGACTGCCAGGAACACCCCCTGGGCATGCAGTTCACCTGGTTCCACGCGGACGTGACCGTGGACGGCACGACGGTCGAGGACGTGGGCATCCGCAAGAAGGGGCTGATCGGCTCGCTCAGCACGACCAAGCCGGGACTGAAGCTCAAGTTCGACAAGTGGGTCGACGACCAGTACCTGCACGGCGTGGAGCGGATGACGCTGAACAACAGCGTGTCGGACCCCTCGCTGGTCCGCCAGTGCATCGGCTACCAGCTCTTCGCCGATGCCGGCATCGCCGCCCCGCGATGCAACTTCGCCCATGTGACCGTCAACGAGTGGGATCTGGGGGTCTACGTCAACGTGGAGCCGGTGAAGAAGGACTTCCTGCGCCACAACTACCCGGACGAGGACGGAGACCTGTACGAGGGCACCCTCAGCGACTTCCGCGACGGCTGGATCGGCAGCTTCGAGCCCAAGACCGACGACACCGATCCCGAACACGGCTGCCTGCACGACGTGGCCGATGCCCTGGAGTCGCCGGACGGCGACCTGCGCGCCGCCCTCGACGCCGAGATCGACGTGGACGCCTTCCTGACGTTCTGGGCGATGGAGGTCCTGGTCGCCCACCTGGACGGCTACGCGGGCAACACCAACAACTACTTCGTCTACCGCGACCCCACCACCGACCGGATCACCTTCCTGCCCTGGGGCATCGACGCGATCTTCCACCAGACCGAGGTCTGGGGCTTCGACACCCGGACTGCGGTGCTGGCCAACGGGGTGCTGGCCAACCGCCTGTTCTTCCACGACGAGCTGCAGGCCGAGTACCTGCAGCGCCTCGACGACCTGCTGGACGAGGTCTGGGACGAGGACGCCCTGCTGGACGAGGTGGACCGGATGACCGCGCTGGTCGACCCGGTCGCGCTGCCGGACGCCTGGCGGGAGGACTCCCTGAACGAGGTCCGGGAGTTCATCCTCACGCGGCGGGACACCATCGAGGCCTCCCTGGACGAGGGTCCGACCTGGGAGCTGCCGCCTCCGGAGTCCCCCTGTCTGGCCGAGATGGGCACCCTGGAGGTCACCTTCGACACCACGTGGGGCAGCCTGGGCTCCGCCGACCCCCTCAACACCGGCCTGGGCACCGTGGGGGGTGTCTGGGACGGTGAGGCTCTGCCCGAGGTGGCCGGTGGTGCCATCGCCGGTGAACATGCGGGGACCGCGGTCATCATCGCCCTGGGGCTGGCCTCGGACACCGAGGCGGTCGAGGGCGCCGTGCAGTTCGAGATGACCGCCGTCCAGCCGGGGAGCTACTTCCTCGATCTGGGCATGCGCGTGGGCTACTACATGACCCTGGACCTGCTGACCCAGGAGGAGTTCCAGTTCCAGGCCTACGTGGCCAACGGGGAGCTGGTCCTGGAGGAGGCCGAGCCCGTGGAGGGGGCGGCCATCCGCGGGTCATTCGCGGGGCAGCTGCTGGTACCGGTGACCAAGCTGTGACGCGGGAGGGGCGCGGATGAGCGACGATCTGGAGGAGATCTCCGAGCAGATGGCCGACATCGCCGCCGATCTGACCGCGGAGGACACCGGGCGGCGAAAGCCGAGCGGATGGGCGACCCGGGCCCTGTTGACCACCAGCGTCTGGGCCGTGTTCTGTTCGGTCGCGGCGCTCACGACCGCGTTCGCGGCGGACCGCGAGGTGGACGACCGGATCCAGGAGTTGATGGCCTGGGACGCCGCGGAGGCCGAGGCCACCCAGGCGGTGGTGGTCGCGGCCCGGGACGAGATCCTCTCGGCGCTGGCGGCGATCGGTCCGCGGAACGGGGACGCGCAACCGGTGGCCGGCAACCTCCCCGTCCCGCACCCGGAGCTGGAGATGTTGGTGGAACAGCAGGAAGCCGACCTGGCGAAGGTCGACGCCCTGCAGGCCGAGGTGGACGAGCTCGCCCAGGCCCACCACGTCCTCGCCGTGGCCATCACCCTGTTCCAGCTGGCGATCACCCTGTGCGCCACGTCCCTGGTGTTCCGGCGCCGATTGGTGTGGTACGCCAGCGTGGCGTTCGGGGCGCTGGGGACGGTGCTCACCGGGATCGGGGTCGTGGACTTCCTTCGGGGGCTGGGTTGAAGGCGCCATCGAGGAGCGGACGGTGAGAGCGAAGCACCCGATCGTGGTCATCCTGCTCGTCGAGGCGTTGCTGTTCACAGGCTGCCCCACCGGTGGCGGCCCGTCCGACGACGACGACAGCGGCGGTCCGGACGAGGATCCCCTCTCCCTGGTGGCGGTGACCTTCAACACCGGCACCTCCGAGAGCATGGGCCACGACGCCGAGCCCGACGACGGCTACACCTCGTGGCACGCGTCCATGTCCGACCAGTACTACGGCGATGGACTGGCCTGGGTGCCGGCGGTGGAGGCGACCACCACGTTCCTGGCCGAGGTGGCGCCGGACGTGATCGCGTTCCAGGAGATCTTCTTTGCCGACGAGTGCGCCGATATCCCCGAGGAAGCCTGGACCGACTTCGTCTGCGAGACCTGGCAGGCCGGGGATCCGACCGTGGCCCAGGTGGTGCTCGGGGAGGGCTACCAGGTGATGTGCCACCTCGGCAAGCCGGACAAGTGCGCGGCTGTCCGCCTGGATTTCGGCGTCTTCGCAGGCTGCGACGAGGCGCTCTGTCTCGAGGGTCTCGCGGGGGGCGAGGTCGAGGACTGCGGCAGTGGATCTCGGGTCGGGCGCGGCCGGATCGAGCTCGTCGAGGGGGGCGAGTTGACCGTGGTCAGCGTGCATTCGTCGTCCGGGATGGCCTCCGACGACATGGACTGCCGGGTGAAGCAGGTCGACCAGGTCTTCGTGGACCTGGGAGACGGTCAACCCGCGGCGAACGGCGTACACAACCTGGTCCTCGGCGACTTCAACACCGATCCGGGCCGCCTGACCGAGGGCGACCCGTCCGCCGCGCGCTGGGCCGACTTCGTGGACGTGGACGGCAGCGGCGATCGGGCGTTCCACTTCATCACCGAGGTGGGGCCCGACGCCCCCCCGACCTACGCGACCGTGCTCAACATCGACCACGTCGTCAGCGACACGGCCACCGGAAGCTGCTGGCATGCGGGTTCCACCGAGGGCCACGATCCGGTGATCGACGCGGTCTACTTCGACCACCAGCCCGCGGTCTGCGCGCTGGAGATCGCACCGTGACCGACCGCGGTCGAGGCCGGGACGAACATCCGGAACGGGAGACCCCCATGCACGTACGACGCCCGATGCTCCGATGGCTGGCCTGCTCGATGGCCGTGCTGTGGCTCGCGTTTACCGGCTGTCCGGCGGACGACGACGACAGCGCGGCGGGCGACGACGACGCCTCGGGCGACGACGACTCCACCGGGGACGACGACAGCGGCGACGACGACACCGGCGACGACGACACCACCGGCGACGACGACAGCGCCGACGACGACGCCACCGGGGACGACGACACGACCGCCTCCGGCGAGTACCTCCAGGTGGCCGCGGGCATGGACTTCACCTGCGCGATCGTGGCCGACGGCAGTCTCCGGTGCTGGGGTGACGACTCGATGGGGCAGTGCGCACCGCCCACCGGCACGTTCTGGCACCTGGACGCGGGGTGGAGCCACGCCTGCGCCGTGCGCGACGATCACCAGGTCCTGTGCTGGGGCAGCAACGCCCAGTACCAGTCCGACCCCCCGTCCGGATCCTTCTTGCGGGTGGCCGCGGGCAACTGGCACAGCTGCGCGGTGGCCACCGACGGCAGCCTGCAGTGCTGGGGCAGCGACTTCTCGGGCCAGTCCGACCCGCCGGTGGGCAACTTCGCCTGGGTCGACGCGGGCTGGGACCACACCTGTGCCATCAACAACACGTTCTCGATCATCTGCTTCGGCGGCGACGGCGAGGGGCAGGCCAGCCCGCCGGGGGTGCCCTGCAACCAGGTGGCCACCGGATTCGACCACAGCTGCTCGATGAACGCCGACCAGGAGGTCCTCTGCTGGGGCGGCAACGACCAGGGCCAGACCGACCACCCCGCTGGCACCTTCGTCCAGCTCTCGGCGGGCAAGGAGACCACGTGCGGCCTGGCGACCGATGAGACGGTGGTGTGCTGGGGCAGCGACTGGGCCGGCCAGGCCACTCCCCCCGCCGGCACCTTCACCCAGGTGTCCGCGGGCATCGACCACAGCTGTGGGGTCCGGACCAGCGGCGTGATCGAGTGCTGGGGCGACAACGACCACGGTCAGAGCAGCGTGCCCTGAGCGCGGTCAGCGGAAGATCCCCGCGGGGGCGGCCGGGTACTTCTCCGGGTAGTGCTCCCAGCAGACGTCGTTGCACATCAGGTCCAGCTCGAGCACCTTCCAGCGCTCGTCGACCCGGCGGAGCAGGGCGAAGGTGGCGTCGTCGAACTCCGGATCGGGGGCGAACCCGACCCGCCTCCAGTCCAGCTCGCCACCGTCCGGGGCCGTGGGCGTCTGTCCGCTGAAGAATGCCCAGTCCCCCTCCACCTGGAAGGTCCCCGGCGCCATGGCCGGTTGTGCCAGCTCCACCGAGAGCGTGGCATCGAGCGCCGCTCTGGGAGTGCTCGCCTCGGTCCTGTCGGGGATCAGGATCTTCGCGGCGGGCTCCGCCTGTCCGAAGCCCACACCCATCGCCAAAAAAAGCGCCATCAGAATGCCGTCCATCGTGATCCTCCTGGGAGGGACGGACGCACGGGGGGCCAGGGCATTCGAGGGTGAGCGTCCCCTCAGCCCGCGGCTGCGGACGAGAGCAGGTAGGCGACGATCGCGCCGGCGCAGGCGATCGCCCCGGCCAGGATGGCCAGCGCCTGCTGCGGGTTCTTGAATGCCACCCCCTGCAGCTCCACGTAGATGTCCGCCCGCTCGTTGCCCAGGGGGACGTCACGCAGGCGCAGGACCTGGCCCGGTTGCGTGCCGGGGGGGATGACGACCTTGAGTGTCCGTGGCTCCCCGTCGACCTCGAGCATGAGCTCCTGCTTGCCGCCCCGGGTGAAGGTCCAGGGCATGGCGCGCAGGGGGACGCGGATCTGCAGGCGGCCATCGATGCGGACCGCGTCCAGCCACTCGGCGTCGTCGGCGGGGGCATCCGTCTGGGGGGTGTCGGGCGGGGGATCGGTCATCGGGTGTCTCCGTAGTTCATTCCCGTCGGCGTCAGCCGTCCGACCGGGGCCAGGGGATCACGGTCTTCATCGGGTTGGCCATGTACAGCTCCAGCACCACCTTGGCGGGGGAGTCCGGATCCGAGAGCTCGTAGGGGTCCGGCCCGCCCGAATCGTCGGCGATCCAGAGCCAGCCGTCGTGGATCGCCACGTCGTTGGCGTGGTCCGACCATCCGTCCGTCCAGGTCTCCACCGGCGCCGCCGGGTCGGACACGTCGATGCCCCGCACGCCGGCCTCGCCGGCGGCCAGGTAGATGCGGTCCCCGTGCAGCGCCAGGCCCAGGCCCCGATCGGCCGTGTCCACGCTGCCCAGGAGGACCGGTTCCGCGGGATCGGTCAGGTCCGCGATCTGCAATCCGTCGTCCACGGCCAGGTAGAGCAGCTCGCCGTCGACGAGCATGTCGTTGACCTGGTCGCCCACCGGCAGGTCCGCCACCTTCTCCGGCGCCGTCGGATCGCTCACGTCGTAGATCCGGACCGGATTCGGTCCAGCGACCAGGGCGTGGTCCCCGTGGAGGGCCACCAGGGCGGCAAACGCGGTTGTCCGACTCACCGCCACCGGCGTGGCGGGCGTCGACACGTCCACGATGACCATCCCGTTCTGGTACTCGGCCACGTAGGCCAGCCCGTTGCGGACCTCCACGCTGCCGGACTCGTACGCGCCGCTGGCCTGGAACACCGCGGTCTCGACCAGATCGCCGGGGTCGGTGCCGTCGAGGATCCGCAGTCCCCCCGACCAGGCGCCCAGGTAGATCCACGGCCCGTCCACGTCCACGAAGGCGCCCGTACCGGGACTCACGTAGGTGCTCAGCATCTCCGGCCAGGCCCTGTCCACCGTGGACAGCACCGAGAGGGTCCCCGCGTCGTCGACGGTGATCAGGTACAGATCGTCCACGTCCACGTTTTCGTCGGGCGGATCGCAGCTGCACAGCGCGAACAGGGTAGCCGCTGACAGGGCGAGTACGGTGCGCCGGTGGGACGTCGGCGTGGTGAGATGCGGATCCATGACTCCTCCCCAATCGCCGTCGGCGCGACCGCGGAGGACCATTGTACGCGGGGACTCAGAAGTCGATGCCCACGTCCACCGGGAGCCCTTCTTCCTCGCAGTGCTCGCGGATGGTCTCCACCAGCTGGGCCCCGTAGCGCTTGCGCTTGGCCGCGCCGATGCCCGGGATCACCATCAGCGCCTCCTCGGTGGAGGGACGGACCCGGGCCAGCCCGCGCAGGGTCTTGTCGTTGAAGATCACGTAGGCCGGCACGCCCCGCAGCTCGGCCAGGTCCCGGCGCAGGGCCCGCAGTCGCTCGAACAGGTCGCCGTCGACGCCCTCCCAGGCCTGGGTCTCGATCTTGGTCCGCCTGGGCGCCTTCTTGGCCGGCGCGATCAGCTGCACCGGCCGCTCGCCCTTGAGCACCTCCATCGACGCTCGGTTCAGCTGGAGGATCGGGTACTCGTCATCGGTGCGGGCCACCAGATCCTGGTCCAGCAGCTGCCAGTACCAGTTGACGATCTGCCGCTGGGGTGTGTCCTTGAGCAGTCCGAAGGTCGACAGGCGCTCGTGACGCCAGCGGCGCGTGCGCTCGGTGTCGGCGCCGGCCAGGATCTCCGCCAGCGCCGCCATGCCGAAGCGTTGCCCCGACCGGTAGATGTTCGACAGCAGCTTCTGGGCCACCACCGACCCGTCCTCGACCCCTTCCACCTCGCTCAGGCACACATCGCAGGCCCCACAGCCGTCCCCTGGATAGTCCTGGCCGAAGTACTCGCTGAGCTTGCGATGCCGGCAGCGCAGGCCCCGGCAGTAGCGCTCCATCTCCGACAGCAGCCTGCGGGCGGCCTTCTGAACCTCGGGGTCGATCTCCACCTCGCTCTCGGCCGCCGCCCGGTCCATCAGTCGGCTCCAGCGCAGCGAGTCCTGGCCCGAGTACAGCAGGACGCACTCGGCCTCCAGGCCGTCACGCCCGGCGCGGCCGCTCTCCTGCTGGTAGTGCTCGATGGACTTGGGCATGCCCGCGTGGATCACGCAGCGCACGTCGCTGCGGTCGACCCCCATCCCGAAGGCCACCGTGGCCACGATCACGTCCAGCTTCTCCGCCGCGAACCGGTCCTGGGTCTCCCGGCGCTGCTCCCGCTCCATGCCCGCGTGGTACGCCGCCGCCGAGAACTTGCGCCGCGACAGCTGCTCGGCCAGCTGCTCGGTCTCCTTGCGGGTGATGCAGTAGACGATGGCCGCCTGCCCCCGGTGGCGCTCCAGCACCTGGGCCACCTGGCGGGTCGTGTCCACCCGGGGCAGCACCCGGTAGCTCAGGTTCGGCCGGTCGAAGGTCCCGACCAGGACCTCGGGGTCGCGCAACTGCAGCTGGGCCGCGATGTCCTCGCGCACCCGCGGCGTGGCCGTGGCCGTGAACGCGTGCACGCTGACGTCCGGGATCCGCGCCCGCAGCTGGGCCAGCATCCGGTACTCGGGCCGGAAGTCGTGCCCCCAGTGGCTGATGCAGTGGGCCTCGTCCACCGCCACCGAGCGCACCGGAAGCCGCGCCAGCATCTCCACCGTCCGCGGCATCATCAGCCGCTCCGGAGCCAGGTAGATCAGCCGCAGCCGACCCGCCATCAGCTCCTGCTCCGCCTCCCGCGCTTCCTCCGAGGTCAGGTTGCTGTGCAGCGCCGCCGCCGGGTACCCCGCAGCCCGGAGTCCGTCCACCTGGTCCTTCATCAACGCGATCAGCGGCGACACCACCACGTCCGTGCCCCCGGTCAGCAGCGGCGGCACCTGGTAACAAAGCGACTTCCCGCCCCCCGTCGGCAACACCACCAGCGAATCCCGCCCCGCCAGCCGCGCCCCGATCGCCTCCTCCTGCAGCGGCAGCAGCTCCGTATGCCCCCACGTCTTGCGGATCACCTCCTGGATCGCATCGGCGCTGTACGCACCGCGACCTTCCGTCTCTCCCGGCATCGTGTATGGCCTCCCGGAGCAACCCGGTCCGTGGGGGCCCCCAACCTAGACACGCCCGCCCGCGACGCAAGCCCACCCCACCCGACCCATCTCCCCCCAGACGTTCCGTTTCGGACCATCCAGAGCCACACGGACACCCATCTCCCCACCAACGCTCCGATTCGGAACGTTTCGCAGAAGATGGTTCCCCCAATTTGCGATACCATCCCTCCCCGCGCGCCGTTGGCTCAGCCTGGATAGAGCAACGGACTTCGGATCCGTAGGTCGCAGGTTCGAATCCTGCACGGCGCGCCATCTTGAGACCGTCCCGATTCCGGTTGCCTGCCAGCTCCTCTCGCGCCACCCCCGGCTCGCACTGGAGAGTAGAACCCTTGACCCGGTGAAAGCCGGCGCGAAATGCGGGAGACGGGGATTCGCGGCCCCGCGACGAGCGTTCGTCCTGGGCGGAGGGGATTTCCGAAGGTGCTTGCGGTGGAGGCCGGTCGTTCCTTTCGTCACACCCTCCCGCTATGGGCGGTGATCCTGACCTGGATCGTCCTCCCCCCGGTCGGTTGCGTCGAGGCGATGTTCGGGGACGACGACGATTTTACCGGCGACGTGTGTGGCGACGACAGCTGCGGCGGGAGCGAGAGCTGCGGGGACTGTCCGGAGGACTGCGGGGAGTGCCTGACCACCTGCGGGGAGGCCGGCGGCGATACCTGCGTCGGCGCGGCGTCGAATCTTTGTGACTGCCTGGAGCTGCTGCCGTCCAGTGACTGCGAGCTGTGCTGCGATCGCTCGGTCCACCCCCTGTCCATGCCCAACAGCCACCACATCGTGGTGGGCGTGGATGTCTACTCCTGGGATGCGATCTACGACCTGGCGGTGGCGGGCCACGGTCCGATGATCACCGCCCAGAATCAGCCGCCCCAGGTGGACCACGACCCGTGGGCGCAGAACATCCACACCGGCTGGTACGCCTCGGGGGCGGAGATGGCCGACGCCATCCACGCGGGTCTGTGCGACCCCGACACCGCCCCCGCCAAGGTCATGATCGACGAGCTGCGGACCGACACCGTGGACATGATCGAGGAGTGCGCGGTCCGGATGCGGACCGTCTACCCCCAGTGGGTCGGCCGCTGGGGCGCCTACCTGGTCAACGGCGAGAACGTGGCCTTCCCCAACCTCAACCCCGCCGTGGACGCGCTGCTGGAGGCCCTGCGCTGATCGGCCTACTGCGCGGTGGGCGGCGACGCGGGAGAGCGGGACGTGTGGCTGGGGGATTTCTACCGCGGGGGTCGTCCATCGGCCGTTTCCGCTGGCTCATCGAGCGCCGCACGCACCTGTACAGGTCGAGTTGGGTCACCGTGCTGTTTGGTGTCACGGCTACCTGAAGGGATGGAGACGCCCCCTCGATCTTCCTGGACCGGAAGTTCCACTGCATCGACGGCGAGATCGACTCCCGGCTCGGTCAGGTGTCCTGCCCCTAGGGATCCGCCCCGTCCGCAGGCTCCGCAACGGTCACCTTGGGTTTCGGCGAGGGGGGCGCCAGCCGCCTTCGCCGGAGCGGGCAGGGCGGATGTGCGTCCGCCGGCCGCGGATCTTGGCGCCCCCGACGCGGTCGAGCACCTGCCTCACGTGCTTCGCGCTGATCTCGACGAAGGTCGTGCGGTCGCCGATGTCGATGGAGCCGATCGCGCGGCCCGGGACGCCCGCCTCGTTGGCGATGGCGCCGACGATGTCGCCGGGTCCGACGCCGGCATCGCTGCCCACCGACAGGACCAGGGAGACGACGTCCGCCGGCGGGCGGCGCGATCCCCGGTGGCCCCGCTCGGCGCTCGGCGGTGGCGATCTCCGGGGCGGCGGGGCCGGTTCGGGCTCGGCGAACAGGGGCCGGCCATCGGCGGCGAGGTGGGCGATGGCGGCCGCCACGACCGCCATGTCGTGGGATCCCTCACGGGCGACCTCCTCGGCCACCCGGCGGTAGGCGTCCAGATCCGCGTTCTCGATCGTCCGCCCGACGGCGGCCTTGAAGCGGCCGACCCGGTGGGCTGCGACGTCCTGTGCCGTCGGCGCCCGCACCTCCGTCAACCGCTGACCCGTGTAGTGCTGGATCCCCGCCAGCACGCGCCGCTGCGCCGGGTTCAGGAACAGCACCGAGACGCCGGCGCGGCCGGCGCGGCCGGTGCGACCGATGCGGTGGACGTAGGTCTCGGCGTCACCGGGGGCGTCGTAGTTCACCACCAGCGCGATGGCGTCGACGTCCAGCCCGCGCGCCGCCACGTCCGTCGCCACGACGATCCGCACGTCCTCGCTGCGAAGCCTGCGCAGCACGCTCTCGCGGTGGGTCTGGTTCATGTCGCCGTGGAGGGCCTCGGCGGCGAACCCCTCGGCGGTGAGGGAGTCCGCGAGCCGGGAGGAGCCCGCCCGCGTCCGCGTGAACACCAGCGCCGCATCCCCCTCCTCGACCTCCAGCAGTCGGCACAGGGTGTCGAGCTTTCGATCCTCGTGGGCCCAGATGAACCGCTGGTCGATGGTCGCGATGGCCGGCGTGCCGGGTTCGATGGCGATGGCGACGGGATCGGTCAGGTGCCGATCGGCTACACGTCGGACCGGCCTCGGCAGGGTCGCCGAGAACAACGCGGTCTGGCGCGCCTCGGACCCGGGCGCGTGCTCCAGGATCCACTCGACATCCTCGATGAACCCCATCTTGAGCATCTCGTCGGCCTCGTCGATGACCACCGCCGCCGTGTCGGCCAGGGACAGGGACTCGCGCCGCAGGTGGTCCATGACCCGGCCCGGGGTCCCGATGACGACGTGGACCCCCCGCTTCAGCCCTTTGAGCTGGGTGAAGATCGCCTGGCCACCGTAGACCGGCAGCACCCCGATCCCGCCCAGCGGGCGGGCCAGGGTGGTGAAAGCGGCCGACACCTGGTTCGCCAGCTCGCGCGTCGGCACCAGCACGATCGCCTGGACGACCCGTCGCGAGGGGTCGATCCGCTGCAGGATCGGCAACGCGAACGCGGCCGTCTTGCCCGTGCCCGTCTGGGCCTGGCCGATGACGTCGCGCCCCTCGAGCAGCGGCGGGATGGCCGCCCCCTGGATCGGCGTGGGCTGCTCGAACCCCTGCGCCTCGACCGAGGCAAGCAACTCCGGCCGGAGGCCGAGCGCGGCGAACGCCGACTCCGTCGGAGCGTCCTCGGGCGGTGTGGCGGGATCCGCCGCCGGCGCTTCCCCCCGTTCTGCGGCCCGGGCGGCGGCCCGGGCGGCGGCCTTCTCGGCCTTGCGACGCTGCTTCTTCGCCTTCCTCCGCGCCACGCGGTCCAGGACGGGCGCCTCGGATCCCTCCGGCGCAGCCGCGGTGTCGGACGGGGGCACCTGGCTGGGATCGGTCATCGCTGAACCTCCGGAACGGGAAGCGTCGGGCGGATCGGACTTTTCGCGGGCACGAGGGCGGCGGGCGAGAAGACGGCGGACTATAGCAGGCTCGTCTGCGACGTCCACAGACCTTTGTGTTCGTGGAGGACCGTGCGGACGCGCCTACTCTTCCAAGGTGGACGTGTCCCCCTCGGGCAGGCCCAGCTCCCGGGCCTTGAGCAGGCGGCGCATGATCTTGCCGGAGCGGGTCTTGGGCAGGGTCCGGAGGATCTCGATCTCCTTGGGAGCGGCGTTGGCGTCCAGCTTGGCGGCCACGAAGCGTTTGATCTCGAGCTTCAGCCCGGGAGCCTCCTCGACGCCGTCCCGCAGGGACACGAAGGCCTTGACGACCTCCATCCGGATCGGGTCGGGCACGCCGATCGCCGCCGCCTCGGCCACCGCCGGGTGCTCCACCAGGGCGCTCTCGACCTCGAAGGGACCCACCAGGTGGCCCGCGACGTTGATCACGTCGTCGGCGCGCCCGACGAAGTGGTAGTAGCCGTCGGCGTCCATCCGGGCCCGGTCACCGGTGATGTACCAGCCGTTGCGGAACCGGGACTCGTACATCTCGGTCTTGTTCCAGTAGGTGCGGAACATCGACGGCCAGGGGTACCTGAGGCAGAGGTTGCCCTCCTCACCCACCGGCTGCTCGTGGGCGATGTCATCGTCCATGATCGCCGGCTGGACCCCCGGTAGCGGCCGTCCCATCGACCCGGGCTTGATGTCCTGTACCGCGTAGTTGGCGATCTGGATGCAGCCGGTCTCGGTCTGCCACCAGTTGTCGTGGAACGGCAGCCCGTAGACCTCCTGGCTCCAGACCACAGCCTCGGGGTTGAGGGGTTCGCCGACGCTGTTGATGTGGCGCAGGGAGCTCAGATCGAACCTGCGGGCGGTCTTCTCGCCGAACTTCATCAGCATCCGGATCGCAGTGGGCGCCGTGTACCAGACGGTCACCTGGTGGCGGGCGATCAGCTCGTACCAGTGGCGGACCGAGAAGCCCACCTCGGAGACCAGCTGGGTCACGCCGTTGGACCAGGGCCCGAAGATGCCGTAGGAGGTGCCGGTGACCCAGCCCGGATCGGCGGTGCACCAGTAGACGTCGTCGGGGTGCAGGTCGAGGACGTACTTGGCGGTGGCGTAGTGCCCGACGATCGCCTCGTGGACGTGGGCGGCCCCCTTGGGCTTGCCGGTGGTCCCCGAGGTGTAGTGCATGATCGAGTAGTCCTCCTTGCCCGTGGGACAGGTTACGAACTCGTCCGAGGCCTCGGCCATGACCCGGTCGTAGGGGATCTCGTTGTCCTTGGGCTCGTAGGGCAGGTCGTGCTTGTTGGCCACGATGATGTGCTCGAGGTCGGGTAGATCGGCCTTCACCGCGTCGACGTTGGGCAGCAGGTCGGGGGAGGTCACCAGCACGCGGGCGCCGCTGTCCGCCAGGCGGTCCTTGATCGCCTCGGTGCCGAAGGCCGAGAACAGGGGGCCGACCACCGCCCCGGCCTTCACGATGCCCAGGATGCTGACGTAGGCCTCGGGCACCCTGTCGAGGTAGGTGAAGACCCGGTCGCCCCTGGCGATGCCCAGCCCCGCCAGCACGTTGGCGAACCGGTTGGAGAGGCGGGCCAGGTCGGCGAAGGTGTAGCGCTCCTCCACGCCCCCCTTGCCGTCCCAGATCAGGGCCACCTTGTCGCGACGGTCCGTTGCCAGGTGGCGATCGATGGCCTCGTGGGCCAGGTTCAGCCCGCCGTCGGGCAGGAAGTCGAGCTCACGGTGGATGTCCTCCCAGCGGAAGCTGGCCCGCATGGCCTCGTAGTCCTCCAGGTTCGGGCGGACGGTGAGCTCCCCGGCAGGGGCCTTGTGGATCGTGTCATGGCCCATGGTGTCCTCCCTCTCAACGCATCAGAATCTTGACGAACTGTCGGTACGCCCGGCCCTCCGCGGTACCCAGCAGCTGGAAGACCAGCATCTCGACCGTGGCCACCGTCACTCCCCGCTCTCGCATCCATTGCAGGGCCAGCGACCGGTCCTCGGGCTTGCGCGAGCCGCAGGCGTCGGCGGCCAGGAAGACCCGGTAGCCCAACCTCGTCAGCGAGCACGCGGTCTGTAGCACGCACACGTGGGTCTCGATCCCCGCGACGATGATCTGTCGCCTCCCCACCCGCTCGAGCGCGTCGATGAACGCGGAGTCGCCACAGCAGTCGAAGGTCATCTTGGGCAGCGGTTCGACCCCCGGCAACCGATCCCGGAGGCCATCCGCGGTCGGCCCCAGCAGGCGGCGATACTGCTCGGTGAGCACCACCGGCAGCTCCATCAGGGCCAGGCCGTCGACCAGATCCTCGCAGGCCCGGGTCACGGACTCGTGGCGGTCGATGGTCGGCAGCAGTCGCTGCTGCAGGTCGATCAGCAGCAACGCCGAGTCCTCGCGCGTCAGCTCGTGCATCGGCGGTTCTCCCCTCGCGGTGGGCCGCAGCCCAGCAAACTGGATCATAGACCGTGGCGGGAGGATCGAAGGACAGGTCCGGTCAGAATCCAGCGGCAGAAATCAGCGGGTAGTCGTCCGAGACCGGTCGGGGAGGCGTGGACGCGATCCCGCCCTCGGTGCCGGTCATCTCCACGTAGAACGCGGTGGCCCCGGCCGGCATGTCCACCTGGTAGATGCCGGCTTGCAGGGTCATCTCGTGGGACTCGAAGCCGTCCCAGGGGCTCGAGTCGAGGTCGCTCTGATCGGTGGCCCACAGCACCATCGCCTCCACGGCCTCTTCGGAGTCCAGCGACGCGTGCACGGCGACGCCGTCGCCGGAGGGGATGAGGTTGACTCCGAGCGCGGGGGGCTCCTCGTCGAGCAAGGCGTACCTCAGCCACATGGGCCAGTAGCGGGCGTGGGCGTCGGTCTGGGTGGTGTGGGGGGCGTTGGCGATCGAGGCCACCCGGTGGGGCTGCGGCAGGGTCTCGTCGGCCACGAGCAGGTGGTACTTGGGGTTGTACTCGGCGTCCTCGGAGCGGCCGTCGTTGGTCCCCTCGGTCATCAGCACCCGCACGTCGGGGGACATCTGGTCGGAGATGCCCAGGGGTTCGAAGAAGTAGCGGGTCATCACGCCGATGTAGGTGGGCGACGAGCCGGGGGACGAGCTGGTCTCCCCCTGCAGGGTGTACAGCAGCCTCGCTGCGCCGGTGTCCACGGTCTTGCAGCCGCTGGCCATGAATCCCGGCACCCGATCCGGGGCGGTGGCGGCGGCGGTGAAGCAGGTGTGGCCGAACTTGGAGTGGCCGGTGAAGACCGCCTGGAAGGTGCCGAGGTTCACCTCCCAGTCCGTGACCTCGTCGATGACCGTGGCCAGGGCGTCGGCGGCGCGGAGGTAGTGCGCCGAGGAGAACGTATAGAACGCGTAGTGGGGATCGCGCTGCTCGACGGCCATGTCGTTGTATCTGCCCATCAGCTCGCCGGCGTTGCCCTCGTCCCAGCCGCGGTCGATGATCAGCACCGGGATGCCCAGCTCCGCGCAGACCTTCTCGGCCAGCTCGGTCTCCCCGAACTCCCCGGCGTACAGACCCTCGATCACCGCGCCGGCGTTGGGGACCGCAGACTCCGTCGCGGGCAGGAACGCCACGTTCACGTCGGAGACCCAGTCGTCCTCCCATCCGGGCTCGGTGGGCACCTGGCTGGTGAACCCGAACTCCACCCGCTGCAGCTCCACGCCGCCGCCGTACTTGGAAGGCCAGGAGGCGACCTGGAGATCGCGCAGCTCCACTGGACTGCCCGGGTCCGCGCCCGCCTCCACGGGGCGCCCGGCCACGATCTCCGCCACCGTCGCCTCGTTCCACTGGGCGTCGAGCACGTAGAGGCTGACCCGTCGCGTCCCCACGTTCTCCCCGTCGCTGGCCTCGAAGGTCACGTCGAACACCCCGGGCTGTACCGCCCGCTCCTCCGGATCCTCGCTCCAGGGCGGGACGTCCCCGGTCACCATCCCGGTCGCCGGATCGATGGACGCCCAGTCGGGCAGGCCCGCCGCCGAGTACGTCAGCTCGTCCCCGTCCGGATCCGTGGCCGAGACCGTCAACTCCAGGGAGGTCTCCCCGGTGACGAACACCACGTCGTACAGGGCGCGCTCCTCGCCCATTGGGTCGATGACGGGGGCGTTCGGACCGGCACCGTCGTCGTCGTCGCCCGACATGGTGTCGTCGTCGCCTTCGTCGGGGCAGCCGACGGTGCACAGCAGCAGCGCCACCGCGAGAAAAGGTGCGCGGATTCGCAGGTGGATCATGGGTTCTCCCCTCGGTTTCCACGGGACAGTGTACTCGCTGACCAGGGGCCAGGATCCCCGATTGCCAGGAGCCCAGGCCCGGTGGGGCACGGCGTGTCGGCGGGGACTTGACATCCAGGGATTTAGTTGTACCATACAACCATGTTCGCGGCTTCCGCCGACCGAGACCTCATCACCCTCATCGCCGACCTCGTCCGCGTCGCACGCGGGTTCCAGCAGGAGCAGGCGTTCTGCGAAGGCGTCACCTTCACCCAGTTCCAGATCCTCGACCGGGTGGTCGAGGCCGGGGGTACGCTCGGGCTGGCGGAGCTGCACGGGGCGCTGGACGTGGACAAGTCGACCACCACGCGGCTGGTGGCGCCGCTGCTGAAGCGGGGATTGGCGGACAAGCGGCGGCGGACGGACGACCGGCGGGCCTTCGAGCTGGTGGTCAGCGACGAGGGGCGGGCGGTGGCCCGCCGGGTGTGGGATTGCATCGCCGGGGCCTCGACCCTGGTGGACGGATTCATCCCGCCCGAGGAGCGAGAGCAGACCTACCGCGGGGTCCGGGTGTTCGCCCGGGCGCTGGCCAAGGCCTGCGAGTCGGGCTGTTGCGGGTCCAGCTTCGCCGGTGGGTGTTGTGTCGACGATCGACGAGGAGACGAGTGACATGTCCTGTTGTGGTCCAGCGCGACCGGAGAAGGGCGGGGGAGACGGCGGGTGTGAGTCCGAAGGGACCGGTGCCGGAGATCCGCGGAAGCAGGATTTCGTCAACGGCGAGTTGGACACCCCCGCTGGCGTCATCCCCCGGGTACCCGCGGAGTTGACGTCCGCCGAACGCCGGGGCCACGCCAGGGCCCGCTGGGGCGTCGGGCGGATGGACTTCAGGGTGGTCCCGGGACTCTACGCCCTGGGGGAGCCGGACGGCTCGTCGCCGGTCCTGGTCAGTGCCAACTACCGGATGAGCTTCGACGTGCTCCGGTCGTCCATGCCGGGGCGGGACGCCTGGATCCTGGTCCTGGACACCGACGGCATCAACGTCTGGTGCGCGGCGGGCAAGGGGACCTTCGGTACCGAGGAGCTGGTCCGGCGGGTGATCGAGACCCGGTTGATGCGGGTGGTGGATCGCCGCCGGCTGATCCTGCCCCAGCTGGGGGCGCCGGGGGTGGCGGCCCACGAGGTCAAGGAGCGCACCGGGTTCTCGGTCCGCTACGGCCCGGTGGAGGCGGCCGATCTGCCAGCCTATCTGGACGCCCGCGGCAAGGCCACCGAGGCCATGCGGCGCAAGCGGTTCGATCTGCGGGAGCGGGCCGCGCTGGTGCCCATGGAGCTGGTGGGTGCCGCCCTCTGGGGTGGGCTCGCCGCGCTGGTGCTGGCGTTGCTCTCGGGCCTGGGCGGACCGGCGGGCTATCTGGCCAACGTCGTGACCCACGGCAGCGTGGCCCTGGTGGGCGTGGCCCTGGGGATCCTGGCCGGTGCCGTGCTGACCCCTCTGGCCCTGCCCTGGCTGCCGGGCCGATCGTTCTCGGTCAAGGGCGCGTTGGCGGGCCTGATCCTGGCCGGCGGCCTGGCGACCTTCCTGGCGTTGGCCAGGGATCTGTCCGCCTGGTCCACCCGGCTGGAGATGGCGGCCTGGCTGCTGGCGATCCCGGCGGTGGCCGCCTTCCTGGCCATGAACTTCACCGGCGCGTCCACCTACACCTCGCCGTCGGGGGTGAAGCTGGAGATGAAGCGCGCCGTACCCCTGCAGCTCGCGTCCGCCGTGCTCGCCCTGGGCCTGTGGATCGGTGCGCGGTGGGTGGTGTGAGGAGGGAAGCCATGGGAAACCTGACCTATCTCCCGGACGTCACGACCCTGGCCCTGGATCCCTCCCGTTGCAACGGCTGCCGGATGTGCACCACCGTCTGTCCCCACGGCGTGTTCCGGCTGGAGGCCGGTGTCGCGGCCGTCGCGAACCGGGACGCCTGCATGGAGTGCGGCGCCTGTGCCCGCAACTGCGAGCAGGGCGCCATCACCGTGGACGCCGGCGTGGGCTGCGCGGCGGCCTTCATCGCGGGGGCGCTGGGGCTGGAGAGCGCCTGCTGTTCCGTCGCCGCGCCGAAGACCGATGGGGCGACGGCGGCCGGGGCCTGCGCGCCGGCCGACAAGCCCAGCGAGAGCAACGTCGATCCGGCCCCCTGCTGAGGCTGAGCCCGGGGCCAGGTTGGCCCCATCGGCGAATCACGGCGCGGGAGGCGCGGATCCCATCTCCCGGCCCCAGCACACCAGCACTCCGTCCGTGCGGATCCCGCACCCCCCATCGACGTCCAGGCTGACCTGCTCGTAGGGGCCCGGGGGAGGGGCCACGCCGTCGGCGATCTCCTCGTGCGCCGGCAACGGGTAGCCCAGTAGCGAGGTGCTCGGGAGGTGGAAGTAGGTCCCACTCCAGCAGACCACCTCACCGTCTTCGGTGAGGGCGCAGGCCTGCTCGTCGCTGTCGACCAGGGAGGTGAACCGGGTGTCCGGGGGGGAGCAGGCGGCCGGATCGAAGGCGTCGATGCAGCCCCAGCAGGCCACCCGGCCGTCGTCGGCCAGGGCGCAGGTGTGCTGGTAGGCGGCCTCGACCGCGACGAAGGTCCCGGCCGGCGCGTCACACTGGCCGTGGTCCTGCGGACCGCCCTGCTCGCCGCATCCCCAGCAGACGACCGTGCCGTCGTCCCGCAGGCCGCAGGTGTGGTCCTGGCCGGCGGACAGGTCGATGAATCGGCCTTCCGGAGCGGAGCACTGTCCCCGGTCGGTGGAGAGGGCTCCCTCCTCGCCGTAGGTGCCGCACCCCCAGCAGGCCACGGTGCCTTCGGTTCGTAGCCCGCAGCTGTGCATGGCGCCCGCCGTCACCAGGGTGAACTCGCCCTCGGGCACGTCGCAGGCGCCCGCGTCCATCAACGGGAGGCAACGGTCACAACGGACGGTGCGGTCCGCGTCGACCGCGCACCCGTGCATGCTCATCGTGAGCTGCGTCACCGCCGCTCCCTTGGTCCACTCCCACCAGTCGGGGTCGCCGCCCTCGTCGTTCCAGGCCACCACCTGGCCGTCGTCCCCCAGCGCCGCGCCCATCGCCCACGTGACCTCGACCTGGGTCCAGCGCACGCCCTCGGGAGGGGGCAATGTCCACGATCCGGGGGCCGGGGCGGCTTCTTCGGTCTCCTCGATCGGCATCGTCTGGTCCAGGGCTTCGGCCGCCAGGTCCATGGCCTCGCGCTGGCAGGTCTCCACCTCCCCGTGCGCACCCCCGGGGCACGCCCGCGCCATCAACGCCGACGCGTCGTCGGCTCGCCCCGCGCGGCCCAGGGTGACCGCGAGCATGGCCAGGATGTGGGGGTAGGGATCCTCGGTGGCCAGAGCCAGCTCCAGCGCCTCGTCGAGCCGGCCCAGGGTGCGCAGGGACTCGAGCTCCAGGCCTCGCATCTGAGCCTTGTGGAACGGTGGTATGGACTCTCGCTCGGCCCGGGAGAGGGCGAGCGCGTCCTCGGCCAGGTCGTGCTCGAGGAGCATCAATCCCGTGGGTACGAGCAGGATGCCGGCGATGCCGTCGGGGCCTCCACTTTGCTCGATCCAGACCGTGACCTGCGCCATGTCCTCGGTCGCCAGGGCGCAGTCCAGCCCCAGGCGGTTCACCGCCCGGAGCAGGTCCGGATCGTCGGTCTGCGCGGCGCGCTCCGCGTGCTCGAGGCAGCCCAGGGGGTCGCCGAACTTCTGGCGCAGGGCCGCGAGGCCCAGGTCGCCCCGTGCACGGGCGTAGGGATCCGCGGCGTCGAGCAGGCCGGGGGTGGCGAACGGCGCGTACTCGTCGACGAACTCGTCCACCGTCGCGGCGACGAAGGGGTCCCCGGGGTGGGTCTCGAGGAGCCCCTCCAGCCGAGCTGCCGCCTCCCGGGGCTTTCCGGACGCGCCCAGGACCCACGCGTCGAGGGCGTCCAGCGCTGGATCGTCGCCGCAGTGCTCGCGGGTCAGCTCGAGCGCGTTCGCCGCGTCCCGCGGGTCCCCGTCGTCGAGCAGGTAGTCCGTGTACAGCCCGGCGGCGCCGTACATCGTCGTGCACCACAGCAACGTCTCCAGGACGCCACCCTCGGTGGAGCCATCGGTGACGCTGGGCACCGTCGCCGGCATCCCGCCGAGCAGATCGAAGTAGACATCCAGGGACGTGCGCGCCTCCTCGTGCTCCTCGAGGGTGAAGGCGCACGAGGCCCTCAGCGCCCAGGTCCAGGCGTCCTGGGAGAACCAGGTGACGCGCTCGGTCAGCACTCGCAAGGCCGCGTCGTGCCGGTCCTGCGCCATCAACGCGCTCGCCAGACCCCGGGCGCAGGAGCCGCAGTTCGGGTCCCCGGCCCAGGCCCGGTGGAACAGCGTCTCCGCCCGCTCAGCGCGGCCCAGGGCGAGCGCCTTGTGAGCACGGCGGAGCATCCGGACCGTCCCCGCATCGGGGCCCTCGGCCTCGCGAGTGCCGGGATCGGATGGCGCGGGAGGCCCGTAGTCACCCGAGTCGCTGTCCGGCGCCGTGTGTCCCGCGATCGAGCGAAACCGGAACGGGTAGGTCACTCGCACCACCCCACCCCCCGCCGGTTCGGGGAACTCCAGCCCGCCGATGACCTCGCTGACACACGACGGCACCGGCGTCTCCTTCATGTCGGTCCCGGCGACCTCCACCCAGGCCACGGAGCCCTCTGGCGAGATCTCGAACCTCACCACCACCTTGCCTTCGAGGTTCGGCTGGCGGTTCAGCTCCCGCTGGTAGCAGGCCTGGATCTCACGCAGGTGCATGCGGATCTCGGTGTCGATGGACTCCTTGGGGAGGCTCCCGGTGGCGGTCAGGTCGATGGGTTCGGAGCGGCCTTCCGGGGCGTTCTCGGCAGCGGCCGGACCGGCCACGGTCAGTGGGCCGAGAGTGAAGAGGACCAGGAGCGAAACGGTTCCCGTCGTCCTCGCGAACGAAGCCTCGAATCCGTCTACCATCGGCTGCTCCCCGCTGACTAGTCCTGCGTCGGGGCCCGCGTGAACCCCTCGTGCTCGATCTGGATCGACTCGATCAGGACCTCGTTCCCGTCCACCGCGAGGTCCGACAACGCGGTGTACTTGGACACCCACGCGCGGTGCAGGCGAAACCGCCGCACCTCCTTGCGGCTGTCCAGGTCTCTCACGGCGATGGTGACCTCCCGCGAGAAGTCGGGGTCGGCCGTGCCGCCCGCATCCCCGTGCTCGTTTCTGACGAGCACGTTGGCCCACGTCTGGAACGCTGGACTGTCGGTCAGCCCGGACTCGAGGGTCACCGGCTCGTAGCCGACCCGACCGGGCATCGTCTCGTCGACGGTCGAGCCTCCTTCGCCCGGTCGAAAACGGACAGCTTCCACCGAGGCGGACAGGCCGGACATCCTCCTGCAGCCGGCGACGGCGAGACCGTCGAACTGGATGACGAAGTTGAAGTTCCGGTAGGGATCGTGGGGTGTGATGTCGGGCATGGAAGGAACCCTCTCGGCCGGGAGGATAACAGCCCGGTGGGTCCGGATGGGGTGCGTGGCATAATGCCGGCGACCCGGGGACAGGGGCGCCGAGGAGGACGTGGATGGACAACGCGTTGTGGCGGATCTCGATCGCGGCGCTGGCGGTGGGCTGCTGGCTGGGCGCCCCCGGATGCCCGTCCCAGGACGACGACGACTCGGCCGGGGACGACGACGCCACCGGGGACGACGACACCCACGATCCCGCCACCGTCCCCCTCGCCGGTCCCTGCGATCTCGAGGACCGCCGCGGCGGATTCGTGATCGAGGCCTACGAGGACTACTCCATCGTCGACGGCACCGTGGAGGACGGTACGGTGCCGATCTCCGTTCTGGAGGAGGTCGCCGCGGCCGGGGACTGCCTGCTGATGAAGCGCAACAATCCGTTCTGCGATCCCCCTTGCGCCGGCGACGAGACCTGCGACTTCGACGGGAGCTGCATCCCCTACCCGGAGCCCCTGGACCTGGGTACGGTGACGGTGAGCGGACTCTCCGCGCCGGTGTCCATGGACCCGGTGATGCCGGGGTACAGCTACTTCGACACCTCGTTGCCCCACCCGGCATTCGAGCCCATGGCTCTGATCACGCTGAAGTCCGGCGCCGCCGCCCTGGAACCCTTCACCCTTCACGGGGTGGGCGTGCACCAGCTGGCCTTCGGCGGCGGAGGGTGGATCGTGGACGAGGGACAACCGCTGGCCGTGAGCTGGACCCCGCCGGCGGGTGAATCGCGCGCCACCGTCGACCTGCGCCTGAACATCGACCAGCACGGCATCTCGCCGGTCACCGTGTGGTGCGCCTTCGACGACACGGGCCAGGGCGAGATCCCGGTGGCGGTGATCGATGCCCTGTTCGCCGCCGGCGTGTCCGGCTTCCCCAACGGCAACCTGCGCCGTCGCACCGCGGATTCGACGTCGGTGGACGGCGGGTGCGTGGACCTGACGGTGTCGTCACCGCGGGCGGTGGACGTGGACGTGGCGGGGTACATCCCCTGCGACGGCCCCGAGGACTGCCCGGACGAGCTGGAGTGCAACGAGATCACCGGGCTGTGCGAGTGACCCCCGGATCCCTGGAGGAACGATGACCCCTCTCCCCCCCCGCCTTCCGCTGGCTCTCCTGATCGGACTGATGATCCTGGGGCTGCTGTGTCAGGCCTGCCCCGGCGGCGGCGCCCTGGTGGTCGACGACGACGACACCGGGGACGACGACACGGGCGACGACGACACGGGCGACGACGACACGGGCGACGACGACACGGGTGACGACGACACCTTCGACTGCGAGAACCTGCCGCCGCTGCCCGCCGACTTCACCCTGATGTCCGGCTTCACCGGGTCCGAGGACTTCGCCTTCGACGGCACCGGCGGCATGGTGAGCGTCAACAACCAGGGCAACCTGGTCCGCCACACCATCGACGGCGAGATGACGGTCATCAAGCCCAACCTGTCCAGCTTCGCGGCGGGCACCGAGATCCTGCCCAACGGCGACTTCGTGATCTGCGACGTGACCGCGGGCTCCGTGGTGCGGGTGACCCCGGAGGGGGGGACGACCACGCTGGTGTCCGGCCTCAACTACCCCAACGGCATCGAGGTGGGGATGGACGGGTACGTCTACGTCAGCGAGCACGACGGCGGGCGGGTGCGGCGGGTCGACCCGGACACCGGGGACTACACCATCATCGCCGAGGGCTTGCAGTGGCCCAACGGGCTCTCCTTCGGCCCCGACCACACCACCCTGTACGTCAACAGCTTCGGCGCGGGCACGGTCCACGCCATCGAACACCAGGGGGGAGACAGCTGGAGCACCGACCTCTACGCCGAGATGGGCGCCGCGGGCAGCACCGAGGCCTGCGAGGGACTGGTCGCCGGAGACGAGTGCTTCCTGGACTTCGGGATCGGCATCTGCGACGGCGACCCTGCCAGCCTCACCTGCATCGAGTACCTGGACGAGCTGGCCTGCGCCGGACTCTCCCAGGGCGATCCCTGCGTCACCTCGGCCCTGGGCGAGACCCTGGACAGCGTCTGCGTGACCTCCAACAACACCACCTTCTGCCCCAAGGTCCCCGGCGAGGTGGCCGAGGCCTGCTTCGGAAAGTCATCCGGCGACGACTGCGAGGCCCTGGGCATCCCACGCACCTGCGATCCCTCCTGGGAGGGGATCCTGATCTGCGACATCACGTCGTGGGAGACCGAGGTCTTCACCGCCTGCGACGGCCTGGACGAGGGCGACGAGTGCGTGGTGGTGGACTACGAGGGCTACGGCCACGGGGAGTGCGAGGACACCTGGCAGGGCATGCAGTGCGACGCGTCGTGGGGCGGCGGCTGGGGCGACGGCGGCCTCCTGGACGGCCTCAACGTGGACATCTGCGGCAACGTCTACGTCACCGAGTACATCGCCGGCTACATCTGGCGCTTCAGCGACTGGGGCAGCAGCCCGGAGCTGGTGGCCGAGACGAACACCGAGTGGATCCCCAACATGAAATGGGGCTACGGCATCGGCGGCTGGGAGACCGACGTGATGTACGTCTCCGACCGGGACACCCGCGGCATGATCGCGGTGGAGCTGGGCATACCGGGCAAGCCGACGGCGTTCGAGCCCTGAGACGGCCGTCGGATCAGGGACAGGTCAGGGGGACGTCCTCACGTAGGTGTTCCCGCCCGAGCGCCACGGCGGCGCAGAGCAGGCCGTGGTGCGCGACCCACGCGCTCTCATGGCGGCCGAAGGCATCCCAGACGGTGGATCGGGCCACGAACAGGCCTTCGCCGGCTCGCCAGACGGTCTTGTCCTGATTGTATGGCACTTCCCTCACCCCGAGCTCCCGGGGCGTTTGCCGTTCCCACTCGGTGAGGAGATCCATGACCTCGGGGTCGATCGTGCCCTCCTCCTCGTACCGCTCCTCGCACCGATCCTCCACCTTGTAGAGCCGGTCATGGAGGAAGTGCATGCACAGACCACCATCGTCGCAGAGCACGTCCTCGGGCCGACGCTTCGGGCCCGAGAGTTGCTCCAGGTACTTGGCACTGTACTTGGGCTCCAGATCGGGGACGATCTCCCGGGCCTCGGACGTGAACCCGCCGAGGATCAACTCCTTGCCCCGCATCTTCAGCGGCACACGTTCGACCAGGCCCGCGGCGGCCTCGTCGCAGCTCCGGGCGGGGCGGAACGGGCAGAGCAGATCCCCGCCCGGTGTCTCGACCCGGACCACCGACCAGACCTCCGGTTCCGGCGGCCTGCAGACCCAGCCGGGGACGTCGAACTCTCCACCCCCCTCACGGCCCACGTACCCGGCCGGCAGCATGGTCAGGCCGTCCACCAGATCGCCGGGCAGCCCGGCGGCGGCGAGGTCGAACTCCAGGGTGCTCACGCTCGAGAGGTTGCCGTCGCGCAGCAGCTCGACCTCGGCGACCGCAGGCTCGAATCCCTCGACACCGGCGACCTGGACCGCCCGCAGCGCTCCACCGAGAATCGTGGGCTGCTGAGCCCGGTCGAAGGAGCACGTCAGGCCCTCGGGCTCCCCCTCCTCGAGGACGGCCACGACCTGGACCGCCCCCACCCAGGCCCGCTGGATCAGCTCCACCGAGCGGTCGTCGTCCGGATACTCCTGCGCCAGGGTGACCATCTCGGCGGGTGTCCCGTCGACCACCTCCCGGAACCGCGCCTCCCGCAGGGCCACCGCGGCCCCGGCTCGCCTGGGGTGCGCCGGCCAGCCGTCCATCAGCTCGCGCCATGCCGCCACCGTGTCGGCGGTTTCCGCCCTCTCCCAGGCGAGCTCCGCCTCCAGCGCCTTCGCCGCCTCCAGGTGGGGGCTGTCCGGATGCCCCGCCAGCCACTGCTGGACCTTGCCCAGACCGCGGGTGGCGGCGACGGCCTCCCACACCCGCCGTGCCGCGTCGTCCCCGCCCGCGGTCCCGGAGAACTCCCGGGACAGCTCGTCCAGTACGGCGGGATCCTCGGTTCCGTCCACGAGCATCCGCGCCAGGAGCTCCCAGGCTTCCCCGGCGGCGGGGCTCCCGGCCCAGTTCTCGCACAGGGCCCGCAGGACCTCGGGCGCCGGTGGCGTCGCGGGATCCGCGGTGAGGTGCCTGAGGCGGGCGTCCCCACAGGCGGCCACGAGGGCAGGATCGTCGATCGCCCCCTCGTCCAGCCGTTTCAGGCACAGATCCGATGCCTTTTCGAGCTTGTCCTTGCCGACCAGCTTGCCGATCCGGTCCGCGTCCACCTTGGCCTGGGCCACCCCGGCGGTGACCAGCAACGCGAGCCCCAGGGACAGGGTCCTGGCAACCCAACCCGCAGGGCTTCCCCCTACCCACCGTCCTGACGTCATCGAAACCCCCTCGATGTGAGAACCGTCGCCAGTATCGATCAGCCGCCCCCACCGATCGACCCGATCTCGAAGTCCTCGACCGTCACCCCCCCGTGCCCGTGCCAGACCGTGACCTGGGTCAGGCGGTCGGCCGGGATCCGGAAGGCGTAGTCGGTGGCCAGCGCCACGCCGTCGATCCAGACCGTGTAGGTGCCGGCGGAGCAGTCGAACCGCAGGCGGACGTCGTAGGTCGTGCCGGCGGCGTAGGGGATGGCCACGTCGGCGGCGTAGTGGTCGCCATTGCGGACGTCGAGCACGCCGGCCTCGCTGGCGCGGACCAGCATCACGTTGTCGCCGTGGGCGCCCACCACCCGCTGCCCTGCGAGGGTCGCGTAGCCGTCCATCCGGTCCTTGGACGGGGTGAACCGGAACCGGACCTCGCCCGCGCCGGCCACGGGTTCGAACCAGCGCGCGGTCCAGGTGCGTTCTCCCGAGGAGATGGGGAGGAAGCGGGGGACGACGTCCACCGAGGCCGTGTCGGCGGCCGTTCCGCCGGCGGCGTCCTCGAACACCCGCGTCAGCAGGTGGGGCCCCCGGGCCAGGGTGAGGTCGACGGGGACCGGGGAAGCGAGCTCCGTGCCGTCGAGGAACCAGCGCTCGCGGCCCCCCGCCACCCCATCCGTGGGCAGGTCGCCGCCGACGCGGGGCAGCGTCACGGTGCCCTGTCCCTCGCGCAACACGGCGATGCGGTCGGGTCCGGCGTCGGGCGATCCCCGGGTGACGAGGGGGTGCGGGTAAGGATGGGGCAGGTACCCCTCGGGCGCCTCCTCGACGACCACCGGCACGCCGTCCGCGGGCGGCTTGACCTTCGTCGAGTCCGCGGACCGGACGCAGAGCAGATCGCCCTCGCTGTCCGTGGCTGCGCAGTAGCCCGGACGGTTCCCGGGTCGCGGATCCCGCTGGAACTCGTTGTCCCAGACGTGCACCGGCTCGGTGGCCTGCGGTGTGAACTCGTCCACCCGTACCCCTTCGTCCACGTCGGCGAAGGTGTTGTTCCAGATCAGACCGCCGCCCCCGCGGATGCGCACGGCGTACTTCAGCGGCGAGTCCCCGTCCCCGAGGTCAGGTCGCTCGACCACGTTGTCGTACACCTCGACCCATTCGGTGCCCACCGAGTCGGCCGACGAGTACTCCTGGCCCAGGGCGTCGATGGCGTTGGACTGGGTGTTGCGGCGCACCAGGTTGTGGCGGAACACGTAGCGTCCCCCCTTGTTGGCGGTCACCGCGTGCCGGCAGAGGCGGAACTCGCAGTCCTCGACGAAGGTGGCCTCGCCGGAGCCGAAGGGCTCGCCGGCGTGGGCGCCGGTGCCGTAGACAACCACACCGTAGCCGTGGGACGCCAGGGCGGGCTTGAAGGTCTTGGAGAACAGGCAGTGGTCCACGACCCCCCGGCTCGCTCCGTCGATGCGCAGGCCCGCGAAGCCCAGGAGCGAGAACCCACAGTGGTCGATGCGAAACCCTGTCGCATCGGTCAGTCGGATCCCGTAGTCCGTGTCCTCGTTGCCGTAGAGCTCGACCCCACGGAAGCGTATGCCGGAGATGCGCAGGTCTCTCACGCCACTCGCCAGGAAGAACGCTCCGTTGTCCCGGCTGCCCTCCCGGTACAGCAGGGTCTGTTCGGCGCCCGCCCCCAGCAGGGTCACGCCGTGGGCGTCGACGGACACCTGGTCGTCGGGGCCCCAGGCCCACTCCCCGGCCGGGATCACCACCACGCCGCCGCCCTCGAGGGCCGCGAGGGCTTCGGTGATGGCCGCGGCTCCACCGTCGGCGGCGAAGACGACCTCGGCCGCCGACGCGTTGCGGACCAGCGTGACCAGCAGGGCGGCGGCGACCAGGCACAGGCGAAATCGGCTCAACGGAGACACCTCGTGGAGATCCTGCCCGTTTCGACGATTTGCCGTCACCTTCCTTCGATGATCAGGGCTGGGGCGGGGGCACGACCCGGCGATCCATCGGGTCGCCGGGGGCGGGCACGACCTCCATCTCACCCACGAGTACCGTCGGCGCGGAGATGTAGGTCGGCATGCCTGCGGTCGGCTGGGTCAGGGAGTCGCCCTTCTCGAAGGGGGCGTAATAGGTCAACTCCACCTGGGGACCGGCTGCGACGATGTCCCGCAGGACCCAGCGGTGAACCCCGGTGAACGCGGCACCGCGGACCGGCTCTTCCCGTCCGTCGGTGTACAGGCGGACCAGCTGGATCGGCCGGGGCAGGTGGGGCTGGCCGTCGTCGTCGCGCGCGTCCCAGCGTTCCCGGTGGCTGGCTCCGATGAGCCGCACCGCGTCCTCCTCGAAGCGCCGCACGACCAGCACGTGGTCCAGTCCGTAGGCCTTGGCCAGCTTGTGGGCCTGCTTGCGAAGCGCGGTCCCTCCGAGGCGTTTGCCCGGCGCCACCTCCATCATGCTCGAGCGCCCCTCCAGCCGCTTGCCCGGGAGTCCGCGGGCGTGGCCGTTGCTGCCATCCACGTCCTTTCGGGGGACGCGGCCCATCAGCAGGGTGCGCACGATGCCGTCGGAGACCAGGGTCACCGACTGGGCCGGGGTGCCCTCGGCGTCGAAGGGGAAGGCGGCAGCGTGGGATGGGTCCTTCCGGGGGTCGTCGGTCACGGTCCAGCCCTGGGGCAGGGCGCGCCGCCCGATGCGGACGTTGGCATCCGTGCCGGCGGGATCGCCGCCCCCGGTGCCCATCTTGCCGAACAGGGAATCGAAGGGGACCACCGGAGGGGTACCCTCCAGCTGCCCCACCAGCAGGTAGCGGAACAGGTCTGCCGCGGCCGCATCCTCGAACAGCACGGGTCCCACGTACTCGGACTCCAGGGGGGTGGCCTCGGTCAGCGCGATCATCTCCGCCGCGAGCTCGGCCACCTCCGCGCTCATCTGTTCGACCGGCGGCAGCTGATCCGGGTGCCGGACGATCCAGGTGCGGTGGTCGCTGAGCACGAGACCGTCCCGAGCCCGGGTGTGCACCGCCGCCCGGAGGGCCGTCTCGGCGTAGGAGTGCACGACCTCGGTCCCCTCGGAGTCGAGGGTCCAGACCGGACCCCCGGCGTGGATCAGGTAGACGCGGGCCACCTCCAGCGGCTGGTCCGCCGGGAAGGCGGCCGAGACCTCCCTGGCCACGGTCGCCAGGTGCTCCGCGTCCACCGGAGCATCCGGTTCCGCCCGCGCCGCCTGGGGTCCGGTCAGCAGGAAGTCCCCCGGATGGTCCGGCGGTGGCGACCACGAGGCCCGCTTGCGCGCGTACTGTTCCACCGCGTCCTTGTAGGCCTCGTCGGTGGTGCGCCACGCGGCTTGCCGTACGGTCAGCGGGGTCGGTGACGCCGGGAGGTAGCCCCGATCGAATCCGGTCTCCCACCCGCCGAAGCCGGTGTTGTCGAAGGCCGGATCGCCGACCCTCACCTCGACCCCCAGCGGCCGCTGGGGATTCACATCCTGCTCGATCAGCGCGCCGTAGGAGGCCTCCAGGTCCACGCTCTCGATGAAGGCCATGTGGTAGCGCAGGTGGTACAGGGGGGGCGCGTCGGGAAGGGTCAGCGAGGCCAGGTTGCGCTGGAGCTCCGCCCGCAGTTCGGCCGCCAGCAGCTCCTGGTCCGCCAGGGACACTCCGCCGGAGGTGGTGTCGTCTCCGGCGAGCGCGATGGAAGCCCACGCGAACAGGATGAAGACTGCGCCCGCGAGGCGAACGTTCCGGTGACGGCGGCAGATCATGGCGCACCCCCTTGTTCACGAACCTCGCCGTCGGGGTCGGCCCCGGGCTTGTCCAGCAAGGGCGGCCGGTCGCTGCCCTTGTCCTTGAGCTGGAACTCCAGGGACGAGAACAGGATGCTCGGGCTCACACCGCCCACGGGCACCATCCCGCTCTCGGCGCCGCAGAATCCATTGAAGACGTCGGGATCGTCCCCGCCGGCGATGATGCTGGAGAAGGCCTCGAGGGGCGTACCGACCAGGTCGATGCCGCGGATCAACTCGTCCGGTCGGCCGTCGGCGTAGACCCGCCAGCTGGTGGCGGCCCGGACGTTGAACGAGTTGGGGAAGCGACGCCCGGTCATGGTGAAGCCGCCGTCGATCTCGTCGACGATCAGGCCGTACTCCAGGTCCTGCTTGCGCAGGGACTGCAGGAGCTGGGCGCGGAGCTTGTCGAAGGGTCTCCCGCCTTCCACCTCGATCACCAGGTTGCCCATGCGCGATACCGGCGACCGTCCCACGGAGCGGCGGCCGTGGCCGTTGGACTGCTCGAAGCCCTGGATCGGCGAGCGGCCCATGAGGAACCCCAGCAGCACGCCGTCGTCCACCAGCTGGACCCGCTGGGCGGCGACACCCTCGTCGTCGTACGTGTAGTACCCGTTGAGGTCGTGGCCCGCCGCCCGGACCAGGGTGGGATCGTCGACCACGTCGACGAAGTCCGGGAGGATGGCGCGGCCGACGTACTCCTTGAAGGTCTTGCCTTCGTTCTCGCGCTTCTGCCGGTGTCCCTCCAGGCGGTGGCCCATCACCTCGTGGAAGAACACCGCCGCGGCCTTGCCCCGCAGCAGCACGGGCCCCGAGTAGGGCTTGCCGCGGGGGGCGTCCAGCAGATCCTCGAGCTCGGCGACCACCTCGTCCGCCCACGCTTCGAGGGTGGTCGCGTCCGGGAGCCGGTCGGGGGTGTGCACGTCCATGTGGCGGTCCGAAGAGACCTCGTCGCCGTCCTCGGCGGTGGCCGACGCGGACAACGAGACCCGGATCCGGGTGGTCCCGTGGGACAACCGCGTGCCTTCCGTGTCCACGAAGGTCGTGATCGTCCGTGCTGCGCGGACCGACGCCCCGCTGGAGTGGACCCTCGGGCTGGCGTCCAGCCGCTCCGACAGGGCGACGAGGACCGGTTCCCACGCCCCACGATCGAAGGTGAACTCCGCCACCGGCAGCCGGTCCTGCACCGGTTCCCGGGGCTCGAAGTCCGGGGCGGGATCCTCCTCCTCGACCTTCACGGTCTGGTTGGCCCGCACCATCACCACGGCCTCCGCCGCATCCCGGTAGCGGGCGTCGAGCTCCCGCCACACCGCGTGCCGCAGGGCGTGCTCGGGCGCGTCGTCGAGGGGGAACAGCACCCGGTTGCGATCCCGTCGCCGCCAGCTGCTCTGGCCCCGCAGGGGATGGGTGTTGTCCAGCTCCGCCGTGCCCACGCGCACGTCCACGTCCAAGAAGCGGTAGCGATCGTCGTCGGAGGAGCGGATCGTGCCCGCCGTGGCGGAGACGGCCGAACTCCACGAGTCGGTCACGCTCACCGCCATGTAGTGCGGCGGCTCGTCCCGCTCCGAGAGTACGGTCATGGACCGCTCCAGTTCGGACGCCAGGATCTCCTCCAGCGGCGGTGGTGCCGTGGCCAGCAGGGTGAGAACGAGCAGGGCCTGTGGAGTCATGGAACCCCCCCTTGTTCATGGGCCACCGGTCGATTCCGATGCCGTTTTCGGAGGATAGCAGGAGGCCGGCCCGGAGGGCGCGCCGGTAGCTACGGGGTCGAGATCGTGCCCCCGCCGGGTACCGGGCCCTCCAGGCGGGCGGCGAAGACCATCGAGCGCTCCAGGCGCTCCCGGGCGTACACCAGGGCCAGGGCGGAGTCCCGTCCCACCCGTCCCTCGAACCAGACCTCGCCGTCGACCACGACGGTGACCGGCCCGTCCAGATCCACCAGCTCGTCCGCCAGCAGCACGGACAGCCGCGCGACGTTGTCGGTGGTGATCTCCAGGGTGTCTCCGGCCACGCTGCCCTCGACCCTCGCCGGCGCCCCGTCGTCGGACCGCTGGTCGACGCCGAGCCAGTACTGGCTCAGGGGGACCTGGGTATGGAAGTACAGGTCCGAGTAGTACGACGACAGGTGCTCGGGCACGTTGAAGACCACCCGATCGGGGTAGGGCTCCCGGGAGGTCTCGGCGAGCCAGGCCATGGCTCCGTACCAGGTGTCCATGTCCATGGCGTGGCCCACCCCCTCGAGGGCCTCGAACCGGAAGTCGTACCCCAGCTCGTCGAACGCCAGGGCGGCGCCCTCGTTCTGGGCGACCAGGTAGTTCAGGTCGTCCTGGCCCACCTGGAGGTGGATCCGCTGGTGCAGGCCGTTCTCGGCGTGGGGGTAGCAGTAGTCGTGGTGATGGTCCACGTCGGTGGTCGCGGTGATCGCGCCGATGGAGCCGGCCGCCGGCGCCAGCCCCGCGAATTCCTGGGGGTAGGTCAGGCCGAGGGTGAAGCTCCCACGGCCGCCCATGGAGTGACCGGTGAGGTAGACCCGGTCGTGGTCCAGGGGCACGATTCGCTTGAGGTACCGCAGCGCCGAGAGCGCCTGCATCGCACAGCTCTCGCTCGCGGACCAGTCGCAGTGATCCAGGCACTGCGGGGCCGCGAGGATCGCGGAGTTCTCGTCCGCGACCCGCTGGTACATGGCCGAGGCCACGATCCCGCCCCCGGCCCCGCCTGCTCCGTGGAGCCACAGCGCCAGGGGGAAACGCTCGGACCCGGCGAGGTCCAGGCCCTCGGGTACGTAGAGGTGCAGGTTGGCGCCCACATCCTCCACATCGACCCAGTACCCGGTCATCGACACCCCCGGAGCGGCACCCGGTGGGCCGGGGGGCCAGTGCCGGATGGCGTCCGCGAAGTGTTCGAAGCAGATGCCTGCGTAATCGTCGTCCAGCTCCTGGAGCAGGGGCGGGTCCTCCCCCGGATCCTCGCAGGTGAGGTAGGTGTGCACGTCCGCGTACAGGCGGGAGAGGGTCTCGGGATCCGGATCCTCGCAGCCGGTGTCGTCGTCCCCGGTGGCGTCGTCGTCATCCGGGGGCGGCCCTCCGCTGTCGTCGTCCGCGGCGACTCCTCCGGTGGGACAGGCTGGCGAGATCAGGGAGATGGCGAACAGAGCGAGCAGGATGCCTCGGGACTTCACGTGCCCTCCCGGAAGTACGTGCTCGGGAGCCCAGGGAATGCGCTCTCGCCAGAGTACCTCAGCCGGTCGGTCCGGCTCGCGGAAACCCGGTCGTCCCGCGCGTCACTTCTTCTGGGCGTAGATGCCCGGGGCCAGGAAGCGGCCGGAGGGTGATGTTCCCGGTGAAGGGGGGCGGGGCGTGGGCGCGGGATCCACCTCGTCGAGCTGTAGCTCGACCTCCTCGGTGATGTCGTCCAGACGGGACTCGGTCAGGCCCAGGGCGCGCAGTCCGCGGTCCAGGATCCGGTCGGTGACGCTGTCCAGGGGGCGACCATCGGGCAGCCCGGGCTCGGCACAGGGGAAAGACCGCCCGAGCTGGCTGGCGATCCGCTCGGCGAGGCAGACGCAGGCGGCCTCGAGGATCGGGACCCCGTGCAGCTCCACCTCCTGGTGCCGCCAGACCACGGTCCGCAGGGCCGCAGGCAGGTCCCAGCTGGCGATCATCTCCATGCCCAGGGCGCCGTGGACGTCATCGATCGCGGTCAGGACCGACGCGGCGTCGCACTCCTCGCCGTCGGGCGTCCCATCGGCGATGCACAGCAGGGCGCCGGCGGCGCCGATGTCGTGGAACAGGCCGGCCACGAAACCGTCGTCGAAGCGCACCCCCGCCGCCCGCATCACCGGGGGCATCGCGTAGGCCGTGGCCCGGCTGTGGCGCCCCAGCACCCTCAGGGCGTCGGCGAACACCGGGCGCTCGAAGATGGAGCTCTGCAGGGAGACCTCCATGGCGACGTCGCGGATGGTGCGGATGCCCAGCCGCATGACCGCCTGCCGCAGGTTCTTGGGCCGGGCGGTGCGCGAATAGTAGGGCGACCGGGCCACCGCGAACACCCGCCCCGCGAGCAGGGGATCCCCCGACACCACCGCCACGGCGTCGTCCACGCTCGGGGAACCGCCTGCCGCCAGCTTCTGGATCTTGAGCGCGCTCTCGGGCAGCGGGGGTGGCCGGTACAGCGGCGAGCCGAAACGGTGCCGGATGTAGGCTCGAATCCGGGTCCGGGTCACCATAGGAAGTCTCCCATCCTCCCGCTCTGTCCCGCCCCCCACCGTGGGCGGCGCCTGCCCACCTTCGAGCGTACCGCCGGCGCGTGACGATTTGGTGATCCGAGCGCCACGGAGTTGTGGGCGATTCGCCACGGCGGGGAGCGCGTGACCACCGACTTCTGTGGGCGATTCGCCTCAGATGTGATCCGAGCGCCACGGCTGGGCGGTTTTCCTTCCCGGTTGGGCGCGGATCTCCTACCTTCGGATCATGAGCCTGGCCCACCGGAGCGGAGATCTCGTCGAGCTCGTCAACGAGGTGCTCGACCTGCGCCGGAGGGTGATCCAGGAGCAGATCCCGTTTCCGACCCACACGGCGCTGGTGCAGATCCACACCCAGCTGGAGAGTTTCCAGGGCATCCGGGGTCTGTCCGAGCAGACCGGCTGCTCCGCCTCGCACCTGCGCGCGCACTTCAAGGGGCACGTGGGTGTCTCGGCGCGCACCTACCTGCAGGCGTTTCGCGTGTTCGTTGCGTTCGAGCAGCTGGTGCGGACGCCCCGCGCCTCCATGGAGCAGGTGGCGGCCGCGGCGGGCTACTCCTGCCGGTCGTCGTTTGGCCACGCCTTCCGCAAGCACACCGGTCTGACCCCCGCCTGGACCATGCGCGCCCTGCGCGGCCGGCGGTTCCCCTCCGACGTCCGGGGACTCGTGGAGGCCGCCGTCATCGTCCGGGAGGCAGCGGAGCGGGAGGGGCGGTTGCCTCCGCTGCCGCGGGCCCGCGTGCGCGAGATCCGCCAGCGCATCCTCAGCTCGGTGCGCGAGCTCCAGCGGCGGGCGCCGCCCCTGCACAGTCTGGGACGGCCCCCCTGAGAATCAGCCGGGGTGCGGTGATCGATATTTCTGCAGCTCCGGGGGGACCCACCACCGGTGGAGGTCCTCGAACAGCGCCACGGGACTCACCGCGATATCCCGGAACCTGGGCGCGGCCACCACCACATCGTCGATCCAGTACAGGAAGAGGTAGGGCTGGTCCCGGTACAGGGTGTGCTGCAGCTCGCGCCAGGCGGCGTCGGCGTCGTCCGCCGTCTTCGCCTCCAGCCCGCGCGCGATCAACGCGTCCGCGGCGGGGCTGGAGTACCCCACGAAGTTGAACGGCCCCCCCGCGGTCCAAAACGGCGTCGGATCGGGATCCAGGCCGGCGCCCCAGCCGGTGAGGGCAGCCTCGAATTCCCCCCTCTGGAGCTTCTCGTACAGGGCGAAGCGCTCCACCGGCTGCAACGTGACCCGGACGCCGACCGACCGCAGCTGCTCCTGGAGGATCAGGCCGGCCCCTTTTCGCCGTTCGTTGCCCTCGGCGTACAGCAACTCGAAGGCCAGGGCGTCGCCCCCTCGCTCCAACCAACCGTCGCCGTCCGCGTCGCCGTACCCTGCCTCCGCGAGGAGGGCCCGCGCCCGCTGCGGATCATGGGTCAGGGGAGCCAGGCCTCCGTCCACGGCGTGGCACAGTTCGGGGCTGATGTCCCCCGTCGCTCGCGCGCCCAGGCGATGGTCGCCCGCGACCAGCAGCGCGTCGATCAGCACCTCCACGTCCACGGCGTGGGCCAGGGCCGTCCGGACGCCCGCGTCGGTGAACGGCGGGCGGCTGAGATTCCAGCCGACGAAGTCCAGGAATCGTTTCCCGCGTCTGAAGACCTGGAGGTCCGGGTTCCGCTCGAGCAGCTGGGCCAGCTCGTGGGCCTCGACCCCCACCAGCATGTCCACGTCTCCCCGCTCCAGCGCCAGCATCCGCGCCGAGGCGTCCGGTAGGATGCGAACCTCCACTGCGTCCAGGAGGGCGACCTCGGCGCCCCCGCCCCCCTCCCTGCGGGCGAGCCGTATCCGCTGGCCGGGCTCCCAGCGTTCCAGCACGAACGGTCCGGCCCCGATCCCCTCGCCTTCCTGCGGTGCCCCCGCCCCGGTCATGCCAGCGTGGGCGTGTGCGGGCACGATCGGTGTACCGCCGATCCGGGCCAGCAACTCCGTCTCCGTTCCCGTCTCGGCGAAGTGGACGGTGAGGGTGTGATCGTCCACGCGGGTCCAGGGCTGTTCGGCGCGCAGCACCCGGAGATCGGGACCGCGTGGGCTCCCCGATCCCGGGTCGGCCACCCGCTCCAGGGTGGCCAGCACATCGTCGACGTTCACGGGTTCGCCGTCCCGCCAGGTCCAGTCACGGGCCAGCTGGAGGGTCAGCGTCCGGCCGTCGTCGGACCACTCCCACGCCTCGGCGTACCCAGGGGTGAAGCCCAGACGGCAGTCCACCAGCGTGGCCCCGAACAGAGAGGGCTGCATCAGCTCGATGAGCTCCATGGCCGCGAGCGACCGGGCGGTCACCGGATCGAAACCCTCCACGTCGCCGCGGTAGGCCACGACCAGGGTGTCGCCGGGCGCGGGCTCCGCGGCCGCGGCGGGGGGACCGCCGCCCTCGCTGGCCGGGCCCGGCGGAGGATCGGTCTCCTGTCTGCAGCCGGGGAACAGCAAGGCTGCGGCGAGGAGCACGGCGGACCACCGGACCATGGACGATCGCTCCCTTCCCACCCCGTGGGTCTGACCTGTCCAACCTATCAGGTCGAGGGGCGGTCCGGTGCCACCGGGGTGGACCCGGGACTCGGGCCGCCGCTTGCTTGGCCCGACCGGTCATGTAAAGGTCGGAGGTGCTCCATGAGCGGGTGGGGTTCGGAGCCCGATGACCGACGACGATCCCGGTCGCGACACACTCGGTACGCTTTTCGAGCGACTCCGTCGGCGGATCCCCCAGTCCGATCTGGACCTCGTGGACCGGGTGGAGCGAGAGTTCGCCCGGCAGGGTTCGGCCGACGGCGATCGCATTCAGAGATACCGGCGCGCGGCCATCGACTACCGGGCGGAGCGGGACGTGCTTCGCCTGGTGGCCGGGCTCGCCATCGACGGCTTCGAGGCCGCAGCGGGCTCCGACGGCCTGATCGCCGCCGCCCGTGGGGCCATCGAGCGGATGCCCCGGGTGGAGCACGGCTGTGTGTTCGTGTTCGACGAGCAGGGAACGCCCGAGGTGGTCTCCCCCATCCGCATCGGCGACGACGAGCTGCCCCTCCTGATGGAACAGATCAGCCACGGGATCGTCGGCCAGGTGTGGCGGACCGGTCAGCTCGTGTACTGCGAGGAGGCCAGCACGGACCGCAGCTTCCGCGCGCTCGAGAGCGTGAGAAGCCTGGGCATGAAGACCGTGCTGTGCGTGCCGCTGCCCGGCGAGCCGGGGGAGGCCCCGCGGGGAGCCCTCTACGTGGAGAATCGTACCCGGGAAGATGCCTTCCCCCAGGCCTGGCGGGAGTCGGTGCAGCTACTGGCGAGCCAGCTCTCCCACGGTCTCGCGAACCTGGATCGTGCCCGCAGCGGCAGCACCGACCCCACCGAACCCCACCGCCGCGGCGGACGGTTCGCCGACATCGTCGGACGCAGCCCCGCGCTCGCGTCCGTCCTGGCCCGTCTGGCGCTTCTCGCCAACCAGCCCAAGCCCCGCACGGTGCTGATCGTCGGGGAGACCGGCGTGGGCAAGGAGCTGGTGGCGCGGGCCCTGCACCACCACGGTCCCCGCGCCTCGGGGGCCTTCATCCCGGTCAACACGGCCGCGCTGCAGCCGTCCCTGGCCGAGGCGGAGCTCTTCGGCGCGGAGAAGGGCGCCTACACCGGGGCGGCCGGTGCACGGCAAGGCCTCTTCCGGGCAGCGGAAGGCGGCGTGCTGTTCCTGGACGAGATCGGCGAGATCCCGCTGCAGGTGCAGGTCAAGCTCCTGCGCGCGCTGGACGAGCACCGGATCCGACCCGTGGGCGCGACCGCCGAGGTCGACGTGGACGTGTGGATCGTGGCGGCGACCAACCGCGATCTGGAGGGGGCGGTGGAGGCCGGCTCCTTCCGTCGTGACCTGTACTTCCGGCTCGCCGAGTCGGTGGTCCACGTGCCCCCCCTGCGCGACCGCCCCGAGGACGTGGAAGCGCTGGCCACCCACTTCGCCGCGCGGGCGGCTGACCGGCTGGGCCAGCCCGCTCCCTTCCTCGCGCCCGACCTCGTGGCGGCCTTGCAGGACATGCCCCTTCCGGGAAACGCCAGGGAGCTCCGGGCGATCATCGAGGGCACCCTCGAATCGGGGGAACGGCCGATCCTGACGGCGGCTGCGCTCCGGCGGCAGGAGGGTTCGGAAGGGTCCGGGGGCCGGGTCCAGATCCCCGAATGGAAGGAGGCGACCCACGCCTTCCAGGCCCGGTATCTGCGCTGGGCCCTGCGGCGCTGGCCGGTGCCCGCCGAGCTCGCCCGGCGGTTGGGGATCAACCGGACCTACCTGTACAAGCTCGCGGCCCGGCTCGGCGTCGAGCTCCCGAGCGGCGAACCCGGCGGGGGGGACTGAGGTCGTGGGAGACGATCCCTCGCGGTTGATTCCTTCGGATTTCTGGGCGGATCTGGAAGAGGAACGGGACCTGTCCAAGGTGGCAGAGGCCCCCCCGGAGGCCCCCGGAGCCGCCGATCCCAGCGACCTGGAGGCGGTCCAGGCGATGACCCGGCGGCTGACGGCGCGGTACGTGGAGGTCAGCTCGTTCCACAAGGGCGGGATGGGGGAGCTGGCCGAGGTCCAGGACCACCTCCTCGGTCGCATCGTGGTCCGCAAGCGCCCTCGGGAGGAAGGACGAACGGAGGCAGGCTTCCGGGCCTTCGTCCACGAGGCCCAGGTGACGGCCTCGCTCTCGCACCCCGCCATCGTCCCGCTCCACGATCTACAGTACGACGATCAGGGGTACAGCTACCTGATGCCGCGGATCGTCGGTGTGACCCTGGACGAGGTGCTGCGACGCATCGCAGCCCGGGACCGGGGAGCGCTGCAGCGGTTCGGCCTGCCGCGCTTGCTGGGCGTCTTCCGGACGGTCTGCGGAGCCATGGCCCATGCCCACGAACGGCGCGTGGCCCACCGGGACCTCAAGCCCGACCAGATCATGCTCGGCGAGCACGACGAGGTGCTGGTGGTGGACTGGGGGCTGGCGGCGCGCTTCGGCGTACCCCTCGGGGAGCTGCGTGGCGGCGGGGGCTCCCTGGGAATGAGCTCGATCCGCAGCGGCCAGACCGTGCTGGAGGGGATCGCCGGGTCCCCCCGGTACCTGGCGCCCGAACGCCTGGGCCCGGGCCCCATTCCCGCCACCGCGGCCCAGGACGTGTACGCCCTCGGCGCCATCCTGCACGCCATCCTGACCCTCGATCCCCCGGTGGGCGGAATGACCGACGGGGAGGCTGGTCCGGCGTACATCGAGAGGATCCTCGGCGCGATCCGCTCGATCCGTCCTCCGTCCCTCAGGCGCTGGAGCGAGACCGTCGACGAGGAATGGGATCGGATCTGCCTGCGATGTCTGGCCTGGGAGCCCAAGGACCGCTTCGCCGACGCAGGCGAGCTGTACCGTTCCGTGCTGCGGGCCCTGTCGGACCTGGAGGAGCGGGAGAAGCGTCGGGCCCGCGCGGCGAGGTGTCTCGCGGACGCCGCGGCCTCCCTCGTCCGGCTGGACGCTTCGCGGCGGGAGCTGTTCGCCGCGCGGGAGTTGAGGCGCAAGCTCGCGGACGAGATCCCTCCCCAGGCGCCGGCGTCGGCCAAGCGGCCCCTCTGGGAAGCCGAGGCCGAGGAAGCGGCCCTCGAGCGGGGCGTCGAGGAGCACTTCGCAGGGGTCGAACGGGACTTCGAACGGGCCCTGGACCACGACCGGGACTGCGGGGAGGCTCGGGAGGCCCTGGCCGACCTGCACCGGGATCGGCTGGTCCAGGTCGAGGTCGAGGGGCGTCGGGCCGCCGTCGCCTACCACCGCGCCCGCCTCGAGCGCTTCGACGATGGGCGGCGGGTGCGCGATCTCGAGCGCGGCGGCACCCTGGTCGTCCGGCCCGTGCCCGAGTCCGCGGGTGCGCAGGTGGCCCCGCTACAGGAGCGGGATCGGCGCCTGGTGCCCGGTTCGTGGCGCGACCTGGACGCACCCGGGGCGGAGGCCGATCTCCCGCCGGGCCGCTACCTGGTGGAGGTCAAGGCGGAGGGGTACGCGGCCGGCATCTACGCCCTGCGGGTGGAGCGAGGGTCCTACACCACCCTGTCCCCGCGACTGCCCAGCACCGAGGAGCTCCCGCCGGGGTTCGTGTACCTGCCGGCGGGCCCCTGCCTGGTCGGCGGCGATCCGTCGGTCCCCGACGCCGGGCCCGTGCAGCGGGTGGACATCCCCGACCTCGCCCTCGCGGCTCTTCCGGTGACCATGGCCGAATACCTGGAGTTCATCTCCAGCCTGGAGCCCCGCGAGGCCGAGACCCGGGTGCCGCGGGACGCGGTGGACGGGATCCCCCTGTGGACCCGCGTGGGAGACGCCTGGGAGATCCCGGACAGCGATCCCCAGGGGGATCCGCTGGGGCCGGACTACCCCGTGCTCGCGATCCTGGCCGAGGACGCCGAGGCCTACGCCCGCTGGCGGTCCGCCCGCGACGGGCGGAGTTACCGTCTGCCGACGCGGCTGGAGTGGGAGTATGGCGCTCGGAGCGGGGCCGGGCGTTTCTTTCCCTGGGGGGATCGATTCGAGGCTTCCTACTGCTGGACGGCGGCGCGCCAGCAGGGCAAGCCGCTCCCCGCCCCCGTGGGTCGTTGCCCAGAGGACCGATCACCCGCCGGCGTACGGGACCTCTCCGGCGGCGTCGGCGACTGGCTGGCGGATGGTCACTCGCCGGGCGGAGGACAGCGCGGGATCGGGGGAGGATCCTGGTTCGCCAACCAGCGCTACTGTCGACTGGCCCGGAGGTTCGGGCTCGACCCGGGATCGCGCAGCGACGGACTGGGTTTTCGGCTGGCGATGGATCTTGCGGATGGATCCGCTGACAAGCCGTCGAGCTAGTGTCCCGGTATTTCGGTTCCGGGGCACTTGGAGACGGCGGTGCCCCCCGTCGTAGGGGCGTGGGCCGTCCTGGCCACACCGGGGTCAGGCCCACTACCGTGGCTCATCCACAGGCAGCGCGCCGTCGGTACGTCACTGCCAGGGCCCCTCGCCCCAGTAGCCTGCGCTCTGCTCGTCCAGCTCGAGGACCAGATCGCGCACGTCGTAGAAGTCGAAGTTCTCCCAGTTCGAGTCGTACTCGCCGATGTCGTGCACCTCGTAGTTCAGCCAGTCGCGGAACTCGACGAAGCGCGAGGGGGTGCCCCCGCAGGGGTAGGCGATGAAGAAGACGGTGAGCTCGGTCCAGTGGGGATCGTCCGCTGTGTCGAGGGTGGACTCCCAGTTGGCCTTGGTCGGGGGATTCGTGGGGCACGTGGATCGGTGGTGCTGCTGGGCGTAGACCGCGTCCCACCAGTCCCAGCCCTCGGTGGCGACCGAGGTCTGCGGGAGGGCGAGGACGGCGAGGCCGAGAGCCCAGGAGGCGAGGATCGGTGACAGGAAACCTGGGGAAAGACGCATCGTGACTCCTCGTGGCGCGTTTCCGGACTGACCGGGTAGGGAATAGAGCCAGTTCCGTGCCAGGCCCGGAACGGTTGGACGCCGCAAGGAGCGGGTCGGCCCGCAGTACACGTTTTTTCAGGCGCGGTTTTTCTACGGGGCCCGGTGGGGAAACCCGGGGCCTGTCGGCAAAAGGCGACAGCCCTTGCGCCGGCCGTCGATTCTGAACAGCGGTCTGTCTCCAAAAAGAGACGGTCTACTCGGAGGGTGGAGGCTTTCCATCCATCGTTTTTTTGGCTCTTGCTCCACCACAGGTGCCGCGACGCTGTGGGAACCAGGTACCCGATCGACGGGAATCGTCTCCTGGCGGAGACAGGATCACCGGCGGCCGCTGGAGCCCGGCCGGAGGCGGCCGCCAGTTGGGCCGCATGCCGTGGACCTGGAGGAACCGGCGAGCCGGATTTCAGGTTCGCGTGGCACGGTTCTTGGAGTTCTCCGGGGCGGGAGAACGCCCCATGCCTCCGTTCGTACGTCCCGAATCCGCGATTCGAGCCGCCGAGGCCACCGTCGTGTTCCGCGAGAATCTGGCCATCGTGTTCGCCGATCCCACCGCGGAGGAGCTGTTCGCACGGCCCTCGATGTCCATGGTCGGGCGGCACCTGAGCGTTGTCCTCGAGCAGGACTCGATGCTCCAGCTCTACAAGGAGGTCGTGGCGGATCCGATCGTCCGGGCTCCCGTGCCACGTTTCTACGAACCCATGGACCTGACCGGTGTGCTGGAGGACGGATACCGATTCCCGGTCCGCGTGAGCGTGGAGGAGGGCGACTTCCTCGGCCACCGGATCTTCATGGCCACCGTTCGTCCGGTGGGACGGCGCCGCCAGGACGCGCGGTTGCGGCTGGTGCGGTCGCTGGAGGCCTGTGATGGCCAGACGCTCGACGACTGAGGGCGTCGGAGCTCGGGAGGGTCAGCCGCCCACCGGGTAGTACTTGCGCAGAAACAGCGGGTTCTGTTCGCGCCACAGGGTCTCCCCGGCCCGGTCTGCCTCGCGGATGCACAACTGCTCGTGGAAGCACACCAGCGCGGCCACCCGGTCGAGGGCGCCGGTGGTGGCGTGGTTGATGCACCCGCACCAGTTCATGCACCGCTCTTTGAGGGCGCAGGTGGCGCAGTCCTCGTCCCGGTTGCCTCGACGGGATATCACGGCGAGCCGGGCCAGCTCGTCGAAGCCCGTGTCCACGTGGCCGATGGCCAGCTCCCCGGTGTCGTCGCCCACCAGCCGTTCGCAGGGGTAGATCCGGCCCGAGGGGGCCACCGCGATCTCCCCCTCACCGAGGCTGCAGCGGTCCGCGCAGCCGAATCCACCCTGGAGGCGAGTCAGGATCTTGCCGTCCACGAAGTTGATGTAGAGGTCACGCCCGGCGCGGAATCGCTCCACGAACAGGTCGCCGGCGAGGGCGTACTGCTCCTCCCAGGTGGACAGGGCGTCCTCGGACCACTCCGCGTAGAAATCCGGATTCAGGGAGACACAGCGAATCCCCTGGTCCGCCAGGAAGCGGAGGCCGGCGGCCACCCGGTCCACGTTGTCCGGCGAGACCACGAAGACCACTTCGGCGTTGCGGGCGAGGGGCAGGACCGTTCGCAACCCGGCGAAGGCGGCGTCGAAGGACGAGCCCCCGCCGCGCAGAGGGCGCGTGCGCTCGTGGGCCACCCGGTCGCCGTCGATGCTCACGGCGATGGCGAATCCCCGTTCCGCGAGCCACGTCGCCCGGTCCGCGGTCAGCTGCGTCCCGTTGGTGTTCACCGTGAGCTGGAGCTCGATCCCCCGCCGCTCCGCCAGCGCCTCGGCGTGGCGGGTCGCCCAGGTCAGGACCTCCCACTCGAGCAGGGGTTCGCCGCCGAAGAACGAGAGCTGTAGCGCCCCCGAACGGGCCTGGCCGGAGGCCAGCTCGAGGGCCGCTGCGGCGGTCTCCCTTCCCATGGAACCTGGACGTTTCCGGCCGGCGTAGCAGTAGCCACAGGCCAGGTTGCAGTCGTGGGTCAGGCAGAGGGTGAGGTCCATGGCCCGAGGGGGGCGCCCTACTCCTTGGGCGGGTTCGGATTGACCGTGCGAATCTTGCCCCGGGTCCTGGTCGGTCGCGCGTCGACCGACTCCTCCGTCGCCGCGGGGTGCTCGGGCCCCGCGATGTCGCCGGACAACCGCGGTGGCTCGGAGCGGGACTCCTCGGGGTCCGGGGTGACGGTTCTCTCGATCTCGGCCTCGGCCTCGGTGGGGCGGCCCCCCGCCTCGGTCTCGGTCTCGGTGGGGCGGCCCCCCGCCTCGGTCTCGGTGGGGCGGCCCCCCGCCTCGGTCTCGGTGGGGCGGCCCCCCGCCTCGGTCTCGGACTCGGACTCAGACTCGGCCTCGGTCTCGGTGGGGAGGCCCCCCGCCTCGGTCACGCCCCCCGTCCCCGTCCCAGCCCCCGTCGGCGGATGCGGACACGCCACCTCCCCCGAGAGCCGCTCACCCTCCATCCCCAGCAGGTCTCGAACGGCGTCGCATCCCAGCAGTCCCGAAGTCGCGGCCACGGCGCCGCCGGCACCCAGCCACCGCAGGACCTGCCGGCGCTCGGCGTGGTAACGCTCGTAGCTCGGATAGTCCGCGGCGCGTGCCACCGTCACCGGCTGCAGTCTCGCCTTGGGCCGGGCCATGGCTCAGGCCTCCTCGTCCTCGCGGGGCATGGCGATCTTGCCCCGGACGTGGCCGGAGGGTCGGGCCTCGTCGTCGGGTGTCGCCGGTTCCTCGAGGACGGGCACCATCTCGTCGGCATCCTCCGCCGAGTCGTCGTCCCCTGGGGGGACCACCAGGTGCGGTACGGTTCCGGCGAGGGGGATGTCGCACTCCTCCTCCAGCCCGAGCACCCGACGGACGCCGTCGCAGCCGATCATCGACGAAGCGCCCAGGACGACCGCCCCCACGGCGAGGCGACGCAACCACTCCGGTCGCTGTCGGCTGCACTCGGCGTAGGTCGGGTACCCGAGTTCCGGGATTCGCTTCTGGGGTCGCTTCTTCATCGGGATTCCATTTCGTTGCGCTCCATTGTCCCTTCAGACCGCGTCCGCGCGCAAAGGTTCCCTACGACGCCCGCCGACCGAGCCGGCGGACGGCGAGGTGCCCCACCAGCGCCATCCCGACGCCGATGGCGCTCCCCAGCCCCAGGGTGATCGGGTCGGCCCACCACAGCAGCTTGATGTGGGCCGTCGTGACCGCGAACACGGCCGCGGCCGCCAGCTCGAACCGGTCCGCGTCGGTGGACCAGCGCCGCTGCAGGAGCCTTCGGGTGAGGAAGTAGGCGAACAGGAGGGCGTGACCGCCGATGGGGAGGCACAGGGCGAGTCGGCCGCCCGACAGCGCCACCAGGATCGCGATCTGGCCGGCGAGCTCCATCCCGCGCAGCCCCCGATCCCAGTGGCGCAGCAGGGGCAGCAGATCCGCCACCAGCATCCCCAGCACCGGGAAGGCGGTGAGCATGTACCAGGTGGGCACGGTCTCCGGCGTGGGGGTGGTGACCACGATCACCGGCCGGGGGCCCGCCATCCAGAGCCAGCCCACGCCCGCCAGGGTCACGGCGAGGATCGTCGCGAGTCGTCCTGTTCTCCTCATGGGATTTCCGCGGTTCATTGTAGGGGAGAGTCCGGGCGAGACGGGGAGCGCGATGAGAAGACGACCCAAACCAAGGTACGACGGGGACGACTATCCGCGGCACGAGGGCCTCACGCGGCGATCGGCGCTGCGCCGCATCGGCGGCCTCGGCGGCCTCGTGTTGATGGGAACTGGCCCCTGGGTGGCCGCGCTGGCGGCCCGGGCCGACGGCGAGTCCTGGTTGGCCCACGTCCCCGAGCACATGGGGTGGCGGTCGTTCTTCCACGGCGACCAGCCGGTCTACTACCGGGTCGTCGTCGAGGTGACCCACCCCGACATCGCCGGGTGCATCGCGGATGGCGAGCTCGAGATCATCGGGGAGATCGACGCCTACCTGCTGACCCTGGAGCTGGCCGACATCGAGTCGACCCTGGCCCGGCCGGAGATCGAGGACGGGGTGGTCGCGATCGTCGCGGCGGCCTGTCCGGCGGACGCGCCTGGGGACGACGACAGCGCCGCGGACGACGACGATTCGGCGGGGGGTGACCCGCCCTCTCCCGACCATACCCTCGTCCGACTCGACCTCCAGCTCACCGAGCCGGAGGACGAGTGGGACGTCATGGGGATCATGGCCGAGCCGTCCTGCGCCTGTCGGCTCCCCAGGTCTTGATCCTCCGCGTCAGCGGCTGGCGAATTTGCGGCTCTCCGCCCGGTCCATCGCCGCCGTCAGCGTCTCGGTGGAGAATCTGCCGTCCAGGCGCAAGTCCACCATCTCGTCGCCGTCCGGCTCCAGGAAGCGGACGGCGGGTACACTCTGGATCTGCTGCCGGGCCAGCAGGGAGGCCATCTCCCCCTCGTCCAGGGTGAGATCCACGTGGATGAGTGTGTAGTCGCGATTCAGGCGTTCGACGACCCCGGCGTCGGCGAGGGCATTGGCCTGGACCGACTTGCAGTCACCACAACCGGCGACCGTGTACACGACCATCACCGGCTGGTCCTCCGCTGAAGCGGCAACGGCAGCGTCGTACTGGCCGACGCTGCGGACCCAGGTCTTGTCCAGGCCGGCGTCGGGCGCCAAGGCGCTGCTGGCCGCCGCCTTCTTCTCTGCGTCACAGGCGGACGCCGTCGTGGCCAGGGCGAAGACGGCCAACACCACCGTCGTCATCGTGAGATTCTTCATGATCCCGTCCTCTCGCTGTCTCCCCGCCTCGCTCTGGGCGGTGCGATTATCTACCGTCTCTGTAGAGTATAGGTCCGTTACGCCGATTGTGGGCCCGTAGGAGCCGGCGATCCCCCGACCTGGGGGCGCGGGGCACCTACTCGCAGTCTCCGTCCCCGTTTCCCTGGATGTTGGCCCAGTCGGCCCAGCCGAGGTCCTGGAGCTGGGCCTGAAGCGCTTCGGCGGCGCAGGTGGGGAGGTTGGGGTTCCCGGTGACGATCAGCGGGCCCTCGTAGGAGGTCAGGTCGTCGAAGGGGCAGAGGTCGGTCAGGCCGTGATTGCCGTCCATGGTCAGGCCCCCGTCGATGGCAGTGAGGTCGGCCAGGCCGGCGAGATCGGGGAGGGTGTCGCCCCCGGAGATCTCGATCGCGCCGGCCTCCCGCAGGCTCGACAGGCCCTGGAGGCTCGAGAGGGTGGCGCAGTCGTCGAGGCTGAGCCGGCCCACCTCCGTCAGCGAGCCGAGCCCTTCCAGGTCGTCCAGGACCCGCAGGCGATGGAGCTCCAGGGCCCCCGCGGACTCCAGCCCCTCCAGTCCGCGCAGGCCGGAGACGGTGTAGTTCGGCTCGTACCCCAGGGAGTAGGCCAGGTCGTCGTCCTCCTCCACCCGCGTGCCGATGCGCAAGGCGCCCTCGACGATCCGCAGGGATTCGAACCCCTGCAGGTCGTTCAGCCCGTCGTTCCCATCGACGGAGACGCTCCCCTGCACCCGGTCCAGGTGGTCGGCTCCCTCCAGCGTTCGCAGGGAGCCGTTGAGGCGGATGATCAGGTCCCCACCCACCTCCTCCAGGGAGCCCAGCCCCTCCAGACTGGGCAAGGAGTCGTTGCGCATCACGTACAGGAACCAGTCCATGGTCTGGACGTTGTCCAGCCCGGTCAGGGTCTCCAGCACCGGGTTGCCCATGATGTACACGGTGTCGGGGATCCCGGTGAGTCCATCCAGCCCGGAGAGGGAGATCAACGAGCCGTTGTCGTCGATCCGCAGGTAGCCGCCGATGGAGGTCAGCGATTCGAGCCCGTTGAGGGTCAGGAGGTCTTCGTTGCTCTCGATCCTCAGGTAGTCGCCGACCCGCGCCAGGTTCCGCAGGCCCTCCAGGTTCTCCAGCTCGCCGTTGTCGACCAGGTACAGCCGCCCCCCCACCTCCTCGAGGCACCTCAGGCCCTCCAGGTAGTGAAAGCCGGTGGCGTTGATCACCAGTTCGCCGTCGATGACCGGGTACCCGGCCACCCGGTCCAGCTGTGCCGCGTTGCGGATCTCCACGTCGCCGTCCCAGACGGCGCCGGTCCGGCACTCGAGGTCGGAGTAGTCGTAGGCGGCGCAGCCGAGCGTGAGCATTCCGAGCCATCCCAGACCCAGCAACTTCGTCCTTGGCATCTGCGTCGATCCCCGCGCGGCGTCCACGTGCCCCGTGTGGCGCCGGATCCAGTGTACGCCGGCTCACTGCGGCGGGGTGAAGAAGCGCCTCTGCATCGGATAGGCGATGACCAGCAGGATCAGACCCGCGATCAGGCAGAGGCCGACCGTGACGCCGATCGCGATCCCGGCGGCGTCCTCGGGCACGAGACGGTCGGTGGCGATCTGGACGGTCGAGTCCAGCGAGGAGACGACACCCACGGCGAGGGCGCCGATCCTCGGGCCCAGGTCGCCGACCACCCGGGCCAGGAGGATGCCGCCGAGCAGGGGCTCGAGTGTCGCGCAGGCCAGGTGGTCGATCAGGGTGAAGGCGCCGAGGGAGTCCCCCAGGCGATCGGGCGCCACGTAGGGCGCGAGCAGCAGAGCGTAGCCGACCATCCCGACGCCCATGAGGAGGGCCATCGGCACGGCGCGGCGCCCGGACATCGCCAGCAGAGCCCCGCCGAGGACCGTACCCGAGAGGACCACCGTCAGCGGATTGAGGTTGCGGACCGTGTCCCAGGTCGGCGGATCCAGGGCCCCCCGGAGGATGTCGACGTGGGTGTCGACGCTGAGGGTGAACATGGCCCCGTGGGGAAGCATCAGGACCACGAGGATCCCCACGCCCACCAGGACCCGTCCGGTCGGGATCCGAGGCCCGCTGTCCTCCGGCCCCGGTGGGCGGGCCGCCCAGCCGAGCGCGGCCAGGGCCACGATCGCGCACCCCATGAAGAAGGCCCAGGCGAGGATGAGTACCCTGGGGGACGAGTCGATCTCGATCAGGAACTTCGAGGTGTTGAAACCCACGAGCACGCCCACGTTGATCGCCACGTAGAGCGCCACGACGATGGCGTTTCGGGTGTTCTCGCGCGGGTGGCGGAAGAGCTGTGCGATGGCGGGGAGCACCGCAGCCCACAGCATGCCCTTGCCTAGCCCCATCACCGACATCGCCGGCAGCGCCGTGCGGGAAGGACTCAGCAGCATCCCCAGCATGCCCGCGAAGGTCACCAGGGCCCCCAGCGGCGCCCCGATCCGCGGGCCCACCGCGGCGCACAGCAGACCGCCGAGCAGGGGGGTGATGCACAGCACCCAGTCGAAGGCGTCGAACACGTCGCGGGCCTCGTCCCAGGTGAACCCCATCCCGCCGTCGGCGATGGAGTCGCTCATGTGGAAGATCCAGGCCCCGCGCGAGCCGTAGTAGGCCAGGTACCACAGCAGGACACACAGGATCGCGCCCAGGGCGACGGCGATCCGGCGGCCGGTCATCCGCGCGTCCCGCGGAGCCGCTGCACGAGCCCCCAGAGCCCGACCACGGCCCACTCGTAGAACCGCAGGGTCACCCGTTCACCCCGAAGCGCCTTGCCACGGGCCAGGAAGTCGCCGCCGATGACCGCGATCACCACCATCAGCCGCCAGAGGATCCCCACGAAGGAGAACAGCGCCATCGGACCGTAGCGCAGGGCCATCATCATCGAGGCGAAGCCGAGGACGCCGAACAGGACGAACAGGATCGCTCCGACGGCGGCCTCCAGGTAGACCGAGGCCCGGGTCACCGTCACCGAGTCGATGCTCAAGGCCTCCTCGAACCAGAGCTTGGCCCGGGCCGGGAGCAGGCCCAGGATCGGCGCCGCCAGGCCCACGGGCACGGCCAGCCAGCGTCCGATCCGCACTCCCTGGTCGGTGCGCTCCCGGGCCTCCACGTAGTCCGCGTCGTACAGGATCTTCTTGGGTACCGAGTCGTGCTTGGCCCGATCCCAGGGCTCCAGCCGGTAGACCACCCCCCGCGTCCCTCCCGACTCGACGGACACCGTCACCCAGACCGTCCCATCGAACACGATCCCGTTGGCCCCGTACTTGCGGACCTCCCACTCGGACATCTCCCGCGCCGCGTGGACCTCGAGCGAGTCTCCGCGGCGGATGACCAGGTCGCCGCCCACGTCGTGGCGGCCGGAGCGTGCCGGTGAGGAGGGGGGCATCTCGCCTGCAGGATATCAGCTCAGTGGGTGCAGCGCCCCTCGACCGGCGGGCCGGGACGGTTCGTTCTCCGGTCTCGTCTCGGAATGATCGCCAGGGAGGCAGGACGCGCGTGACCGCCCCCGCTGCTCGAGGGGCGGGAGACCGAGGGGTTTCAGCCATCGGCGGAGGCGCCAGTTTCGTGTGCGCACTGCTCACTATAGTGAGTAGCCACCACGCCGCCACGCGTCCCTGTAAACCGGACGCTAGTCGGGTTTATTTTTTAATTTCAGATGCTTACGACGACATGCCTTCGCCTGGCACGGCTGCTGCAAAGTCGTCCGAGCAAGATTGGTTCGACGATTCCGGGCGATGGGAGAAGGCGATGAGACGATTCACGATGACACTGATGGCGATGGCGATCTGCCTGACGCTGGCCACGGGCTGTCCGCCCAAACCACCGGGGGGGAATCCCGGTGGCGACGGCGACCCGCAGGGGGAGAACGACGACGAGTCCCCGGACGGAGACGACGACGGGCCGCCGGACGACGACGAAGCGCCCGACCTCGACGGCGACGGCTGGAGCGCGGAGGCGGGGGACTGCGACGACGGGGATGCCGATGTCCACCCGGGCGCCGAAGAGCGACCCTGCAACGGCATCGACGACGATTGCGACGGTCACGAGCTGGAGGGGCTGCGGGTGCCCACGGACCACGCCTCGATCCAGGACGCCATCGCCTCCGCCCCCGAGGGCGGGATGGTCTGCGTCGAGCCGGGCGTGTACTCGGAGCGCATCAGCGTCAACAGCCGGTCGCTCCAGGTGATCGGCATCGGCGGTCCGGCCGTCACGCAGCTGGACGGCGGGGACAGCGGCCCGACCGTCACCTTCGGCGGTGACCTGGGCCCCGAGACCGTCCTGGCGGGCTTCACGGTCTCCGGGGGATTCGATCCGCTCGTGGGAGGCGGGATCCAGGTATCGATGGCCTCGCCCACCCTCCGCGACCTGGTGGTGACCGAGAACCGCGCCCAGTCCTGCGGCGGCGTGGCGCTCCTGTGGTCGAACGCGCGGATGGAGGACGTCGAGGTCTCTGGGAACGAGGCTGCCTCCGCCGGCGGCATCTGCGTGGGGCTGGACAGCGACGTCACCCTGGAGAATGTGCGCGTGACGGACAACACAGCCACCGCCTGGGCCGGGGGCGTGTCCGTGGAAGGGAGCTCGGCGAGCGTCGAGTCCTGCTGGTTCGAGGGAAATGGCGCGACCGGCGACGGCGGCGGCCTCGCGCTCCACGCCGCGGACGTGGTGCTCTCCCACTCCCGCTTCGCCAACAACAGCAGCGGGGGCAACGGCGGCGGCATCAGCGTGGACGCGCAGTCGACGCTGGACGCGTCTCAATTGCTGCTGGAGGGCAACTCGGCCGACGCCGACGGCGGAGGCCTGTACGCGGCGGGCGGTTCCGAGTGCGCCATCGAGCACGCGCGGATCGTGGACAATCGAGCCGTGGCGGTGGGCGGTGGCCTGCGGTTCTCGCGGGCGACCGGCACCGTGAGCCACGCCGTGATCGCACGCAACGAGGCGTACAAGTCGGGGGGCGCGGGCTTCTACTCGTCACCCGTCGTCCTCGAACACCTCACCGTCGCCGGCAACGGGTCCGAGACCCGGGCCGGGGGGCTGGAGTTCCACGCCACCGATGGCTCGGTCCTCAGCCGTTCCCTGCTGGTCAGCAACACCAGCCTGGAACCCGGTGGCGGGATCACGGTGGGCGACGCCCAGGTCTCCATCTCGCGTACAGCGTTTTACGCGAACTGGCCCGACCGCATCGCCGGCATGGCGGATCCCGTGGGGACGGACGGCAACGTGGAGGGTGATCCCCTGTTCCATTTCACCGCCGCCGTCGACGCCCGGGACTGGGACCTACACCTGTCGGCGAACTCGCCCCTGATCAACGCGTGTGGGACGACGACCCTCGATCCCGACGGCTCGGCTGCGGATCCCGGGGCGTACGGCGGCGAGGCGGCCGCGCACTTCGACCTGGACGGCGACGGCTTCCCGCTGTGGTGGCAGCCGCGCCCCTACGCCGTGGATCTGGCGGTGGAAGGCTTCGACTGCGACGACCTGGACGCTGATGTCCACCCCGGCGACGGTTGCTGAGATCTCCGCGATCCCGCGGGCTTTCCGAACGATGAACGAAGAATGATGGAGGAAACGATGAGGCACTACATCTGGACACTGGTGGCGATGGCGATGGGAGGGATGCTGATGGTGGGCTGTCCACCCAAGGGTCCCTACGGCGGCGGCCTGGACGACGAGGACGACCCCGGGGACGGCAGCTCCCCCGACGAGGAAGGGGAGGAGGACGAGGACGGGGACGGATGGAGCGAGGTCGAGGGGGATTGCGACGACTCCGATCCCTCGATCCACCCGGGCGCCGATGAGGCGCCCTACGACGGGGTGGACCAGGACTGCGACGGTTCGGACCTGACCGACGTGGACGGCGATGGCTTCGACGGGGGAGAGCTGGGGACGGACTGCGACGACAGCGATCCGGACGTGAACCCGGCGGCCGAGGAGAACGCCTGCAACCTGGTGGACGACGACTGCGACGGCGTGCAGCACATGCCGATCCACGTGCCCGACTCCTTCTCGGCGATCCAGGATGCCATCACCTACGCGTCCGACGGCGAGACCATCTGCGTGGCGCCGGGGATCTACACGGAGAACCTGAGCTTCGAAGGCAAGAACGTCCGGGTCATCGGGTCGGGTGGCCCGGAGGTCACGATGATCGATGGTAGCGGCGGCGGCACCGTGGTGAGGTTCGACGACTCGGAGACCTACGAGGCGCTGCTGGCCGGGTTCACCATCGCCCACGGAACGGGTAGCTCCTCGAGCGGCCCGGGCATCTCGACGTACGGCGGAGCGATGTACATCGACGAGGCCTCGCCCTCCCTCAGGGACCTGGTGGTCGAGTTCAACCAGGCCGACCAATGCGGTGGCCTGTTGCTGATGGATTCATCGTCGATTCTCGAGGACGTGCGGATCCGGAACAACGAATCGCTCATGAGTGTGGGAGGAGGTCTGTGCGTCGTGGATTCGGAGGTGACCATTCTGCGCGCCGAGGTGGAGAACAACAGCGCGGCTTGGGGCGGCGGCGTGGCCATCGGCCAGTCCACGGTCCAGTTCGACGGGAGTCTGATCGCCGGGAACCAGGCCCACGTCCACGGGGGCGGAATCTACGCCACTCAGTCCAACGTGGACCTGGGCGGGACCACGGTCGCCGACAACGTGGCGTCGGGGTCCGGCGGCGGAGTCGGCCTGTTCCTCACATCGCTGGAGGCGGATCAGCTCCGGATCGAGGGCAACTCGGCTGCGCAGGGGGGGGGGATCTACGCCGAAAGCGCCGAGTCGTTCATCATCGAGCGCGCCCTGTTCGCCGACAACGAGAGCTACGGGAACGGGGGCGCCCTCGCCCTGCTGTACAGCGACGCGTGGCTGCGACACGCCGTCGTGGCCGACAACGGCGCCCACTCCGGCGGCGGCGTCTATGTCCACACGACCTCGATACAGATGAGCCACGTCTCGATCGTGGGCAACGCGGCTTCGTACGAGGGCGGCGGCCTGATGACCGTCCAGTCGCCCGAGGTTCACCTGGATCACACCATCGTCGCGTGGAACGACGCTGCGGCGGCCGGCGGCGGCATGTCTGTGCACGACGGCCCCGTCTCCGCCCGCTACTCGGCGTTCGGCGCCAACGCACCGCAGGACGTGGTCGGAATGGGCAGTCCGGTGGGCTACGAGGGCAACGTCGGTCACGACCCGACGTTCCTGTCCACCTCCGGCGCCTCCGCCGCGGACTGGGATCTGCACCTGTCCGCCGATTCGTCCCTGATCGACGCGGGCGATCCGGAGACCTTCGACCCCGACGGTTCCATCGCCGACATCGGCGCATTCGGTGGCGATGGGGCCGACCTCTACGACCTCGATGGTGACGGCTTCCCGCTGTGGTGGCAGCCGCGCCCCTACGCCGTGGATCTGGCGGTGGAAGGCTTCGACTGCGACGACCTGGACGTGGCTGTCCACCCGGGCAACGGATGCTGAGATTCCCGCAATCCCGCGGGCCTTTCGAACGATGAACGACGAACGATGAACGATGGAGGAAACGATGAGGCACTACAACTGGACACTGATGGCGATGGCGATGGCGATGGGAGGGATGCTGACGGTGGGTTGTCTACCCAATCGGCCGTACGGCGGCGGCCTCGACGACGAGGACGACCCCGCGGATGGCAGTTCCCCCGACGAGGAAGGGGAGGAGGACGAGGACGGGGACGGATGGAACGAAGTCGAAGGGGATTGCGACGACACCGACCCATCGATCCACCCGGGCGCCGACGAGGCGCCGTACGACGGGGTGGACCAGGACTGTGACGGTTCGGACCTGACCGACGTGGACGGCGACGGTTACGACGGCGGTGAGCTGGGGTCGGATTGCGACGACAGCGATCCCGAGGTGAATCCCGCGGCCGAGGAGAACGCCTGCAATCGGGTGGACGACGACTGCGACGGTGTGCAGCACATGCCGATTCACGTGCCGGAGTCCTTCTCCTCGATCCAGGACGCCATCAGCTACGCGTCCGACGGCGAGACCATCTGCGTGGCGCCGGGCGTGTACACCGAGAACCTGAGCTTCGACGGCAAGGATGTCCACGTCATCGGGACCGAGGGCCCGGAGGCCACCCTGATCGACGGCAGCGGCGGCGGCCCGGTGGCGATCTTCGACGACTCGGAGACCCATGCAGCGGTGCTCGCCGGATTCACCCTCTCCCATGGAACCGGTGGCTCCACGGGTAGCCCGGGCATCTCGACGACGGGCGGAGCGATCTACGTCGACGGCGCCTCGCCCACCCTCCGGGACCTGGTGGTCGAGCTCAACGAAGCCGAAGAATGCGGCGGCGTGCTGCTGATCGAGTCCACGTCGATTCTCGAGGACGTCCAGATCCGCGACAACGTTGCCCTCTTCAGCGCCGGCGGAGGGCTGTGTGTCCACACTTCGCAGGCGACCTTCGTGCGAGTCGACGTGGAGGGCAACAGCTCCACCTGGGGTGGCGGCGTGGCCATCGTCTTCTCCACGGTTCAGTTCATCGAGAGTCGGATCGCGGGTAACTCAGGCCATGCGGGTGGTGGCGGGATCACCGGCGGCTTCTCCGCCATAGCCCTCGAGCAGACCACGGTCGCTGGCAACGAGACCATGGGTGCCGGCGGGGGAGCCTATTTCTTCGATTCGACCGTGGAGGCCGACCAGCTCCAGGTCGTGGGCAACTCGGCTGCGCTGGACGGGGGGGGGATCTACAGCGTGACCCTAGACTCGTTCATCGTCGAACACGCGTTGTTCGCCGACAACGAGACGGGCGGAAACGGCGGTGGTCTGGCCTTGGTCGATGGCACCGGGTGGATGCGGCAGGTGGTCCTGGCCGGCAACAGCGCCGTTTCTGGCGGTGGCGTCTACCTCGACGGCACCCCGCTCACCATGAATCACGTCTCGATCGTGGGCAACGAGGCCTCCTACGAGGGCGGCGGCCTGAAGACGATCATGTCGCCGGACGTCGGCCTGCACCACGCCGTCGTCGCGTTCAACTCCGCCGACGCGTCCGGCGGTGGCATGGCGGTGTACGACCACCTCCCCACCGTCCGCTACTCGGCGTTCGCGGAGAACACCCCGCAAGACGTGTTCGGGATGGGAGACCCGGTGGGCTACGACGGCAACGTGGGTCACGACCCGGCGTTCCTGTCCTTCTCGGGCTCCGAAACGCTGGAATGGGATCTGCACCTGTCCGCCGATTCGCCCCTGATCGACGCGGGCGATCCGGATACCTTCGACCCCGACGGTTCCGTCGCCGACATCGGCGCCTACGGTGGCGATGGGGCTGACCTCTACGACCTCGACGGTGACGGCCATCCCCTGTGGTGGCATCCGCGCTCGTATGCCGTGGATCTCGCCGTTCAGGGATTCGACTGCGACGATCTGGATCCTGCGGTGCACCCCGGGAGCGGTTGTTGACGCCCTCCGGCTCGCCCGGACCGCGCTCGTCTGTCGTGTCAGCGGGAGCAGACGTGGTCCACCGGCGGCGGCCGTGACGACGCCTCACCGTCCTGCCAGGCGGCCGGAGTCACGGCCCAGATCTCCCCGAGCAGATCGCAGTAGTCCAGGGCCAGAGCGCTGAGGTCGATGCGGTCGATGTCGCCGAGTTCGCTGGCGGCGTACAGGGTGCGGTCCACCATCCGGAGATGCGCGACCGGGCCGTGCAGCCCCCGCTCGTCGAGGAGTGCGCCGTCGGCCAGCGACCAGACCCCGACGTGCCCATCCACGAAACCCACCGCGAGGGTGCCCGCCGGGCCCGCGGCCAGCGTCTCCACGGCGGACCCGGGCAATCCAGCGAGGGGCACGTCCGTCTTCCCGGCTCCGGTGTGGGGGAGGTAGTCGAGCCGGCCGTCCCCGTACCCCACGGCCAGGCCGTCCTCCATCGGCAGCATCGCGGTCGCTCCCGCACCGATGGCCACGCGCCCCCGGACCGCTCCGCCGGAATCCAGCGCGATGGCCTCGTCGTCCGTGGCGTACCAGACGCCCTGGGCATCCCTGCCGATGGTCAGGACGTCCTCGGCGAGGGTGGCCTCCACCCCGTCCCCGCCGAATGCCCGGACGGTCCCGCGGTCGTCGAGGGCGAGGCACCCGCCGACGTGCCCCACGAGCTGGGACACGGCCAGCTCGTGCTGCCACAGGAGCCGGTCGTCGCCGGTGTGCCAGGCCTGCAGCGTGCCTCCGTGCGACGCCAGGCAGAGGGTGTCGCTCTCCGGATCCCGCGCGGCGCGCGCCGCTTCGACGGCCGCTGTCCGCCAGCTGGACGATTCGGCGAGCTGCGGAGCGTCGTCCTCGACGCCCAGGGGAATCCACCCCCTTCGCGTGCAGAGTTCGGGGGGATCGGCGAGCAGGGCGGAGGCCCACCACAGGGGTTGGCCGTTCGCAGCGTCCCAGACACGGACCGTGCCGTCCTCGCTGGATGCGACCACCCTGTCCCCGGTGCCGTCGAATCCTGCCTCGGTCGTCTCGTCCCGGGCCCCTACGAAGCGGGCGACGATGTTTCCTTCTCGGTCCGCGGCGTAGACCAGGCCGTCCGAGGCGGCGAAGACGACGGACTGGCCGTCGGGGGAGAACCCTCCCCGCGAGGGGAGCACACCTTCGGGGAGGGGGATGGGGATCACCTCCCGCCCGGCCAGATCGATCAGACTCACCTCCGGCGACTGCTGATCGATGACCAGGGCGCGCGATCCGTCGGGAGCGATCTGCAGCCAGGTCCCCGGCGCCACACCGGCGGCGATCTCCGCCCGCAGCTCCGCCGACGGCCAGCCGAAGACCCGCACGGCTCCGTCGTCACCGATCCCCACGAGCCCTCGCCCATCCGGCATCATCGCCGTCCTTTGGGCTCCCTCGGGAATCGGGATGGTGTCCGTCACCGGGATGCCCGTCGCCAGCTCCCATTCCCCGAGCACGCCGTCGCCGGTGATGACGACCGACCGGCCCTCGCGACAGACCTCCGCCGTGATGGCCTTGCCCCACGGCGGATAGAACGTGCGCACGGTCTCCGACGATTCCACGTCCACGACCCGGACGTGACCGTCCTGGGTCACCTGAACCAAGGTCTCCCCGTCGGGGGTCAGAGCCTGTGAGATGGGAATGGGCACCAGGAGCCGCGTCCACAGGACCCCGGCGTCGGCCGCGTCGCGCACCACCGTCGTCTCTCCCGCGGACGCGATGCGATGGCCGTCGGAGCTGAAGCTGGCCATCCAGACCGTCTCGGCGGGTGGCGATTCCCGCCGCCGTGGATGCTGGTCGCCGATCGCCCACGCGCGCACCGTCCGGTCGTAGCTGGCCGTCACGACCCGTTCCCGTCGGTCGTCGAGCGCGAGCTCCATGATTCGGGAGCTGTGTCCCTCGTACTCGGCGACCCGGCCACCGAGCTCCAGGTCCCACAGCTGGAGAACTCCCTCCCGTCCCGCCACGACCACGTGCCGTCCGTCGGGGAGCGCGGCCAGGGACCTGGGGTCACCCGCCAGTCCAGGGATCGTCCCCAGGCCCTCGCCCGTGTGCGGATCCCACGATCGAAGAACCTCGTCGTACGCCACGGCGATCAGCAGGGCGCCGTCCGGGGAGAACGCGACGTCGCTCACGCGATCGTCGCCGCCGTCGAAGCCGCGCAATCGTTCACCGGCGTCGACCTGCCAGGTCTCGACGCTCCCATCCGCGCGACCCACCGCCAGCACCGCTCCCGACGCGTCGAAGCGGAGGCTGGTGGCCTCGGCGCCCTCCGGGAGGGCGTGGACCAGGGTGCCCTCCATCGCGTCCCACAGCCGAACCGCGCCATCCTTCGCGGCGCTGGCGATCCAGCGACCGTCGGCGCTGGCCTCCAGGTCGTTGATGGCGGCGGCGTGGGGCTGCATCACCCCGCGGTCCTCGCCAGTGGACACGTCCCGGATCCGGATGCCGCCGTCCAGCGTCCCCACGAATAGGCGAGATCCGTCGGCGCTGAAGGCCAGCGCCGTGACCATCTCTCCCGCGCTGCCGAGGAAGCTCTGGGTACGCCCCGTTTCGGCATCGAGCAGCCGCAGGGTGTGGGGCTCGCCCGAAACGGCGACCGTAGCGCCGTCCGGAGAGAGCCGGACGGCGAGCATGTGCTGGCTGAACGAGGCCGTCCACAGCCGCGGATCCGTGGACATGCGATGCCACAGCAGCCTCGCATGGGGGTCGTCGCGCAGCTCCAGCGACGCCCGGATCCTAGCCCTGGCGCCCAGCAGGTCTCCGTCCTCCAGGGCCACGGCGGCCCCCTCGCGCAGCGCCTCCGCGGTTCGTTCCTCCGCCTCGGATCGCTGGAGACGTGCGTCGTCCCGTTGCCTCCGGGCCTCCAGGGCGAGGATCCCGGTGACGGCGGCAGCCGCGACCAGGCCGGCGATCACTGCGCCCAACAGGCGTCGACGGGCACGGGTACGCCGGTGGGCCCGCTGCCGGCCGGCGTCCAGGAACGAGCGGATCGAGCCCGGCAGGACCGCGATTTGCGCCGCCATCGCCAGGGCGTCCCGCAGCGCCGCGCCTGCCCACACCTCCTCGGCGCGCCGCCCTCGCCGCTCCCAGAGATCGGCGGCTTGCCCGGCCTCGGCCAGGAAGGTCAGCTCCTCGCGCGCCTGATCACGCCAGCGAACCAGGCGCTCCCAGCTGCCAATCAGGGATTCGTGCGCCAGCTCGACGGCGCCCGCTTCCATCCCCCCCTCGCGTCCGCCCCGCGCCACCACCAGCCGGCCCTCGATCAACCGATCGAGGACGGCGGTTGTGTCGCCGCGGACGTCCCCGAAGAGCGCATCGACGGGCACGACCCGACGGGTGCCCTCCGGGGTCACAAGGCGCAGGAGCAGGGTCCGCGCGAGTTCTGTCTGGGGTGCGGTCAGGCCCTCCAGGACCCCGTCGGCGTGTCGAGCCAGGGCACCCGCGACCCGGCCGACCGCCTCGTAGTCGGCCCGGCGGAGGCAGCGCTCGTCCCGGTCCCGGCGCTCCCAGAGTGACTGTCCGGCCACCTGCAACAGGGGGAGCGCGGCGGGCTCGCCGTCCACGTCGGCCACCATCTCCTCGACGAGCGCCGGATCCTCGTACCGGTAGCCAGCCTCCATCACGGGTCTGAGGAGGATCTCCCGGAGGGCGTCGGGGCCGGGGGTCCTCAGGACGACGACCCGCGCCAGCGCTTCCCTGGCCGCCCTGGTCTCGGCGAGCCGGCTCAGATAGTCGTCCCGGAACGACAGGATGACCCGAACCGGTCCCAGCGGATCGTCGGCCGCCCTGCAGATCGCGTCCAGGAACAGCCGGCGGCGCTCCGGGTCCCGTTCGTGGGTGTATAGCTCCTCGGCCTGATCCAGGAAGAGCAGCACCCGCGATCCTTCCTGCTCTGCCAGACCGAGCAGCACCAGCGCGAGGGCATCCGGTGACGCCCGAAGCCGCTGCGTCAGGTCAGCTTCCGCCCGGTCCAGGAGCGCCCGGCTTCCACGGGAATCCTGGCTGCCATCCCGGGACAGGGCCACGAGCTCGGCGGTGTTCTCCAGGCGCGGCGGGGCGGCCACGTCCGTACCGCCGCGGAGGAGCTGCGCTGCGAGGGCGCGTAGGGGGCGCGCGCCGGGTCGCAGGGGAAGGATGGTCCATTCTCCCTGTTCCCGGAGGCGGGGGACGACGCCCGCGCGAACGAAGGAGCTCTTGCCGGCACCGGAGGCGCCGACCACCGGCAGGATCGGCGTCTCGCGGAGCCGCTCCACGAAGGCGTCGATCTCCGCTTTCCGCCCGTGGAAGCCGCCCGCGTCCACCTCGTCCCACGGCAGCAAGCCGCGGAAGGGGCTCTCTTCGAGGCCGACGCGGGGCCCCGGCCGCTGGAGCAGGGTGCGTAACTCGCCGGCCACGTCTTCGGCGGTGGGGCGCTGGCTCTCCTCCTTGGCGAGACAGCGATGCAGGATCGCCAGGAGGTCGTGGGGTGCCTCGAATCGGGCCATCGGCACGGGATCCGAGCTGACGACCGCCCTGGCCAGCTCACGGGCGGGCTGGCCACGGTACGGATGCTCGCCGGCCAGCACCTCGTGGAGGATCAGACCCAGCGCCCAGATGTCCGTGGCCGCCGTGAGCTCGGCCCCTCTCCACTGTTCCGGCGACATGCACGAGGGGGTCCCCCGCAGCTGGACCCCGACGGACTCGAAGACGTCCGCGGCCCGCAGGTCGAGGCTCAGGGAAGCGTCAGCGGTGGCGAGGTCCGGACGGGGCATCCACTTGGCCAGGCCGAAGTCCACCACGCGGATCCGCCCGTCCCTGGGGATCATGACGTTGGCGGGCTTGAGATCCCGATGCAGGACGCCGTGTGCGTGGGCCTCGCCCAGCGCGTCGGCGATGGCCAGGGCGACGCGGATCCCCTCCTGGATTCCGAGCCGCTCGTTCGCCAACCGATCGTGCAGGCTCCAGCCGTCCAGGTACTCCAGCGCCAGGTAGGGCTGGTCCCGGAACTCACCCACGTGATGGATGGCGACGATGTGCGGATGGCTGAAGCGTGCGGTGGTTCGGGCCTCGTGGACGAAGCGTTCGACGCGGGCCTTGGAGTCGAGGACTTCGGGTCTCAGGAACTTCAGCGCGACCCGCCGGCCCAGATTGACGTCGCGCGCCAGGTAGACCGAACCCATGCCGCCGGAACCCAGCATCCGGACGACTCGGTAGTGGTCGACGCGAGTCCCGCTCGATATCGAAGTCGAGGATGACCGCGACACTCGTTCGGTGGGGTTCGCGGGCGCACACCAGTCTTCGGTGCCGCCATCGGACGGCGCGTCGCTCGCAATCTCGGAGCGCGTTCGCGCAATCCGCGTGTGTCGCCGCTCGTCGTTCAAGGGACTCCCGCCGCGGGGCGAGCCTATCACGCGGATCGGGGGCTCACCACGCGGGGTGGGGAACCCCACGCCGCGGTCTTCCTGTTCGAATTCCCACCGGTCCCCGAATCCACTGGCGGGGTGCCGGCCGAGGGGGCTGTCGTCCCGTCAGTGGGTGCACCGCCCCTCGACCGCTGGGCGGTAGTAGCCCAGCTCGTCGCGCCAGTATTCGCCGCTGAAGGGCCAGTAGACGTAGTCGGGGTCCGTGGCGTAACGCTGCTCGAGTTGCTCGGCGGCGTCCACGGCGTCCGGGTCCGCGGCCATCCGCGTCAGCTCCAGGCGTCGGCCGGACACGGCCTCCAGCCGCAGGATCTCGGCCTGGGCCATCAGGCTCCCCAGATCCAGGCGGGTCCGGTGCAGGTGGTTCACCAGCACGATCCCGGCCCGCCGCATCATCCGCTCCCGATCGTCATGCAGGCGCTCCAGCACGGCCTGGCCCAGGCCCGAGTCTCGCCAGCGGGGTTTGGTGCGACGGACCTGCTCGATCTCCGCCTCGATCCACAGGACGCTCCGGTGGGGTCCCAGGAAGGTCCGATCCCGCTCCAGGTCGCCGAAGATCGACGGGGGAAAGAGGGCGGCGTCGTCCGAATCGCGGCCGTAGATTCGGCGGTAGGCCTGATCCGGGGGCAAGTCGCGGTCGGCGTAGGGCTGGACGAAGGAGCGCAGCTCGACCGCGAGGGGTCCGAATTCGGCGTCGAAGTCGTCCAGGGTCTCCCAGGTCCGGTCGTACTGGCACAGGCTGTAGAGGATCAGACCCTCGAGCAGCTGGGCCTCGGGCTCCCAGTGGCTGTCGGCGAAGAACGGCGACTCCAGGGTCATGATGTGGCCCAGTGCCCGGCTCTCCCGATCCTCGGTGCGGGCGTGGGCCCAGCTGGCCTCGAACAGGGCCTGGGGCCAGTACTCGCTGTCCCTGGGCAGCCGCTCGAAGAAGGTGTCCGCGGCCTCGTCGTAACGCTCCACGGCGTAGTGCAGCCGACCCAGGCCGAGCCAGGCCAGGTGCTGCACCCGCTCGATCTCCATCGGATCCCCGCGGTAGGGGTTGGCTCGCACGATGTGCGCGAATCCCTCGGCCGCCTGCTGCAGCTTGCCCTGGCGGACGTGGATCACCGCCTCGACGTACCGGGCCTGCAGGCGGTGATCCGAGCGGCTGCCGACCTCGCCCAGCAGGTCGAGCGCGGCCTCGTAGTCCCCCTCGTCGAAGGCCATCCTCCCGCGCAGGTAGACCAGGTCGGTCCGCGCCCGGGAAGGGAAGTCGTCGGGGTCCATCTCCCCGATCAGCTGGGCCAGGACCGATGGATCGCCGATCCGGTGCCAGATCTGTACGAGCCGGGTCAGCGCCACCGGGTGGTAGGTACCCCGCCCCTCCTGCGCCACCCGCGCGAACTCCATCTGGGCGGAATGCAGCAGGTCCTGCTTGAAAAGGCTCTCGGCCAGGTAGTACCGCAGTCGCACCTCGTGTTCGGGGTAGCTCCCCGACTCCAGCAGCTCGTAGGCGTTGTACGAGGCGCTGAGGTACTTCTTCGAGCGGACCTGCTCGCCCACCTCCCGGACCTCCGCCGGCGTCCGCACCGGCCCCTGGGTTGCCGCACGGAGGCGCTCCGGGACCCGGATCGCCTCGTCATCCTCCACCGCCTGGGCCTCTCCCGGCAGGCCGACAACCGATACCAGCACGATCCCCATCCACACGATCCAGCCCGTTCGCATCACGCACACCTCTCCCCTTGCCCGCGGCCGTCAGGCCGGGACGGTTCGTCCTCTCGACTCGTCTCGGAACGATCGCCTGGGGGCAGGACGCGCGTGACCGCCCCCCAACCTCAACGGGCGGGGATCGAGGGGGTTTCACAGACGAGGCCGGGCCGCGTGATATCCTCCGGGCTGAAGAAACGGGGGGATCACGCGATGCGTACGACGTCCGTTGCTCTCGTCTCCCTCGCCGGAGCGACCCTGGCCCTCGCCTCGTGCGCCGACAAGATCGATGCCGACGAGATCGCACCCTTCGGCCGGGTCCGCAGCGCGGTCTGGTTCCAGATGACCGTGGACTCCCAGGAGGACGACTCCTACGACCACACCTCCCACTGGATCATGGCCAGCAACGAGCCCGGGCTGTGCGAGGCGTTGCAGGGGGCCGTTGGGGTGGTCCAGGAGTACAGCGATTTGTGGTTGACCGACGGCCTCGATGACCAGGAGGTCGAGGAGCAGTGCGAATGGTACCGGGCGTACCTGGCGGCGGTGGACGAGGCCTTCGGTCCCCACATGCGGGCCGGCGCCCACCTGGCGGGGATGGCGTACTACGACCCGATCTGCATCCACTCCGAGTGGCCCCCCGAGGGGGCCTGGGGACCGGCCTGTCAGGGGGAGGGCACCGGCGGGATGCAGGCGTTCCTGCTTTACCTGGACGGCGACTACTACCCGGACGCGGCGGACCACCTGAGCACGATGTACCTGCTGTCGTCCGACGCGTACTGCGCCACCCCCGAGACCGACGAGCTGTCCAGCGTGGCGCACCACGGATGGTCGGACCTGGGATCGGAGTGGGAGGTCGAGAAGGTGGACACCGACACCCTCCGGCTGACCTTCGATCTTAGGGTGATGAACGCCATCGACCAGAGCCAGTACTCCCACGTCAGCGGCTCGTTCGCGGCCGAGAGCTGCACGGTCACCGTCACCCCCCAGCGCAGACTGGTGGGGCACTTCGAGCCGTTCGAGTTCCTCTGAGCCGCGGGTTCAGCAGCCGTCCTCGGTGGGGAAGTAGCCCGAGTGGTCCGTGCCGAGGTAGGTAGCCGCCAGGGCAGGCGTCTCGAGGATCGGGTCGCAGCTGACGAAGGCCATCGGATAGAGCCACCACTCGTGGTCCGGGACGGGATTCGGTCCGGGGTTGTACGGCCCCAGGGGGCAGTCGTTGGTCAGCTGCATGGCCGCGGTCCAGGTCACGACCTCGTCGATGCCGGACCATGGCGCCTCGCCCTGGTCGGCGCCGTGGCACCCAGCAATTCGATCCCGGAGAGGAGATTCGCCGACCTCGCCGATCAGCTCCACGATCAACGCCTCGCGGTAGGCGAGGCTCTCCCGGGCCGGCCGCCCCTCCGCTCCTCTTCCGTCGGCTCCCGGTCGCCGGCAAGCGGCAAGTTCTCCAACTTCCGCGGTCATCCGGTTGGCCGAACCTCCGCGCCTACTGCCCCAGCGGGTTGGTCCACTCCGGGTCCGCGTCCTCCCCCGAGGGCCCGCGCCACTTGTGGCACCAGCCGTCGCGGCAGGTGACCGCGCCGGCGTAGCGGGTCACGCACTCCACGCAGTCGCCGGTGACCTCGGCGTCACATCCGTACTCGAGCCAGGCGGCCTCGTTGCGGGCGGCGGCCTCGTCGTTGACCGGCATCGCGCACAGGCAGGCCGGGTCGTAGCAGTCTTCGGTGGACGACACCGGCTGGTGGTAGACCGTGGCCTCGCAGTCCCTGTCCTCCACGCAGGCGCAGTCCTCCTCGCTGCCGGGGCAGGGGAGATACTGGGAGCAGCCGATCAGAAGGCTCACCGGCACCCATGTCGCGACCCAGATCGTCCTCGTTGTGCTCATCCGACCCTCCCGTCCGAACGCGTGCGCCCGCCCCCGATCATACGCCAGGATTTCTCGGTTCCGGCGAGCAATGAAAACCCCGAGACTCACGTTCTCCCCTGCACGCGGATCCGTCTCGAGGAGGAGAACCATGCGCATCTTCGTGCCGGTGTTCATCGGGTTACTTCTCCCGTCGTGTGTCGGCGGCGAGATGATCTGCGAGCCCGGCGCCGCCGCGCAGTGCGCCTGCCTCGACGGCTGGACCGGGGCGAAGGTCTGCCTCGACGACGGGATGGGCTGGAACGACTGCGAGTGCGACGACGGCGGCGGCTCGACGGACGACGACGATTCGACCCCGGCCGGCGACGACGACACCGGCTGCGACGACGACACCGATTCCGACGACGACACCACCGAGCCGGAGTCCGCACATTACCGGTTCTCATCCGACGACGATTGGGTCCAGGTCACGGCGGGCATGGTCCACGCCTGCGGCCGAAACGCGGACGGTCGGGTCAAGTGCTGGGGCAACGTCGGGAATCACTCGGCGCCTTCAGGAGAGTACGTGCACATCAGCGCCGGGGGGTACCAGACCTGTGGCGTCCGCCCCGAGGGCAGCATCGCCTGCTGGCGCTACGACTGGTCGGACCTGAGCAACGTCGCGGGCGATGACTACGTGCTGGCGAGCGCCGGGCGCTACCACGGTTGCGGCTTGCAGGCGGACGGGGGCGTCTTCTGCTGGGGCCAGGACGGCGACGGACAGGCCACGCCGCCAGAGGGGGAATTCGTCCAGGTCGTGTCCGGTCAGACCCACAGCTGTGGTCTGCGGGCGGGGGGGGAGGTCGCCTGCTGGGGAGCGGACACCCAGGGTCAGTCCAGCCCGCCCGTTGGGGAGTTCGCGGGGCTCGGCTCCGGCGACTGGCACACCTGCGGGATCCGCGCGGGGATCGGATTCGAGTGTTGGGGAGAGTGGGGAATCTCCTCGGAGGGCCCGTTCACGACCATCGACGCCAGTTTCGGGTCCACCTGCGCGACCCGGGCCGACGGCGCAATCGATTGTGCGGGGGCGAACATGCCGCCGGGGGTACCCCCGCACGGGGGGGTCTTCACCGAGGTGACCGTCGGCGGCGACGCGGACACCAACTTCGCCTGCGCGCTGCGAAACGACGGGTTCATCGTGTGCTGGGGGCACGACGGGTGGGGGCAGTCGGCGCCCCCCTGACCGCTCCGTGGCGGCGGACGGCGATAATCCGGCGTCCATCTGCGTTCTCCCCCACAGAACCGTACGCGCACGGGGAGGTCAGCGATGCGAGCGTGTTCCGGAGAACGACCGCGGGAGGGGTGCCTGGTCCCGATCCTGGTGGCGGTTCTGGTCCTCGCCTGCGGCGAGGTCGTGGAGGACGGCGTAGCGCCTGCCGGCGCAGATCCGGCCAAGCTGGAGGCCTACCTGCTGGCGGAGGACGAATCCAACCACCTGCTGCCACTGCACATGCACGTGGATCCCGACGCCCGTCGCGCCTGGTGCATCTCCCGGTTGCTGGGGACGGTGGCCCAGATCGACCTGGACACCGCCGAGGTCCTGCAGGTGCTCCCCCGCCATGCCGATTCGGTCAACACCCCCCGGCTGGTGGGCGACGGGCCCGATCGGTTCTGGCTGGCACGGTCCAGCGATCCCGCGCTGGTGCTCGTGGAGGCCGACACCGGGGCGATGACGCCGGTGGACGTGGGCCTGGAGGCGGCCCGCGCCCTGCTCCGGCTGGACGACGAGCGGTTGCTCGTCGCGGGTACCCGTTCGAGCGGCGAGGACATGTTGCTGGTACTCGACGGCGACGGCGAGGTGACGGACGAGCTGGAGCTGGACGGAGCAGCCCTGGGGCTCGAACGGGTCGACGAGGACCGGTTCGCCGTGCTCATGCGGACCGACCACGTCGAGGTCCGGGCCTCCCACAGTCTCACCCGCATCGAGTCGTGCCCGGTGCCCTTCGACGTGGCCTCCACGGACAACCACTTCGCGCACCTCTCCACAGGGGACTTCGTGGTCTCCGCGGACGTGGGGCTGGGTCTGGCGGTGTGCGGCGGGGGGGGGCGGTGGAGGTCGCGGGAGGCACCGAGAACCGGGCGGTGGTCTCCCTGGGCGACGAGGTCCTGGTCCTCGACCGGATCGGCGGCGACGAACCGAACTGGGGGGAGATGAGGCGCTACGGGGCCGATCTGACGGAATCGGGCGACGTGTGCAGCACCGGCAAGAACAGCGGCTACGGAGGCCTGGACACCGAGACCGGCCTGTTCTGGATGAACTCCGAGGGCTCCACCGAGGTCTGGGCCATCGACGCAGAGACGGCCGAGGTGGTCCACCGGGTGCCCACGGGGGTGCACGTGGAGTCCGTGGCCCTGGACCCGGACCGGCCGGGGTGGGTCGTGGTCAGCGGACGCCTCTCCGACACCCTCTACCGGGTCGACCTCGCCACGGGTGAGACCGTGACCGCCGACCTGGACTTCCACTGGCCGGTGCGGCCGGTGGTCCACCGGGGGAGCCTTTGGGTTCTCGACCACCTGGAGGGCGTTGTCCACGAGCTCGATGTCGAGACTCTGGCGCCCGTCTCCATCCTGGATCTCGGTGAGGGCGCGGACCGCTCCCTGACCCTGGCCGACGCGGCCCTCCACCCCGAGCGTGGAACCCTGTTCGTCGCCCTGGGTGGCGCCAACGTCCTGCTGGAGGTCGACCTGGATGAAGGAGCGGTGCGGGGACACTGGGAGCTCGGTGGAGAGGTGCTGGACCGGGACGAGGCGGGACGCCTGGAGGTCCTTGTCCGCGGCGACGAGGTGCTCACGGTCCGGACCGCCGACGGCCGGATCACCCGGGTCGATCCGGACCTCGCCGAACCCCTGGCCACCGCCGCACCGGTCATGGACCTGCTACCTGGCCAGACGCGCCTCCAGCTCGCCGCCCTGTCCGCCAACGGAGCCCTGCTCTACGTCGGCGGTTTCGCCATCGACGTGGCCACCCTGGATCGAAAGCCCGGGAGGGACCGGGACTGGACGTTCGCCATCACCCAGCACGGCGACACCTGGCTCGCCTGGCGGGGCGACGACGCGATGATCCTGCTGGTGGACGACGAGGGGGCGGTGCTCCGGACCCTCGCGACGGACATCCCCCCCGGTGGAGCCCAGGCTCCGGAGTTCCTCTGGGCGCCGGAGTGGGAGAGCCGGCTGGTGTACACGGACTTGCGGCGGGCTGGGGTGGTGGCGCTGCCGATCCGGATGGAATGAGAGGCTGGCGCCGGGGCGGCTCACCACCCCCACGGGGGAAACTCGACGCAGAACGCGGCACCCGTGTGATCGTCGATGGCGCAGTACCACAGCTCCAGGTCGAAGCCGGCCTCCTCGCACACGAACATCGTCTTGTCGTTGGCCGGCGGCCAGACGCCGTGATAGTCGAGATCCAACTCCCACAGGTCCCAGAATCCGTTGCCCGGATCCCAGCCGAAGTTGGCGTTGTCCAGGTACCAGCCGGGCCGTAGGACGCCGTTGTTGTCGCATGGATCCCCGGTGACGGGGTCGAAGCCCTCGCAGTAGTCGGTGTGAAGCGACCACAGCTCGACCCAGGCGTCGGCCGCCCAGCCCGACATCCGCATGCGGAAGCCGAAGCTGCCCTGGCCGCCGGCGGGATCGTCCATCGGGACCGTGGCCGTGCAGGTGGACTCGAGGAAGGCGTTGGCCACGTCGATCTCGCCCTCGTAGGGGGGGACGGAGTCGTCATCGTCGCCGGTGGCGTCGTCGTCTCCCGTGGCGTCGTCGTCTCCTGCGGTGGTGTCGTCGTCGCCAGCGGTGGTGTCGTCGTCATCGCCCACCGAGGTGTCGTCGTCCCCCGGTGGAGCGGCGGTGGTGTCGTCGTCGTCCCCACCCGTGCCGCAGCCGAGGATCAGCCCCCCGACGGCGACGGCGATCCAGCGGCGCGAAGAGCTGTCCATGTGCGTCCTCCCGGGATCATTGTCCCAGGAGGGGCTGCTGCAGATCCAAGGGAAAGGTCGTCAGGCCGCCGAGGACGAACGCCCGATGGCGTCCTCGTCCGCCACGCGCCCGTCGGCGGAGCGGACCTGGTACCAGGTGCAGCGGCTGCAGAAGTGGATGCCGATGCCCGAGGCGGTGGCATCGCCGCGGACGGGGGATCCGCACACGGGGCAGATCTCGTCCGGAGGGTGGGTCTCGTCTCTCTTCCGTCCGGCGTCGACTGACATCTCCCGCCTCCTCGTGGTCCGGACTACGCTTCTAGAGGTTCCAACCTTACAGACACCTGGAGGGTAAAAAGGTTTCAACCAAAGAGGCGGCGTAGGAGGCTGGGAGGGGCCTTTTCGTACTGCACGAGGCGCCCCGAAAGCCAGAACACGCCCTGGACCAGGCCGCCCTCCGGGATGCCGCTCGGGAGCAGTTCGCGGTCTGCGACCACGTCGAGGATCCCACCGAGGGTCTCGACCTCGGCCCACAGGAAACGGTGGCCGGTGAGGCCGTTGCGGCGCTCCTCGGAGCGGCGGACGTGGCCGGAGAGCAGGGCACTCGCCTTCGGCGGGGCCTCGTCCTCCTCGTCCTCTTCGTCTTCCCCTTCGCCGGAGAACAGGCCGATGGGGATGAACGACCGGGACGCCATCGGCATCTCGGGATCCTGACCTGCCTCGAAGGACGCCTCGTCGGCGAAGACCTCGATCTCGTGGGCGAACGCGGCGATCTGGGCCCGGGCCGGGCTCGGCAGCGCGACCTTGCCGTAGCTCGCCGCGTCGGGGCAGTCGAAGACGAAGGGGTAGAGGCCGGTTCCGGGGCTCTCCGGGTCGGGATCCGCCCAGGCGTGGAAGGCCCCGTCCAGGGGCGAGTCGTCGGGCTCGCGCAGGGCTTCGGTCAGCCCGACACGGACCTCGCTGGTCCCCGAGAAGTGGGGGACCATCCCGATGACCATCTCCAGCCAGTTCACCTGGACCCACAGCTCGGCACCCGACGGATCCGCCCAGCGCACGTAGCGCTTGCGGCCCACCGGGATCTCTTCGCCTTCCTCCATCCCCCGTTCGGCCAGGTCCACGAACTCCTGGTCCGTATCCACCGAAAAGCCGATGGTCGACAGGTGGCTGGCCAACGGAACCGTCCTCCTTCCCTCCTCGCAGATCAGCTGCGGAACGCGACCACGTACAGCAGGGCAAGTCCGAACACGACCGCCAGGATCACCGCCGCGATGGCCCAGGTGGGAGCGGGTGATCTTCCGGGGGCGTCGTCGCCCGGCCCTTGCGATTGAGCGGACCTCGGGTCGGCCCCGGACGGTCCTCCGCCGAGGGGTCGGAGCGTGAACTCCCCGCTCGATTCCTCGGGCTCGTCGAGGCTCAGTCCGGCCGCCGCCAGCTCCTGGGCCCGCTGCCTTTGGTGGAACGCGTGCAGGCAGCGCTGCCCCGCCTCCTGGTCCCGGGCGAAGCGCTGGGTGCCGTCGGGGGCGAGGGCGTGGAGTCGGCTGGAGCCCTGCAGCCAGACACTGCCGCCGGGGGAGACCGCGACGCGGTTGTCGTCGTCGGTGGGGTAGCCGTCCCGTTCCCCCTCGGCGAGGACCTCTGCCTGGCCACCCTCGGCCGGCCAGCGGCGGAGGAACCCCCGGGTGAAGTTCTCGAGCTCGAACAGAGTGCCCGCCGCGTCCACGGCCGGGCGGACCTCGGGGGGCGTCTCCACCTCGAAGCGCCGAACGAGGTGGCCGTCGCGGGCGTAGCCGTACACCCGCGACGAGCCCTTGAGGTAGGTGAGGCCGTCCCAGCCCACCGCGACGCGGTTCCACTCCCGGTCACCCAGCGCCTCGTCGTCCACCCGCGCGGGTCGCTCTTCTCCGATGACCGCGGTCGGAATCGGGCCGGAATCCCACAGATCGACCTCGTGACCGTCGGGTCCGAATCGCCGGATCCGATCGCCGCGGATGGTCAACAGGGTGCCGTCGGTGTCCATGGCCAGATCGCGCCAGCGCCCCAGCCGCTCGCCCGCGGGCAGGTCGCGCGCCACGACGTGGAGGTCCCCGAGGTCGGAGCCGTCCACCGAGGAGAGCACGTGCAGCGGCTCGACATCGCGGCGTGAGATCAGGAGTCGGCCGTCCCCGGTGACCGCCAGCCGGGCGTTGTTGTCCAGCAGCCCGGGAGCGTCCAGTACGCAGTGCCGGATCCAGCGCGGCTGGAAGTCCCCGTCCGCGGACCAGACCATGTACTGCTCGTCCACCCCCGCGCCGGGTTCCAGGCAGACCACGTAGAGGTTCTCTTCGCGGTCGACGGTCATGTCGGCCACGCAATACAGCGGCGGGACGCCCAGGTCCGCTCCCGCGTCCTGCGCCACGGGCGGCCCCGTCAGGAACCACCGCCGGACGACCGGCGCGCTCGAGCCGTAGATGAAGCTGTCCGGGATCCAGGCGTGGGCATGGCAGTAGGGGCACTCCAGGGCCCGCTCCTGGCCGTCGAAGGGGAGGGGGGCCCCGCAGCCGGGACAGGGGAACCCGCGGGCCTCCCCTCCATCCCCGTCCCCCTCGACGCCCCGGTCCTCCCCCAGCAGGTGGGTGACGCCGGGCAGGGCCTTGCGGCCGAGCCAGCGGGGTGGCTTGCGGACACCCATCGGGTACCCGCAACCGCCGCACACGACGGTGTCCGTGTTCGAGAGGACGTCCGCCTCGTCGGGGGTGAGGGCGGTCCGACAGGCGGGGCAGTGGAGCGGTGTGCGCGTGACCACCAGCCGGAAGGGGTGCTGCTTCACCTTGATCGGGTGGTCGTGGCCCTCGTTGGGCCCCAGGGCACGACCCTGCAGGACCGCCCCCCGCAACAGGGCCTCCCACACCGCACGGTCCATCGGGAGCGGCCGGACACAGGAGGGGCACCGGTGCTCGCGTTCCAGGGTGTTCAGGGGGATCGGTTGACCGCAGGCCGGGCAGTCGGTCCGAAGCTCCACCGCCAGGGCGAGGGGAGCCGGGCCCGGATCCGTCATTCGGGTGTCCTCGCGCAGCGGAATCCCAGGCCCGGGATGGACGTGTCCGGCTCGGCCCAGTCGCGGAAGGTGTTCGTCAGGTTATCGGCCTCGTTGCCGGAGCTGCCACCGCGGGTGACCGGGTTGGGGGTTCCTCCGTCCTCCCACACCGAGCCGTCCTGAGGCGCCCCCACGTAGCTGTCGTGGTACAGGTCCGCGACCCACTCCCAGACGTTGCCCGCCATGTCGCACAGATCGTGGTCCGTGTCGCCGGCCGGGCTGCGGCTGCAGACCTCCCAGCTCATGGAGGTGCCGCAGCCGTTCCCACCCCCGGCCGGGTCGTCCATCACGGCCCGGTCGCAGGTGGCCGGCTCGTCCCCCCAGGGGTAGAGCACCACCGCTCCGCGGCTGCGGGCCGCGAACTCCCACTCCGCCTCGCTGGGCAGCCGAGCACCGAGCCACTTGCAGTAGTCGGCGGCCTGGGTCCAGGTCACGCAGTTGACGGGGTACTGCTCTCGGTCGGCCACGTACCAGTGGCACCACTCGTCGTTCTCGCTGGGCGCCGAGCAGGTGCCGTCGTCCACGCACCCCCGGTACTGTTCCACCGTCACCTCGGTGCCGTGGATCTCGAAGTCTGCCACGGTGACCAGATGGACCGGTTGCTCGTTGGCTTCCCCGGTGTCGCTGCCCATCTCGTAGCTGCGACCGGCCAGCGAGACCCACGGCGGGGGCGAGGTCACGGTGTCGTCGTCGCCGGTGTCGTCGTCGCCGGTGTCGTCGTCGTCGCCGGTGGTGTCGTCGTCCCCCGTTGCGTCGTCGTCGCCCGCGGTCGTGTCGTCGTCGAGTCCCGGTGGCGGCCAGTCCGGGAGACAGGAGCCCCAGCACAGACTCGCGGTGAGCGCAGCGATGGTTGGAAGACGCCTCCCCATGGGTCAAGGGTGCCACTTCGGACCAGGTTCGGCCAGGGACGGATTCGCGGCCTACGGGGCGGTGTCAAAGGAGTAGAATGACCTCGCCGCCGAGGGGGCGGTGGGGCGAGGTGCCGATGTCCGGGAAATCCAGGACGCCGTGGTTGCTGGCCGCCGGAACGCTCGGGGTGGGGTGCGTCGTGGTGCTGGCCGTGGTCGTCGCCATCCTCGTCGTGCCCGCCTGGCTGGCCAAGCGGGCGGCGGACGAGATCACCGAGCTGGTCGTGGAGGCCGGGGACGAGCTGACCGCCGCCCGTTGCCCGGACGGATCGTCGGTGTTCATGAACTGGGAGGGGGAGTACCCGGGACCCGTGGTGTCGGTGACCCGGGAGGTGCAGCTCATGGGCCGGGGCGAGCCCTGCCAGGAGGAGGCCTCCATCTCCTGCGCCGTGCCCTCGGGCCTCTACCACCCCTGGGGGGACAAGGGCGCCGGATTCGCCACCGTGCGCGGGGTCGACCGCTATCGCGCCTCGGTGGACCGCAAGCTGTGGGACGGGGAGGTCACCGCCGGCGACGAGGTCGAGGTCATCGGGTACTTCGGCGAGGGGTTCTGCCTGTTCCGCGTCGGCGGGCAGGAGATGCAGGGGGAGTGCCCGGGGGTGGGGCCGGACGACGGCTTCGTGGAGATCCCCACCCCGGAGGTGACCCCGATCCAGGCGTTCCAGGTCCGCTGCAACAACGGCGTCAAGGCCTGGATCGACGTGGGCGACGCCCTGTTCGAGACCGAGGGGGTCCAGCGTGGCGCGATCACCGGCTACGGCGAGGTGGCGGCCAGCGGCGACAGCGTGATCTGACTCAGGCCCCGTCCGGTGCCGCCGTCCAGCGCTCCATGCGGTACGTCCCGTGCTCGTCGAACACGTCGGTGTGATTCCGCAGACCCAGCCAGCCGCCGTAGCGCTGCAGCACGTGGTAGACGGCGAGCCACGAGGTGTGCTGGTCGCGGTAACCGCTGCCGGTCAGCAGCTCGGCCAGGGCGTCGGCGGGGGGCACCAGGTTCAGTTCCTGCCGGCGGTGGGCGTTGCGGTCCGAGGTGGCCTTGAGGCGGTCGCCGGTGCGGAAGTCGCGGATCTCGAACTCCCGGCCTGCGTCGTGGATCAGCCCCGAGTTGTAGACCAGCGACCCCAGGATGAACTGCTCGTCCAGGGGCCGGTCGTGGAGCAGGGGGCGCCCGTCCTTCTTCAGCTTGCGCTGGGCGATCCGCTTCTCCCAGATCCACATCAGCGCGGTGCCGGCGATGGACTCCTCGAAGGTCATCTGGCGCTGGAGCACCGCGCGCTCGCCCTCGTCGGTCTCCCGGGTGCCGACGATCCCGGACAGCTCCGTACCGAGGGCGGCGTCCAGGCGACCCATCAGATCGGCGAGCTCCGCGGTCCCCGACGCGATGTCGTCCAGACCCACGCCGTAGACCGGGTGGATCGAGTTCAGCTCGTCCTGATTCTCGCGCAGCAGCAGGGCGCCGCCCTCGGAGACCCAGGTCACGGCCACCTCGGCGTCGTTGATTCGCAGGGGCTGGTCCGTCTCCACCAGCCAGGCGTTGATGACCTCCACGGAGGTGTGGGTGGTCCGCGCCAGGGTCCCCTCGTGCTCGGCGGTGTCCCACTTTCCGTCGAAGTAGCCGAAGTAGCGTTTGGGGAAGACCCCCGACGAGACGTAGGCCTCGATCTTGAACACCTCGTAGTCGATGACCGTGCGTCGGATCTCGTCCTCGGTCATCGGGAAGATCTCGCCCCCGGCGAGGCGGGCCTTGGCGTCCAGGTTGGCGCAGACCTGGGTCCGGAGCAGGCGCCCGACGTCATCGTCCCCGGCGTCGCCCGTTGCGCGCAGTCGCTTCCCGAGATCGCTGGCCGCCCGATCCAGGTGCTCGACGAGACGTGAGGTCGCCTCCGCGTCGACGAACCGGCCGATGGCGACTGCCGGATCCTCGGCCACAGCCTCGGTCTCGGGCCCGGACTCGGACTCGACCTCGGTCTCGGCCACGGACCCGGTCACGGTCGGGCGGCCATCTGACTCGGACTCGGACCCGGCCTCGCGTTCCCCCCGCCCACAAGCCGGGCAGATCACCCCCCCACCCAGGATCGCGATCAAGGCAAACGAAGGACCGGCAAGACCGACACGCACGGTCCCGCAACGCCCGAACCCCCCCGCAGATTCCCTAGAACGACCAGCTCGCCGACAGACCCACCGTCTTGGTCTTGGGATCGTGCATCGGCGCCACGCCCAGCAGCCTCGGCCGGGGCCGGTCCACCCGGGAGATGCCCGGGTGCTGCCGCTCCGCGACCTGGCAGCGCTGGATTCCCGCCAGCATCATCGGCACACCCGCGATCAGGAAGGGCAGCCCGGTGAGCATCACCCGGCTGCTGAAGTCGCCATCTCCTCCCAGGGACAGCTCGAAGGGCATGAAGGCGATCCCGCCCAGGGCCACGGCCACCCCGCCCGCCGCCACGAAGGCCACGCCGGACTTGAGCAGCAGCCGGCCGGGCTTGTCGTCCCACCCGGATTCGTGTCCGTAGAGTTCGGCCGACGCCTGGTCGCCCATCGCTGCCAGCCCCAGACCGGTGGCCATCGTCGCCACACCGGCGATGGGGAGGAGATAGACCCGCTCGTCCGCGATCCAGCGGGCGTTCTCCCCGTGGACCGCGATGGACATCCAGACCGAGGTCATCACCATGCCCGTGAGCAGGTAGGGCAGGTGCAGGATCTTCGCGGCCTTGGCCCGCCGCCAGGCCGCCAGGTGACGCAGGTCGTCGACCTCGCTCGTCCCCTTGCCCGCCAGGACGAGCCCGGTCACGAAGGTCGGGATCCCGGTCGTCAGCAGATTCGCCGTCAGGGCGATCCGGACCGGGTGTCCCCTCCACAGGGGCTGGTAGGGAACGTCCGGCGCCGAGGCCAGGACCACCCCGCCGATGGTCAGCCCCCCACCGAGCGCGGTCAAGGCGGTCGGCCCGGCGATGGAGACGAGGTCGAGGTCCTCACCCCCGTCGGTGGTGTGTGCGGCGGCGGTTCCCGCGAAGAGCGCGGCGAGGGCGAAGGCCAGGATGGCCGGCGTCGGCTTCCGGTTCGAGTTCGTCATCGAGTCGGTCCTCCCGTGGGTGCCCCGTGGACGTACGCCAGCGGTGTTGTGCAGGACCCGTGCCACGCCACCCGCAGCGGATCGAGGACGGCGTGCTGTAACGGTCTGTTGACGATCCGGAAGGTCGAGTCGCCGATCGTGGAGAACGGGTGGGCGCGAGGTCAGCGCCGGGTCTGACCTCCAGAGGACAGATCCGGCAGCCCCATCGCCGCAAGCGTCGCCCACAGGAGGAGGGCACCGCCCACCCACAGTGGATGGAACACGCTCATGAAGAAGCCGGCCAGGGCGAGGAAGCCCAGGGAGAGGAGGACGATGGCCCCGAACAGCTGCGTCCGGCGAAGGAGGTCGGTGGGGCGCAGGGCGACCCGGATGCCGTGGACGAGGACGAGGAGGGGCGCGGGGATCAACAGCATCGGGAGCAGGAAGTAGACGGGGAGCGCGGTCAGCACGAAGACGGCCTGCCGGCGTGCGGCGCGGTGGGAGCGCCTGTCCGGGTCCGGGAGAACCTCCGGTCCGCGCCAGCTAAGCAGTCGCTCCAGGATGCGGGGCCTCGTGAGCAGGAGCACCACGGCGGGCAGCGCGACGATCAGCACGACCTGCACGGGCGTCATGCCGAGCAGCGGCGCGCCCTCCTCGTCCCCCCGCGTGAACTCGCTGAGCAGCCGACCCAGAGAGAACAGCAGTACGAACCACAGCAGCAGCCTGCCGCGTGCCCTCTCGGTCCGGTGCATCTGCCACAGGATGCCCGCCCAGACGGCGTACAGCGCGCCGTCTAGGGCCTGGGTGGGGAAGGCGTCCAGCCCGTCGGCCGGCGAGTTCGGACCGACCCAGGAGAAGTGGACGAAGGGGAAGCCCGCGCCCACGATGCCGTGGCAGCAGCCGTTGACCAGGCACCCGAGCTTGCACATCGCGAGGGCGGCGGGGAGGGCCACCGCGACGGCGTCTCCCACGTCTCCGCGCACCCGCGGAGCTTCGCGCACCAGCACCAAGGCCAGGACAACGGTGCCCACGATGGCCAGCGGGCCGCCCCACAGCCCGCCCGTGGACTCGAACAGCGCCATGACGTCGGCCGTCACGTGTTCGAGGGTCGGGGCGGCCCAGTCGGTGACCGATCCCGTGGCTGCATCCACGTACGGTTGATTTCGCAGGGTGTTCCGGACCACCAGGAAGTAGAGGGCGTGGGCCACCGGGCCCATGCCCATCGCGTACGTGGTCAGCAGGAGCACGACCCAACGCATGGGCACGTCGCGGCGTCGGGCCAGCCGCCAGGCGAGGGCGGCGAAGACGAACCAGCCCCCCAGGTAGAGCAGGAAGTAACCCCAATCGTGGTACCAGCGGCCGTCCATCCGGGAGTCGCTCCCCCTCGCCCCGACTATAGCGCGGTCAGGGAACCCGCTCGGGCGGAGTGCCCTCGCGGCTGCTCCGGGCCCAGGTGGAACCCCGTCCGACGGCCAGGCCCTCCAGGAAGGAGAGACCGTCGGCCGGACCGAGCCGTCGGGCGACGTCCAGCAGCTCCTCGCCCCGATAGCCGTGGGCCCGGCCGTACGCCGCGCCCGCGCCGCGGAGGACGGCGGCGCGCAGCACGGGATCGTCCGGGAGCAACGCCTCCCCCCCCTGGACGATGTCCCCTGAGACGCGGACCTCGCCGGGTGCCGGCGCGGCGCCGAGCAGTTCTCCCACGGCTGGGCAGAGACTGCACTCGGCCGCCTGAATCGGACCTCCCAGCAGGGCCACCGCCTCGGCGGGAGACAGAGCGTCTCCCTCAGGTACCAGCAAGGTGAGGTTCTGCTCCCACACTCCCGTCGCGATGGCTCGGCGCTCCTCCTCTCCGGCTGCCTCCAGCAGTGCTGCCAGCTGGGGCAGGAACGACTCGGTGGGAACGCCGAAGGCCCGGCGCTGGTGCCGCAGCGCGAGGCCCATGCCGTGGAGGACCATCCGCTGCTCGCCGGGAGACCGCGACGGGTGGGCGCGGATCTCGTCCAGGATCTCCACGGCCTCGGATTCGTCGCCCCGGATCAGCCGCTCGGCGAGGTCGACCCCCGAGGCCCGGTGGTGGTTGACGGTCGAGACCCAGTCACCGCCGGAGAAGATGGCTCGGTCGGCCTCGTCCAGGTGGTAGGCGCCGTAGTGCTGGAAGAACCGGTAGTCCACGGGAGGGATGTGGTGGGCCCGGGGATCGGTGGCCTCGTCCTCGGCGCCGGAGATCCACGCGACCTTCGCCGTGATGCCCGGGGCCGCGATCAGCAACACCAGCAGTGCCGCTCCGGCGCGGCCGGGCAGCCCCAGGCTCCACAGGCGCCCCGCCCCGGTGGCCGCGGAGGCCAGCAGGAGGACCATCACTGGCACCAGGTAGCGCACCCGGAAGGGCTCGGGGAAGGCGGAGGGATCCGGGTCGGTCCGCCACGGCGCCACGGTGTACGCGGCCATGTCGGCCAGCATCAAGGCGAAGGGGAGAAGCCCCACGAGGCGCCACCCGCGGCGCCTGCGGAGCGAGAGCACCACACCCGCCAGGGCGAGCAGCCACAGCGTCGGGAGGACCGCGGTGTCCCAGATCCCCAGCGGGTCACGGCCCGGGAGCCCGCACATGACCGGGGTGTAGTTGCCCAGGGTGGCCTCCCAGGCCCGGGTCGGGACCATGGCGAGGACCTCGGCCAGGGCGGGAAGGTTGACGTCCACCCCCTCCTCGTGGGGTACCAGGCCGAACCGGGCCACCATCAGTACGGAGCGGTCGCTGGACAGCGCATACCCCACCAGGGGCACCAGACCCGCAGCCGCGCCGGCGGCGAACCAGGGCAAACCCTTGAGGCATGCCCGGGATCCCAGGACACCCACGACGAGCAGGGCCAGGGTCGGCAGGGCGAAGGCGGAGTGGAAGCAAAACCAGAACCCGAATCCCGCTGCAGCCCCCCAGGCGAGCCAGAGTAGACGGGGATTCCCACCGGCCACCGGCCGTCGACGGAGCAATGCCGCGGCGAGAACCGCCTGCACCAGGACCAGCGCCGTGACCTCGAAGTGATTGCCCCACAGCATCGACATGGCCTGGGTGAGCAGGGTCGGCGCGCCGATCATCAACGCGACGAACGCCCACGCCGCGGGGCGGCCCGCGGTCTGCACCAGCAGCCGGTGACCCGCGACCACGATCCCAGCCGCGAACAGCCCGGCCACCGCCTTCCACGCCAGGTACCCCACCCCCGCCACGGCGAAGGACAGCCACCCCAGCAGCGCCACTCCGGTGCACCCGCCGCAGAACGACCGGTACTGGTAGTCCAACAGGTGCCGCAGGTTTCCCACCAGCAGCTCCCGCGCCACGGTGGCGTTGTGGAGTTCCTCGTTGTTCACGAAGTAGAACGGCGTGGCCGCGATCATCGCGTGATGCACGCCCGCCACCGCGACCCCCGTCACAAGGAGCCAGGGCCAGTCCGAACGGAGCAGTGAGGGGAGCGGTCGATGCACCGCCGCCCATACTAATACGCCACCGCCACGAACTGACCGCCCTCCCCGGCGCAAGCGAATCAAGAAAGGGGACGTACGTAACTAGTTAACTTGCTGGGCGAGGGGCACAACAAGGGACGTGCTGGACTCCCCAGCAAGTTAACTAGTTACGTACGTCCCCTTTCAGACGTCCGCGCCGGCGAGTGGGAAAGCGCTGCTAGACTGATCTTCCTGCACACGGAGGGAGATTCCCATGTCCGCACGTTGGTTGCTCTTGGCTCTGCTGGGACTGTCCCTGGTTGTTGGCTGTCCTGA
>CAZITQ010000009.1:0-80390 GCA_964542165.1 uncultured Rickettsiales bacterium
CCCGTCGCAGTCGTTGTCCACGTCGTCGCAGACCTCGGCGTTGCCCGGGAACTGATCGTCGTCGTCGTCGTCGCAGTCGCCGTCGCACTCGCTGACGCCGTCCTCGTCCGCATCCGTGTCGGGATCGGCGCCGTCGACCAGGCCGTCGCAGTCGTTGTCCACGCCGTCGCAGACCTCGTCGGCCGCCGGGTTGATGGCCGCGTCGCCGTCGTCGCAGTCGGTGGTGCAGCCCGAGTACTGGTCCCCGTCCGCGTCCGTGTCCGGGTCCTCCTCGTCCGTCAGGCCGTCGCAGTCGTTGTCGATGCCGTCGCAGTCCTCGGTGGCCCCGGGGTTGATCGCGGCGTCGCCATCGTTGCAGTCCAGTCCCCCGTACTGCTCGTCCTCGTACCCGTCGTCGTCCACGTCCGTGTCCACGGCGAAATAGGTGCCGTCGCCGCCGCTCATGAAGGAGCCGCAGTACGAGCCGTTGCCCCCCAGGTTTCCGGTGACGTCCACCGTCGGCGAGACCGTGCCGGCCATGCTGAAGATCTTGACCCGGCCGCCGGAGCCTCCCCCGCCGCCGTCGTCGTAGTAGTGACCCAGACCACCGGTGGCTTGCAGCGTGCCGGTGACGCTGGCGTTGGCCGACCACAGCAGGATGCCGCCGCCGGCCCCGCCGCCCCCCGAGTCGTTGAGGTACACCGAACCGTCGCTGCCGGCGGTCCGCAGGGTCCCCGCGATGGTCAACACGTCGGCCTCGAGCCAGATCGAGCCGCCACCGTCGCCGCCGCCGCCCCATCCGTCACCGTCGCCGGAGCCCCCGGAGCCGCCCGCGGATCCCAGGTCGATCTCGTAGTCGGTCTCCGAACCGTTCGCCACGCCCCCCTGGCCGTCCGGGGCGCAGCCGCCCACCTGCCAGTAGTCGCGGACGCCGTCGCCCCCGTTGGCCCCATAGGCACCGCCGCCGGCACCGTCGATCACGTAGGAGCCCCCCTGACCTCCGCCGTCCCCTTCGCCCTCGCCCGCCAGGGCCGCCAGGTCGCCCCGGTAGCCGCTACCGTCGGCGATGATGTAGGAGGTGGCGTCGACCTCGATGGAGTCGGCCGTGATGTGGAGGAACCCGGTGGTGCTCGGGTCCCCGTCGTAGGTCTCCACGTAGAGGATGCCCCCGTTGATCACCTGCACCGTGTCGTACACCAGGTCCCCGCCCAGGGTCTGGCTGGTGCCGTCGATGATGAGATCCTGCGCCTCGGCCCGGGGCGCGATGGCGAACACCGCCAGCAGCCCTGCGATCAGCGCCAGATCCCGGATTCGGTCTAAAAACGGCGGTCGAACGAACATCCTTCGTCCCTCCTGTGCACCGCGTGGCAGATGCCGGATCTGCGGTGCCGTGTTCCTCTTCGTCCCTGTGCTCGTGTACGCGTGCGGGGGCGTCCCGCGCTTCCGCCCCCGAAACTTTGTTCTACCCGATCCGAGGAGAGGCTAACAACGAAAGCTGCGGAGAGCTACAGGGTCAGGGGCGCAGCCCCTCCACGAAGGGGACCTCGAACACCTTGGGGTGCATGATCGGCCCGTGGCCGAAGTAGCCGTCCTCGCCGAAGAGCTCGCCGTGGTCCGAGGTGATGACGATCCAGGTGTCGGGGGGGACGACGTCGTAGAGGCGCTCCACCACCCGGTCCAGGTGGGCCGCCGCGGCGACCTGTCGCTGACGGAGCCTCGCCAGCGCGTCGTCGTCGAAGAACCGCGGCGCGGCGTCCAGGCGCTGTCCGTTGCCCTCGGCGGGTGCGCCGTCCAGGGTCCGGAAGACCCCGTTCACCCCCGAGATCCGTGGCCACTCGGACGGGGGTTCGGCGGGGAGCGCGTAGGGGTAGTGGGTCTCGCCCACGTTGAGCAGGTAGAAGGTCGGCCGCTCCGGGTCGAACCGCAGCCGCTGGACCATGGCGGCCATGTCGTTGTGGGTCGGCATCAACTCGTAGCTGTCGAACCCCACCGCCAGCGGCGTGTGCTCGTTCATCACCGGCAGCGAGACCAGCGCCCGGGTGCGGTACCCGTGCTTCTCCCGCAGAAAGGGGGGCAGGTAGAGCCCCGGCAGCATCTGCTGGAACGCCACCCCCTCGATGCCCAATCGCTCCGAGAACCGGAGGAAGTCCTTCTTGTAGTGCTCGGAGGCGAACACATGGGTCGGCGATGGGTGGGGCATGAGGCCCATGAGCAGGTTGTAGTGGGACGGCGCGGTCCACGAGGCATAGCTGAACCGCCGTTCCACCGGACCCAGACGGCGGATCGCCGCCGGCTGCGCCGCCAGCAACGTGTCGTAGCGGCAGCTGTCGAGGGTGATCAGGACCAGGTTCCGAGCCCCCGGCGTGGGATCGGGCCTGCCGGCCACTGGGCGTCCTCCCGCGGCCCCCTGCGGGGGCTTGCAATTCGATGGTGTTACCCTACCATCCCGGCGACCGGGCGACGCGATGGATGGACGACGACCAGGACTGAGGATCGGGTTGTGGGCGCTGCTGATGGCCGCGCTCGTGGCCGCTGCCGTGGGGAGCTGCAAGCGGGATCGGACCCCCGTGACGGACACCGCCGCGGGTGCGGACACCGTCGCGGATGAGGGCATCGTCCCCGGCCGGACCAACGTCCTGTTCGTGATCATCGACACCCTGCGGGCGGACCACCTGGGCGCGTACGGCTACGAGAAGCCGACCTCCCCGAACGTGGACGAGGTGGCATCCGCGGGGGTGGTGTTCGACCAGGCCTTCGCCAACTGCTCGTGGACCCGCCCCTCCATCGCCTCGATGCTCACGGGCGTGTACCCCCGGGAGACCGGGGTCTACAAGGAGCGCTACGACAAGCTCTCGCCCGAGGTGGTGACCCTGGCCGAGATGTTCCACGGCAGCGGGTACCGCACCTATGGCGTCACGGCCAACCCGAGCATCAACGCCGTGTTCGGGTTCGACCAGGGGTTCGACGAGTACGGCGACTGCGGCGTGGTCTGGGCCTGGATGAAGGGCAAGACCAAGTACAAGAAGGGCAAGGTGCTGATGGAGGACGCGGACCTGGTCACCGACCGGTCCATCGCCCTGCTCGAACGCCACGAGGAGGGCCCGTTCTACCTCCAGGTGCTCTACATCGACCCCCACCTGCCCTACGGCGCCCCCGACCACTTCGTGCACCCGCTCAACGACGAGCCCAAGTCCAGGGTCGAGCGCTACGACTCCGAGGTGGCCTTCGCCGACCAGGAGCTGGGCCGGCTGCTGACCTTCGTCCGCGAGCACCATCCGGACACCCTTGTGGTGATCTCCTCCGACCACGGCGAGGGACTGACCGATCACCCCGGCGTCCCCCGGGCGGGCACCCACGGCTTCGTGCTCTACGACTCCAACATCCACGTGCCGCTGATCTTCGCCCACCCCGGACTGCAGGGAGGCAGCCGCTTCCCGGACCCGGTGCAGCTGCTCGATCTGGTCCCCACCCTGGCCGAGCTGTTCGGACTGACGGTGGCCACCGGGGTCAAGGGCACCTCGCTCGCGCCGGTCCTCCACGGCAAGCCCGCGCCGCAGCTCCCCGACCAGTTCTTCCTCGACACCCAGTTCAACGAGGTGGACAAGGTCGCCATCCGTGAGCCGGGTTTCAAGCTCCAGATCAACCGGGATCACGTGGCCTACGAGGCCGGCGAGCGCCCGGACCTGGACGAGGAGAAACGCGAATCGGTCAGGAAATTGATCCAGATGGGGGGGCCGGTGGAGCTCTATCGTCTACCCGGCAACGAGCGCCCCCAGGAGAAGTACGGGCTCGACCTGGCCGATGATCCCGCCTTCGCCGAGACCCGCAAGCGCCTCGAGGCCGCCCTCTCGGAGTGGGAGGCGGCCACCACCGCCCTCCCGCCCATCAACCGCGACGCGGACAAGGAGGTCGACTCGGAGGTGGTCAGACAGCTGCGGGCGCTGGGGTACCTGGAATGACGGGCGCTTCGAGGGCGTGGCGACTCGCCGCCATCGTCGCAGCTCTCGCCGCGTTGTTCGGCACCGCCTGCGACGGCCCGAACGACGACGACGACGTGACCGGGGACGACGACGACAGCGTGGCCTCCCTCGATCCCGAGATCGTGATCAGCGACGCGGTGGGCACGGTGGTGACCGTGCGGTGGCAGACCGACGAGCCGACCGCGGGCCGGGTGACCTGGTGGACGCCCGGCGACGCGCCACGCACGCGGGAGTCCGACGGCGAGGGTACCGAGCACGAGGTGCTGCTGCTGGGCAACGTCGCCGCCACCACCTACGAGCTGGAGGTGGTGGCCTCGCGGGACGGCACCGAGGTGGCCAGGTACGACGGAGAGATCACCACCGGACCGCTGCCGGCGGAGCTGCAGGGCGTGGACCTTTCGGTCTCCGTTCCCCTCGAGGACGGAACGTACGGGGGCTACCTGTACCTGGCGGTGGTCACCGAGACCGACGTGGCCGCGGTCCTCGACCGGCAAGGCAACCCGGTGTGGTGGCACGCGGACGACGACCCGGACGTCCGCGACAAGCGCATCCTGTCGGTCATGCCCTCCTGCGACGGCCGCTCGATCCTCTACAACCGCTATCGAATCCCCGGTGACGACGGGCGTTCCTACTACATCCGCGTGTCCCTCGACGGCGAGGACGTCGAGCGGATCGACGCCACCGGGCACAGCCACACTTTCGTCGAGCTGTCCGACGGCACGGTCGCGGGCATCTTCGACGACGTCCGCCAGGTGGAAGACGAGATGGTCTACGGGGACCAACTGGTGGAGCTCCTCCCCGGGGGTGAGACCCGGATCGTGTGGTCGACCTGGGACCAGTTCGTCTACGAGCCGGGCAGCCCGACGCCAGGTACCGGCTGGACCCACTCCAACTCCCTGGAGTACGACCCGGACGAGGACGCCTACTACCTCGGCGTGCGCAACCTGCACACGATCGTCAAGCTGGACCGCGCCAGCGGCGAGTCCCACTGGCTGCTCGGCGGTGACGACTCGGACTTCGAGTTCGTCGACGGCCAGGCGTCCCTGTTCCGCGAACAGCACGAGTTCGAGCTGGTCGACGGCGGCGTGTTGCTGTTCGACAACGGGCCCGTACAGCGCTACGAGTCCCGAGCCCTGGAGCTCTCACTCGACGTGCCCGGCGGCTCCGCCGATCAGATCTGGTCCTACTCCGCCGATCCCCCGCTCTACTCGCCCGCCGGCGGTGACGTGTGGCGCCTGGACAACGGCAACACGATCGTGACCTGGGGCTTCGCCGGCCAGATCGACGAGGTCACCCCCGACGGCGAGCTCGCCTGGCAGCTCAACGCCACCTTGGGGGTGGGGTTCTTCTACTCGGTCTGGCAGGAGGAACCGTACACGACGCGGTTGCTCGCCTGCGGCACCGAGTGATCTACGTCACCTCGAGCACCATCAACACGTCGTCGATCCGGTCGTCGTCGATGCGGAAGCTGTCCTCCAGGATGCCCACCTCCCGGAATCCGAGTTCGTGGTACAGGGCCCGGGCCGCGGTGTTGTGCTCGAAGACCCGAAGGTCGATCCAGGTGATCGAGGGCGCCCGGCGGGCGTAGTCGAGGGCGACCGTCGCCAGCCGGCGCCCCAGGCCCTGCCCCCGGTGGGCGCGCTCGATGCCGATCCCCAGCTCGCAGCGGTGGATCGCGGTGCGCAGCCCGTGGCCCTTGAGATTGGCGTGGCCCACCACGGAGCCACCGTCACGGTCCACGGCCACGAACCAGCGATGCCAACCGGGCTCGGTGAGGGGACGGTCCAGGCCCTCCACGACCAGTCCTCGGGGGCCGTCTGGATCGTCGGGATGAAAGGGCATGAAGTGGGGGTCGCCGCGCCCCGACTCGGCGCGGTGCCGCGCGAAGTGGTCCTGCAGGGCGGGTACGTCCTCGCGGGTCGGAAACCGGATCTCGACGGTCATGCGTCACTCCCGCGATGCACCCCCCGGGCCGTGGAGCCCGGATCGTCGGCACCTACTCTACTTTCGTTCTGCGGTGGATCCGACCCGGTCGTCGCGGGAAACTTAGCGTCGAGCCGGTTGACCACCCGACCGCCCCGGAGGCCCCGACATGAACGTGACGATCCCCTGGCGCCCTTCCCTGCTGTTGCTCGCCGCGGTGTTGTGGGTCGGCTGCCCGCCGCCGCCCCCGCCCGAGGACGACGACGACAACGACGACAGCGGTCCGGGGGACGACGACGACGACGATGACGACGACACGGGAGACGACGACACCGGAGACGACGACACCGGAGACGACGACACCGGAGACGACGACACCGGGGACGACGACACCGGGGACGACGACACGGGAGACGACGACACCGGGGACGATGATTCCTCTCCCCTGGACGCCGACGGGGACGGGTACGAGGAGCCCGAAGACTGTGACGACGGTGACCCGGGTGTGCACCCCGGAGCGAACGAGGTCGACGACGGGGTGGACCAGGACTGCGACGGGGTCGCGGACGAGGACTTCGTCTCGGCCGGCGACCTGGTCATCAGCGAGATCCTGCAGAACCCCAGCGCGGTCGACGACGACCAGGGCGAGTGGTTCGAGGTCTACAACGCGTCCGGCGGATTCGTCGACCTGATGGGCTGGGAGATCTCCGACGCCGGAGCGGACAGCCACGTGATCAGCCCGGGTGCGAGCCTGGTCGTCTCTCCCGGCGACTACCTGGTGCTGGGTGCCCTGAGCAACCAGCTGGACAACGGCGGAGCCGTGGTCGACTACGCGTACGGCGGTGCCGTCTCCCTGTCCAACTCCGACGACGAGCTGTACCTGTCCTGCGCCGGGCTGCTCGTGGACGCGGTGGAGTACGACGACGGGCTCGACTTCCCGGATCCGGCCGGCGCCTCGATGAACCTGGATCCCGCGTACCTGGACGCCGGCGACAACGACGACGGCGGCCGCTGGTGCGAGGCCTCCTCGAGCTTCGGCGACGGCGACCTGGGTACACCCGGCTCCGCCAACGACGATTGCGGCGGCGGCGGTGTGGTCCCCGTGGGCGCGGTCATCGTGTCCGAGGTGATGCAGAACCCCGCCGCGGTCTCGGACAACGACGGCGAGTGGTTCGAGCTGCACAACACCACCGGCGGTTCCATCGACCTGGACGGCTGCCAGCTGTCCGACGACGACGGCCTGGACCATACGATCTCGGGTCCGCTGATCATCGGGGGTGGCGAGTACCTGGTCCTCGGTACCGAGGGTGACACCGGGCTCAACGGTGGGGTACCGCTGGACTACGAATACGGCGGCGGACTGGATCTGACCAACGGATCCGACGAGCTGATCCTGCACTGCGGGGGCCAGCAGATCGACCGGGTCGGCTGGGACGACGGCGCCACCTTCCCCGACCCCACCGGAGCCTCGATGACTCTGGCCCCCGCCTACCTCAGCGCGGCCGCCAACGACGACGGCAGCCACTGGTGCGAGGCCAGCTCCAGCTTCGGCGCTGGGGACCTGGGCACACCGGGGACCTTCAACGATCCCTGCTGAGTCCGTCCAGAGCCCTGGCTCGGTCCGCGAGTCCGGGTCAATTCGGCGTGTCGCAGTCGGTCAGGCGATAGAGCAGCAGCGGCTCGACGTGATAGGGATCGCGGCCGACGAACCAGGCGCCGTCCTTCCAGGCGGCGATGGCGCTGATGCTCCTGCCGCCGAAATCCGTCACCTGCTGGGGCGGCGTGAGGATCTCGCCCGCCTCGCTCAATCGCGCGAAATACAGGTCGCTGTGCATGTCGTCCATGCTGGTGTTCTCGTTGGCGCTGCCGTCGGTCCAGACCACCCCTATCTCGGTGCCGCTGGTGGCCATGCCGTAGTAGCCGATGGCGCGCCCACCCTCGTTGACCTGGCGCGGCTTCCCCGCCACCAGGCCCTCGCGTGACAGGGATGCGTACATCACGTAGCTCCCGCCCCTGTACTCGGTCCAGACCGCGCCGTACCCGTCCGCCGTGACCACGAGTCCCAGATCGCCACCGGCGCCCCCGGTCGTGACCTGAACCGCCGGGACCTCCACCTCCCCCACGGGAGAGACCCGGGCGAAGAAGAGCTCGCGGCGGTTGCCCACCTTGGCGGTCCAGACGATGCCGTAGGCGCTACCGTCCCACGAGATCGCGACAGGCGTGTGGCGGGGGACCTCGGCCAGGTCCACCGTCGGTCCGCTGGGTTTGCCCTCGGTGTCCAGCGGCCGGAAGCTGAGAGCAAAGGCCTCCTGGTCCGGCGAGCTGCTCCACACCGCGCCCGCGCCCGCGCCCGACCAGGCCAGGCGGGGGCTGGCGATGTCCCAGCGGTCGTCGGAGATGGCGCGGGACCTGCCGACCAGGGTTCCATCCGCGCCGAACCGGGCCAGGTGGACCTTGCCACGGTAACTCGGCGTGTCCTTTTTCGTGTAGGTGTCCCAGACGACCACCCACTCCGTCCCGGTCCAGACCGGAACGGCGTGATCGCTGGATCCCGCGTCTCCCCGGGCCTCGAGCCGGACCGGATCACCCGTGGCCACGCCAGCGGCGTCCAGCGGGTACCCCTGCAGGCTGGTCTCGCCCTTCTCCACCGCGCTGCCGGTGATCGCCAGCCCCTCGGCGCCTGACGTCAACGCCAGGTTCGCCCCGAGGGTCCCCTCGATGCCGGTCTCCACCGGCGTGACGACGCAGCGGTTGGGCTCGGGGGGTGGCGGGGGTGTCGCCTCGGGTTCGGCGGGTTCGGAGCCGCCGCAGGCGAGGTTCAAGGCGCACACCAGGCCGAGGCCCGTGGCGATCTGTCCGGCTGTCATGGTGAGGTCCCTCCGCAGTGGATTCCGTCGACGGCCCCCCCGGGCGTTCCAAGTCGATGTCTGCGGGAAGGGGCCGATGTACGGCGAACGTAGCACGAAGGGCCGCGCGACGGGGACGGCCCACCGAGATCGGCGAGCGCGGTGGGGTTACCGCGTGCGGGCCTCGCGCACCAGGTCACCCACGGTGTCGGGCAGGGTGGTGGTCGTGGCCATCACCTGGACGTTCTCGGGGATGGTGCCGCCCGCGTCCGAACAGATGTAGTAGTTGATCTCGGTCTCGTCCCCCGACGGGGTGAACTGCCAGCCGCCCGCGTTGATCGGGGGCTCGATGGCCTTGGGGTAGGCGGCGACGAACTTCTCGTAGACCGAGGCGTAGGGCCCGCCGTCGTCCAGCCGCTCCCAGGTGAAGGCCTGGCCGCCGCCCTCCTTGCGGACCGTGCCCCGCAGGAACCAGTAGCGGTCCTTGGTCATGGTCCAGCCGGGGACGTCCATCAGCTGGTAGTAGTCCATGCTCGAGCCGCTGCGGCCCAGGACACCCGCGCGGGTGACGTTGGCGGTCGAGGCCCACTCCATGGTGCCCTCGATGTCCATCGCCACCTCCATCATCGGCTCGGGCGCCACGTCGACCGTGGCGTTGGCCCGGAAGCAGTGGGTGCCATCGATCTGCGTGCGGTAGATGGTGATGGTGCCGGCGTCCTTGTGCTGCTTCTGGGAGTGCTGGGTCCAGTCCGACACGGCCTGGATCGTCGACCAGGTGGGCTGGGCGGACGCGACCGCCGGGGACATCGTCGAGACCAGGACCACCGCGACGGTGGCGACGAAAGTTGCGAAAAAACGAGCTGCTCTCACGACCGACCTCCATCGCGCTTCGCGCGCTTCTCGGGACACCTACCACGAATCGACGCGCGGGGCGCGCAGATCTTCGATCTCGCCGAAACCGGTAGACTGGACCCGTGGGTGAGGAATCCCGGTTGACCGGGGAGAAGGGGCCCTTCGCTCCGGGGACGGTCGTCGACCAGTACCAGGTCCTGCGCCTGGTGGGTCGCGGCGGTATGGGCGAAGTGGTGCTCGCCCGCGACACGGAGCTGGGGAGGCGGGTGGCGCTCAAGGTGATCCACCCGGGTCTGCTGCGCTCCGACCCCCAGGGCACCCGATTCCTCTACGAGGCCCGGGCCACCGCCCGCTTCAATCACCCCCACATCGTCACCATCTTCGGGGTGGGCCGCCACGAGGGCATCCCCTACATGGCCCTGGAGTACCTCGAGGGCCACACCCTTCGGCGGCGGATGCGCGAGGCGCCCCTGGGGGAACGCGAGTGCGTTCGCGTCGGGCTCGCCATCGCCGAGGCCCTGCGCGAATCCCACCGCCACGACATCGTCCACGGCGACCTGAAGCCCCGCAACGTGGTGATCCCCACCGATGGCCGGATCCGCGTGCTGGACTTCGGCCTGGCGCGCATCGTCGGCGCTGCCCCCGACGCGGCCGCGGGGGAGGAGGACCGCGAGGTCACCCGGGGCTCGCCCCAGTACATGGCCCCCGAGCGGTGGCTGGGCGAGGAGGCCGGACAGGCCTCGGACGTCTGGGCGCTGGGGGCGATCCTGTACGAGCTACTGGCCCGGCGCCGGCCCTACGACGACCCCGATCTGGAGCGGCTCGGATCGAAGATCGTGGCGTCCGCCCGACCCCGGGCCATCGACCGCATCCGGTCGGTCCGCCGGGAATTCGCCGACCTGATCGAGCACTGCCTGCGCAAGGATCCCCGCACCCGCCCCGATGCGGCGTCGGTCGCCGTGCGGTTGCGGGACCTGCTGGCGGGCACCAACCCCTCGCGGACCCGGGAGGAGACCCCCTTCCGGGGCCTGCGCCCGTTCTCGGAACGGCACGCCCACCTGTTCCACGGCCGGGAGGGGGAGGTCGGAGCGTTCCTGGAGCGGATGCGCGAGGGCACCGTCCTGCCCGTGGTGGGGGCCTCCGGGGTGGGCAAGAGCTCCTTCGTCCAGGCCGGGGTGATCCCCCGACTGCGGGAGCAGGGACGCTGGGTGGTGATCCGCGTCCGGCCCGGGCGAAGGCCGTTCGTGGATCTCGAGGCGGCCTTTCACGACGCCGCCGACGCCGCCGGTGGGGGCGGGCAGACCGAGGAGCCGTCCACCGCCTCGCTTCACCTCAGCCCCGGGGATCTGACCCGGAAGGCCGAGACCGAACCGGAGGAGTCGCGCGAGGAGGAGGGTCTCGCAGCCCAGCTCCGCCGGGAGCCCCACCGCCTCAACGTCGTCCTCCACGATCTGGCGGAGACCGCCGGGGGTCGGGTGCTGCTCTTCGTGGACCAGCTGGAGGAGCTGTACACCCTGGTGGACGACGAGGACCTCCAGCGCAAGTTCCTCGAAGCGGTGTGCTCGGCAGCGGATGATCCCCTGTCGCCGGTGCGGGCGGTGTTCGCCATTCGCGACGACTTCCTCGGGCGGCTGCACCAGGGGGATCGGGTCCGCGCCGCCCTGGCCGGGGTCACCGTGCTCCAGCGACCCGACACCGGCGCCATGGAGGGCATCCTCCTGCGTCCGCTCAGGGCCCTGGACTACGACACCGACGACCCGGAGCTGATCCCCGAGATGGTCGAGCAGGTCAGCGACGAACCCGCCTGCCTGCCCCTGTTGCAGTTCACCGCGAGGTTGCTGTGGGACCGCCGGGACCGGGAGGCCCGGGTCATCCGCCGGGCCACCTACGAGTCCCTGGGTGGGGTGGCGGGAGCCCTCGCGCGTCACGCGGACGGGGTCCTGGAGGGATTGCCGCCCAGGGACGTGCGGGCGGCGCGGACGATCCTGCTGAGGATGGTGAACACGGACGGCACCCGGCGGGTGCAACCCGCGTCCGCGGTGCTGGAGGGCGGGGACCGGCGGGCGCGGCGGGTGCTGGGGCAGCTGGTCGACGCGCGGCTGGTCACCGTGCGCAGGGGCAGCGCGTCGCTGGACGCCGAGTCCGAGCTGGAGCTGGTGCACGAGTCGCTGATCCACAACTGGGGCCGACTCGCCCGCTGGATCGACCGGGGCCGGGAGGAGCTGGCAATCCTGGAGCAGCTGGGCCAGGTCGCCGCGCTCTGGGAGTCCCGCGGGCGCCGGGACGAGGAGCTGTGGCACGGCGAGGCGCTGCACGAGGCCCGGAACGTCCTGGAGCGCGGCGGGACGGAGATACCTCCGCAGGTCTCACGCTTCCTGCGGGCCGCCACCCGCAAGGACATGCGGCTGCAACGGCGGCGGCGGATCCTCGCGATGGTGGGCATCGGGCTGCTGGGGGCCATCGCCATCTCGTCGGCGGCCTTCGCCTGGTTCATGGCCGACGAGGAGCGGGAGATGCAGCGCCAGAAGGAGGCCGCCGTCCTCCAGTGGGAGCTGGCGGAGGCCCAGCGGGCGGAGGCCCAGCGGGAGGGGGCGAGCGGCGCCTTCCAGCGCGGGGACTCCCTGGAGGCCCGGGCCAAGCTCCGCATGTCCCTGGAGACGGAGGATTCGCTGCTGGCCCGCGCCCTGTGGTGGCGGATCGGGGAGGCGCCCCTGGTCTCGAGCCACGACGTGGGCGCCTTCGTGTACCAGCTCGCCTACGCCCCCGACGGCGAGACCCTGGCGGTGGCCTGCCAGGACCACGCGGTCTATCTCATGGACCCGTCCACGGGCGCGATGCGGATCCTGCGCGGGCACGGGGACCAGGTGTCCACAGTGGCGTTCTCCCCCGACGGCGCCTCCCTGGCGTCCGGTTCCTGGGACGCGGAGCTGCGCCTGTGGGACGTCGAGGCGGGGACCTCGGTGCTGCTGGAGGGCCATGGCGACCGGGTGACCGACGTGGAGTTCGATCCCCGGGGCGGCACCCTGGCCTCGGCCAGCAACGACGGCACGATCCGGCTGTGGCCCCTGGCGGCGCCCGGCACCTACCGGGTGCTGGCGGAGGTCGACACCCGGATCGGCGAGATCGGCTACTCCCCGGACGGGACGTTGCTGGCGGTGAGCGGTGACGACGGCACGGTTCGGGTGATCGGGGTGGACACGGGGGAACAGCGGGCGCTGCTCACCGGTCACGACAGCCGGGTGCGGGGGGTCCAGTTCAGCCCGGACGGCCGCCGGATGGCGTCCCGAAGTGCCGACCTGACGATCCGGATCTGGGACGTGGCCAGCGGCGCCGAGGTCGCGGTGCTCCGGGGCCACTCCAAGCAGATCTACGGATCCACCTTCCTCCCGGACAGCCGGCACCTCGTCTCCTCCGGCGCGGATCAGACCGTCCGGCTCTGGGACACCGAGGGCGGCGAGGTCGCCCGCCTCCTCGAGGGGGGGGACGTGGTCTCCCGGGCCTCCACGATCAGCCCCGACGGGCGTTATCTGGCCATGGGCACCTACGACAAGGCCCTGCGGATCTGGGACATCGGGATCGCCCGCGCCAACCCCCGGGACGTGGCCGGCCACTCCGATGCCGTCTACGGGGCGGTCTTCTCCCACGACGACAGCGAGCTGTACACCGCGAGCCTGGATACCACCATCCGGCGCTGGGACGCCGAGACCGGCGAACCCCTGGGGGCCTTCGGAGGCCACACCAACGGGGTCTGCGGCCTGGCGCTGACCCCGGACGGCGAGAGCCTGGTCTCGGGAAGCATGGATGGCACGGTGCGGGTCTGGGATCTCGCCACCGGGTCGGAGCTGAACGTGATGACCGGCCACACGGCCCTGGTCTGGGACGTGGACGTGAGCCCGGACGGCAGGCTGGCGGCGTCGGCGAGCACGGACAAGACGGTCCGGGTCTGGGATCTCTCGTCCGGCCGCCAGCTGGAGCGGCTGGAGGGGCACCCCTCGGGTGTGATGACCGTGACCTTCGATCCCACGGGCCGCTGGCTGGCGTCGGCGGGCCTGGACGACGTGGTCCGACTGTGGGACGTGGCAGGCGGTCGGCTGAGGGACACGCTGGTCGGCCACCAGGCCGAGGTGATCGGGGTGGCCTTCAGCCCCGACGGGAGCCGCCTGGCGACCGGGAGCTTCGACCACACGGTGCGCCTGTGGGACCTCGCGTCGGGCCATTCCGAGGTGCTCGGTGAGCACGACGGGCGGGTCCACTGGCTGGGCTACTCTCCGCGGGGGGACCAGGTCGGCTCCTCCTGCGCCGACGGCACCGCGCGGGTCTGGAACGTGGACGGCAGCGGCTACCTGGAGCTGCGCGGACACCGCAACGAGACCAACGCCATCCGCTTCAGCCACCGCGGGGACCGGGTGGCCACCGGCGGGGACGACGGCACGGTCCGCGTATGGGACGCCCACACGGGCCGGCCCAGGTGGCGCGGCACCGCGGTGATCGGCGACCCCCCCCTGCTCCTGGACCACCGCGGCTGGCACTCCCCCACCTCCAGGGAGGTCCTGGCGCCACCGGCCCCGGGTTCGGCCTGGGTGGGAGCCCTCCAGGAGCGGGCGGTCCTGGCTCGGGGCGGGAGCCGTGCCTCGCCGCTGTGCGTGTTGACCGACGCCGGGGACCTGGAGCTCTGGTCGCCGGCGGACGACCGTCGTTCCGGGGTCATCTCCCTGGACGCCGTGGACGAGGTCGAGGCGGTCACCACCGGCTGTGTGACCCGCGTCGGTGGGGAGGTGGTGCTGCACGCCCTGGACGGCTCGACCCGCCTCCTGACCGGAGACGGCAGGGCGATCGCGGTCGAAGGCGACGAGATCCTGGTGGCCACCGACGACGTCTTCGGCATTCACGCGCTGACGGGCGTCGAGGTGTCGTCCCGGCCCATCGGTCCCGGGACCAGCGCGCTCACGCGATCCGGCGAGTGGTTGGTCCTCGGCTTCCAGGACGGGTCCATCGAGCGCCACCCGCTGCAGGTGGCCAGCCAGCGGACGGCGCTGCCGTTCACCGAGACCCCGTCCAGCGCCGTGGTCCGGCTGCTGGCGGCGCCCCCCGGCATCGTCGCCGCCGGCTACGCCAACGGGCAGGTCGGGCTGTGGGAGGTGGCCAGCGGCACCCTGCTGCGGACGGAGCAGCTCCATGGACCCGTCGCCCACCTCCGGATGACGGACGGGCTGCTGATCGCCCTGTCGTCCCTGGGCGACAGCCTCTCGTGGGACCTGGCGGAGCTGTCCATGGACCGCTGTGAGCTGCTTCACCAGGTATGGGACGAGGTCCCCGTGGTCTGGTCGGGGGGCGTGGCCGTGGTGCGGGAACCGCCGGGGGACCACCCCTGCCGGTTGCCGTGAGCGGGATCAGTCCTCCTGGTCCTCCAGGCCGGGGCGATACACCAACACCACCCCCCCCACTCCGAGGGAGTCCCCGGGTTCCAGCGTGGCCTTCGACCGCGACTCACCGTTGACCTTGACCCGCCCGAACAGGCCCTTCGCCCGGACCCGCACCACGTCCGCCTCGTCCCGGTGGACCTCGGCGAGCACCTTCTCCTTGGTGCGGTCGGGCTCCCCCACCGGCACGCGCACGGGTCCCAGACCGACGGTCGTTATCTCCGCGTCGAGGGGGTAGACCTTGGGCCCTTCCGCCGTCCTGAGCAACAGATGCGGGCGGGGCGCCGCGCGCGCCTCGGCCTGTACCCGCCGCAGGACTGCGGGGGCGACGGGTTTGGTCGCCGCGGCCCGATCCTCCTCTACTGCGGCCTCCATCTCGGCCGTGGTCAGGGCCCACTCCGGGAGTTCGTCGAGGGCGTCGGGTTCGTCGTCGGTCTCCCCGGGGATGAAGATCAGCAGGTCGTGGCCGACCTGGATCGTTGCCCGCGCCTCCAGCCGGGTCCGGTACTCGCGGACGCCGTTGACGAAGGTCCCGTTGGCCGATCCCATGTCCTCCAGGGCATACCCGCCGTCCTCGTGGGGCGCCAGGCTGAAGTGCTCCCGGGAGGAGGAGGGTTCGGTCAGGACCAGATCGCAGGTCTTCTCCCGGCCGATCAGGTAGGGCCTGGAGGCCACCTCCAAGCTGCTGATCCGTCTTCCCCCGCGGTACAGGTGCAGGTGGGCCATGGACGCTCTCCCCTCGATCCTCCGCTTCAGGATAGCGCCGCGCGCGCGCCTGCGGTAGAACCTTCCGGGGTGAAACCGGGCCGTCCCGAAGGGGCCGATGACGGCGCCGTGGCCGGTCCCAATGGACCCGACCCGGGGGGACGTCAGTGGACTTCGAACTCACTCCATTGCAGGCCGACGTACAGCAGCGGGCGCGCGCGTTCGCCCGCGAACGGATCGCCCCGCTCTCCAGGGAGATGGACGAGAACGGGGCCATGCCCCGGGAGCTGATCACCGACCTGGGGGCCTCGGGCCTGCTCGGCGGCCCCCTCCCCGAGGAATACGGGGGCGAGGGCTGGGACTCCCTGGCGCTGGCGCTGTGCTACGAGGAGCTGGGACGGGTCGACTCGTCGGTCCGCGGCTTCATGACGGTCCAGACCAGCCTGGTGGCCCAGTGCATCCTGCAGTGGGGCACCGAGGAGCAGCGGCGGACCCACCTCCCCGGCCTCGCCAGCGGCGGCCGCATCGGGTGCTACGCGTTGACCGAGCCGGAGGCCGGATCCGACGCCGCGTCCATCGCGACCACGGCCCGTCCCGAGGACGGCGGCTTCCGGCTCGACGGAGAGAAGATCTGGATCACCAACGGCGGCGTGGCCGACGTGGGCATCGTGTTCGCCCAGGCGGAGCCCGAGGCCCGCCACCGGGGGATCTGTGCCCTGCTGGTGGACGGGGACACGGCGGGACTGGAGCGGATCCCGATGACGGACCGGGAGCTCGGCCACCGGGCCTCGGATCACGCCCGGCTGGTCTTCCGCAACGCCGCCGTGCCCGACTCCGCTCTCCTGGGGGACCGGGGGCAGGGCTTCAAGGTGGCCATGTCCGCCCTCGACCACGGTCGCCTGGGTGTGGCCTCCGGCGCCCTGGGGGTCGGCCAGGCCTGCGTGGACGCCTGCGTGGACTTCGCCCGCACCCGCCGCCAGTTCGGCAAGCGAATCGGCGACTTCGAGATGATCCAGGCGACCCTGGCCGACATGTCGGCGGAGGTGGAGGCGGCCCGCTGGCTGCTGTACCACGCGGCCTGGTGCAAGGACCGCCAGGGACGGGCCACGCGCGAGGTCTCCACCGCCAAGCTCTACGCCACCGAGGCCGCCGTGCGGGCCGCGGACCAGGCGGTATTGCTCCACGGCGGTCGCGGATACTCCAACCGCTACCCGGTCGAGCGGTACTACCGGGACATCAAGGGGCTGCAGATCTACGAGGGTACGGCCCACATCCAGCGGATCGTGGTGGCCCGCGAGCTCCTCGGCAAGGAGTCTCGATGAGCACACCCGGAGCCACCCCGCCCCGGGCCAACCCCTACGGAGCGTTCCGCCCGATCGTCGCCCTCCACCTCCTTCCCGCCTTCCGCCACGCCAACGCCAATCTGCTGTTCACCCTGGTCCGCGGGGCCCGGGACATGACCTTCGAGGCGGGCGAGGAGGTGCTCCCTCCGGACGTCACCGTCGGGGAGGACGTGTATTTCGTGCTGGTGCTCGAGGGCGAGCTGGTCGTCCTGCCCTCGGGCGGGCCGGAACCGGGCCGCCAGGCCAACCTGGTGACCCTGCTGTCGGGGGAGTGCTTCGGCGAGATGGCCTTCCTGGAGCGCAGGCCCATGACCCGCCGGCTCAAGGCGCTACGCAGGGCGCGGGTGCTGTTCTTCATGCGGCCGGACTTCGACGAGTACTTCAGCCGCTCCGCGGCCTTCCGGCACGCCATGGTCCAGGGCATGGGGGCGATGACCCTCTCCGGGGCCCAGGGCATCATCCTCCCCACCCGCCCGCCGTCGGCGGAGCTGGTGATCGTCCGTTCCTTCGCGGGCACCCCCGCGCCCCCCACGGACGCCTACACCTACCTGCTCGCGAGGGCGGTGGCCGAGCAATTCGGCATCCGCGCCCTCGCCCTCGACTTCGCCGCCGCGCCTTCGACCGAGGGGCGGGGCCCACGACCGGTGGCGGGTACGTCGCTGGACCGGTTGACCATCCCGCCGGGTGTCCTGCGCGACGCCCTGGTGGGTCACGGGCAGGCCTACGAATACATCTTTCTCATGCCCGGAGAGGAGGGATCGGCCGCCTGGCGAGAGGTGAACCGGGAGGCAGACCGGACCACCTGCGTCAAGCTGTGGCGTGACCTCCCCCCGACGTCGCAGGTGACCGGGGACGGTCCACCGGTCATCGACAGCGTCTTGCTCGAACCGGGACCGCCCGCGCGGGGCCGCCGGCGTCCCTGGTTCCGTCCGAAGCTGGTGGAGGGGCGCGCGGTGGACGACAGCACCCCGCGTCTGGAGTGCCGTCTGCCCCTGGACCACGCCGCCCTGGCCAGGGCCTGGGGCTCGGGGGGGAAACGGCCGTCGAGGACCTCTACCGAGCATCCCGCCGGTCGTTCTTCCGCCTCGCGAGGGTGTTGACCGGGCGTACCGTGGGCGTGGCGTTGGGGGGCGGCGGGGCCTGGGGGTATGCCCACGTCGCGCTCCTGAGGGAGCTGCGTCGGCGCCGGATCCCGGTGGACGTGCTCACCGGGGCCAGCTTTGGCTCGGTGGTGGGCGCCTACTACGCCACCCTGGGAATGTCCGGCCTCGATCTGCTGGTCCGGCGCGGTTCCCTGATGCACGTGGTCACCCTGACGTCCGTGGCGACCACCCGGCTCCTCGAGGAGGTCATCGCGCGGGACCTGGGCCACGTCACCCTGGAGCGGACGCCGCTGCTGTTCCATCCCTTCACGACCAACCTGACCACCGGCCGGGGCGTGCCGTTGATCCGGGGACCCGTGGGACTCGCGGTGCGGGCGTCCGGCTCCGCGCCGGGGATCTTCGGTCCCACGATAATCCCCGGAAACGGACGCTACGTGGACGGCTGCATCGTCAACAACGTACCGACGGTGGTGCTCTACGCCCGCAGCGCGGCCCTGCGCATCGCCGCCAACGTCTATCCCCGGCCGAATCCCCGTCCGGCCCGGGACCTGGGGCCGCTGACCGCCTTGACCCAGTTCAATCCCTTTGGCCGCGCCCTCGACATGGGCGCCAGCGGCAGCCTGATGCTGCACGTGGAGGGCGTACGGCAATCCCTGGCGGCCCAGGCGACCTACGAGGCACCTGCGGCCCCCTGGGGCACCCCGCTGATCGGCGCATCTGAGTTCGAGAAGGCCGAGGACATCGTGGCCTGGGCCGAGGACGACGAGCACCTGCAGGCGGTCGCCGACGAGGCCGAGGGTATCTGGATCGGCATGCAGACCGGAGGGAGTTTCCCATGATCCCCGTCCGCATCCTGGGCACCGGGAGCCTGCTCCCGGGGGATCCCATCACCACCGAGAGCCTCGCCGCCGAGGTCTTCCCCGACAAGGACCCCCGGTACATCGAGGAGCGCACCGGCATCCTCACACGGTACTGGAGCGACCCCGACACGCCCCTGGCCGAGTACGCAGCCCGCGGGCTGGGCCAGGCCATCGAGGAGGCGGGGTTGAAGCCCACGGATCTTCGGCGGATCGTGGTGGCCAACTGCACCGGCGCCGAGCTGGCCTTCCCCGCGGTGAGCAACGAGATCTGCAAGCGGCTCGGACTGCGCGGCTCCTGCGACACCTTCGCCCTGAACAACGCCTGCTGCGGGTTCCTGTCCAGCTTCGACGTGGCCTCCCGATCGGTGGCCACCGGGCTGGCGCCGGTGGGCGTGGTCTGCGTGGAGCTGTGCTCGCGCCACATCACCCCCGACGGTCCGCGTCCCTACCTGGTGTTCGCCGACGCGGTGGGCGCAGCGGTCCTGGGGCCGGCGACGGGCGACGAGGGTGTCCTGGCCTCCTACCTGGCCAACGACGGGAGCCTGCCCGGCAACGCGGTGCTGGCCAACCCGACGGTCACCCGCGTTCCCGAGTACATCGAGTTCCCCCAGAGCAGTCGGGAGATGACGCAGATCGCCATCGAGCGCCTCAGCGACGCCGCCGAGCGCACGTTGCGGGAGGCGGACATGCGCCTGGACGACATCGACTGGGTGCTCCCCCACCAGCCCAACGGGAGCATGTTCGACCGGATCGTCGAGGCCCTCGAGATCGACCCGGACAAGACGCTGCGGATCGTCGACCAGATCGGAAGCCCGGGATCGCCGAGCATCGCCATCAGCCTGGACCGGCTGCTGCACACCCGACCCGTGGAGCCGGGCCACCACATCCTGATGGTCGGCGTCGGCTCGGGGGTGTCCTACGGGAGCATCCTGTACCGGGTGGGCGCATGACCGCGGTGCTCGACCGGATCCCCCTGGAGGGGTACCTGGCGACCTGGCGCCTGGCCCGCCGCTACTTCCGCTACGAGGTCGAGGGCTTCGAGAACCTGGACACCGGTCGGCCCGGTCTGATCGTCGGCTACCACGGCCGGCCGGTCGCCTACGACCTGTGCATCCTGGCCGTCGAGATGGTCGAGCGCCTGGGGTACATGCCCCACGCCGTCGTCCACGGGGCGGTGGAGGCCAACCCGGTCCTCAAGTGGCTCTCGGACGGGCTCGGCTTCGTCACCGGAGACGGGGAGGCCTTCACCGAGGCCGCCTCGCGCAACGAACACGTGGTCGTCCTCCCCGGCGGGACCCGCGAGGGGTGCCGGAGCATCCGGGACCGCTACCGGGTGGAATGGGGAAAGCGCACCGGCTACCTGAGGCTGGCGCTGCACCACGGGCTGCAGGTGATCCCGGTGGCCGCTCACGGGATCGACGCCGCCTACATCGGGCTCAACGACGGCTACCGGTGGGGCAAGCGCGTGAGCATGCCCGCGCGCCTGCCCCTGTGGTTCGGTCTGGGCCCCCTGGGGTTCTGGCCGTTCTCCCCCCCCTTTCCGGTGAAGATCCGCCAGCGGATCGGCAAGCCCATTGACCTGGAGGCCGCCGGTCCGATAGACCCGCAGGACAGGGACGCGCTCCTCGACGCACACGGGCGCGTCACGCACGAAGTACAGCGACTACTCGACGGGCTGCGCCAACCGGCAATGGCGCAGCATGGGGTTGGCGGATGAGGGAACGGGACACGAACAGGGACAACCGCTGGGCCGTGATCCTCGGTGCGTCTTCGGGAACCGGCGAGGCCGTCGCCCGCGCCGCGGCGCGGGATCCGGGCTTCCACATCTTCGGCATGCACAGGGGCCACTGGCAGGAGCAGGCCGACGAGCTGGTGACCAGGGTGACCGGGCTGGGACGTCGCTGCGTCCTGGAGATCGGGGACGCGGGCACGGCGGACGGCGCACGCCGGGGTGCCCGAGCGCTGCGGGAGATCGCCGGTCCGGGGAGCGTCGGGCTGTTCGTCCACTCCATCGCCAACGCCTCGGTCGGCCCGTTGACGTCCGCCGACGGCAGCCACATCACGCCCCAGAAGCTCGAGAAGACGATGGCCTCGATGGCCAACTCCTTCGTCTACTGGGCCCAGGCCTTCGTGGAGCTGGATCTGCTGGCTCCCCGAGCGCTGTTGCTCGGGCTGCACAACCCGCTGTGCGACTCGGCCCTGGCCAACGGCGGCGTGATCGCCGCGTCCAAGGCCGCGCTGGAGCGCTACATCATCCACATGGCCATGGAGCTGGGCCCCCTGGGGCACCGGGTGAACATGCTCAAGTTCTCCACCGTGGTCACGCCTGCCCTGAGCCAGCTGCTGGGTGAGGACGGCATGGCACGCGTCGTGAAGAAACACACGCAGATGCACCCGGCGGGGCGGATACTGACCACCGAAGAGGTGGGGCGCTTCGTGAGCCTGCTGTGCCGCGACGACGCCCGCTGGTTCAACGGGGCGACCATCGACTTCACCGGCGGCATGACCCAGCACCTGCTCGAGCTGGTGATGTACCCCCCCGACGAGTCGAACGATTCGTCCGGACAACACGGAGAGCGAGGGAACGATGAGTGACAACCACGACGCGACGGCCGGCCTGGCCCGGGAGGACATCACCGAGATCCTGTCCGAGGACGATCTCGAGAGGCTCCGGGCATCCTTCGACGAGGCGACGATGTCCGCCACCGCCTCCGCGGTCCTGATCGCCGAGTACCCGGAGAGCCAGCTCTACGTCACCGCGATCCACGACAGCCTGTTCGGCGCGGGCCCCGACGGCACCGAACCGCCCCTGGCGGGCCTGAGCGCCAAGGAGCGCGAGACGAGCCTGATCGTGCTGATGGCGGCCCAGCGGACCACCTTCGAACTGGCGATCCACATCTACTGGGGGCTGATGCAGGGCCTGACCCAGGACGAGGTCGCCGGCCTGCTGATGTTGTGCGGGGTGTACGCGGGCATCGGCTCGCAGACCACGGGGCTGCAGACCATGCGCCAGACGCTGACGGGCCTCAAGCAGGCCGTCCTCAACGCCGGGGACAGCCCGTCGAAGGGGGACCAGGATCCCCTGGAGGTGATCACGGTGCTGGGATCCATCGTGGCAGAGTTCCGCTGAGATCGACCACGGGGGGGTGGGCGAGGGCGCGATCCGAGGGGGATCGGCCCGCACGAGAACGGGAGCGTATACCGTGACGACCTTGGAGATGACCGCCGACATGCGACCGGTGGGGGGCCGGTACCGACCCATCAACCTCCTCGGAAGCGGCGGAATGGGCCGGGTCTACCGTGCCATCGACCTGACCACCAACCAGGTGATCACCCTCAAGACCCTCAAGGCGCCCATGAGCCAGCTCGAGATCGCTCTTCGGAGCAATCGCATCCTGCCGGGGCTCGAGGACGACGCGAAGCCGCCCGGAGGCGGTCCCCAGACGACCCTCGATCCGGCACAGGCCCTCTCCGTGGCGACCATCGCGCCGACGATGGACGGGGGGGCGGCGACCATCGATCCCACGATGGACCGGATGCCGGCCCCTGGGGAGGGCGATCCCGATCAGCAGGAGACGACCCGGTTCGCGCCCGGCGCGGATGCGCTTCCGGCGAGCGGCCAGCCCACGTCCCCCGAGCTCGAGATCACGATGGACCCGCCCCAGGCGTCCGACAGCCCCGAGGGCAACCTGGCGGCCTTCCGCCTGGCGCTGGCCCACGAGTTCGAGATGCTGTCGACCCTCCGGCACCCCAACGTCATCTCCGTGCTGGACTACGGCTTCGACGACGAGGGACAGCCCTACTTCACCATGCACCTCGTAGAGGGGGGCAAGGACTTCGACAAGGGGGGTAGCGGCAAGCCCCTGGCCGTGCAGGTGGACCTGCTGGTCCAGCTGCTCCAGGCCCTGGACTACCTGCACTTCCGGGACATGGTCCACCGGGACCTCAAGCCCGGGAACGTCCTGGTGGTGGGCAACGAGGTCCGCGTCCTGGACTTCGGGCTCTCCATGCGCATGGAGCGGGCCGAGCAGACCGCCGAGAGCGTGGGCGGCACCATGGCCTACATCGCCCCCGAGGTCTTCGAGGGCCTGCCGCCGAGCCCGTCGTCGGACCTGTACGCCGTCGGCGTGATGGCCTACCAGCTGTTCGCCGGCAGGTTGCCCTTCCCCGAGGGCAGCGCCTACCAGATGATCCACGACGCGCTGAACACCGAGCCGGACCTGGATGCGATGGAGGTCCCGGATGAACTCCGCGAGGTGGTGGCCAGGCTGATGGCCAAGAAGCCCAGCGAGCGGTTCGCGACCGCCCGCCAGGTGATCTCGGCCCTGGGCGAGGCCACCAGCCAGCCCATCGCCCACGAGACGGCCCGGACCCGCGAGAGCTTCCTCGAGTGGGCGCCCCTGGTGGGTCGGGACGCGGAGATGGCCACGCTGAAGGCCGCGCTGGACGGCGCGATCACCGGCACGGGCGGCGCCTACCTGCTGGGCGGTGAGAGCGGGGTCGGCAAGACCCGGCTGATGGACGAGGTGACCATCCAGGCGCAGGTCAAGGGAGCCCTGTTGTTGCGGGGCCAGACGGAGTCCGCCGGTGGGGACCCGTACAACGAATGGCGGGAGGTCTGCCGCACTCTGTGCACCGTGCCCGGGTTGAGCGACCTGGAGGTCGGCGTGCTCGGTGAGCTGGTGGACGACATCCAGTTCGTCCTCGATCGCACCGTCGACCCCCCCCCATGCTCGATCCCGCGGCCGCCCGCGCACGGCTCTTCGGTGTCATCGAGGACATCGTGATCCGCCAGCCCCGGCCGGTGGCGATCATGCTCGAGGACATGCACTGGGCCCGGGACGCGAGCGTCGCCCTGCTCACCGAGCTGGCCGGGGCCGCCGCGGGCGAATCGCTGTTCATCCTGGCGTCCTATCGGGAGGAGGAGCGGGAGCTGGCCAACGAGATCCCCGACGCCCAGGACCTCCGCCTCCAGCGCCTGCCCGACGGGGCGGTGGCGGAGCTCTCGCGCCGGGTACTGGGCGACGCCGAGCTCCCGGACGAGCTGGTGGGGCGGCTGCAGCAGGAGACCGAAGGCAACCCGTTCTTTCTGGTCGAGGTGCTGCGCTCCCTGGCCGAGGACGCCGGGCGCCTGGACCAGATCGCCGGGATGGAGCTGCCGGAGATGGTGCTCACCGGCGGCATCCAGCAGGTTCTGCAGATCCGCCTCGGCCGACTCACCGACGAGGCGCGACCGCTGGCCGACATCGCGGCGCTCGCGGGCCGCGAGATCGACCGGGAGCTGCTCGGAGAGCTCTTCCCGGAAGCGGACCTGGACGACTGGATCGACCTGGGGCACAGCATCGCCCTGCTGGAGAACCGCGACGGGGTCGTGCGCTTCGCCCACGACAAGCTACGGGAGGGATTGCGGGCCGAGATGGACGACGCGACTCGCCGGGAGGGCCACGGTAAGGTGGCGGGCGCGCTGGAGCAGCTCCGCGGCGAGGAGAGCCCCTACTTCCCGGCGCTGGCCTACCACTGGCAGCAGTACGGCGACGAGACCCAGGAGTGCCGGTACCGGATCCTCTCCTCGGTGCGAGCGCTTCAAGGTGGCGCACTGACCGACGCCATCATCGGCCTGGACCGGGCCAAAGAGATCGTGCCCGGGGACGGCGTCGAGCTCCCCAACGCCCTGACGGACCCCCGGGGGAGCGGCGAGGGCAGCTGGCGCTGGACGATGGCGGACGTGGAAGCCCAGCTCACCGAGGCCAACTTCCAGCTGGGGAACATGGAGGGGATCGGGGAGCACGGTCCCATCGCGCTGCGGGAGTACGGCTACAGCCTGCCGGGCTCGATGCTCGGCTGGATCGTCAGTCTGTGGATCCAGATCGGATCGCGGATGGTGGGGTCGTTGTTACCCAGCCTGTTCGCGGCCAAGGACGAGGTGGAGCGGCGCCGACGCTTCGAGACGATGAAGGTCACCCAAAGGATGGGCGAGCTGTACCTCTACGAGGAGGCGGCCCTTCCGATCCTCTGGTCCGGCTTCCGGGTGCTGAACCTGGGCAACTCCATCGACGCCTGGGCCAACCTGGCCCGGGGCTACGGGCTGATGTCGATCGTGTTCAGCCAGATCCCCCTGCGCAAGCTGTCCCAGTCGTGGTCGGACCACGGCCTGGCGCTGGCCAACAAGGTGGACAATCCGGCCACCAAGGTGTCGGTGTACATCCCCCGCGCCGTGGTCGGCATCCCCACGGCCCAGTGGGACGTGATCACCCCGGAGCTGGAGGAGGGACTGGAGACCTCGCTGGCCATGAAGGACGGCCGGATGGTCGACGAGTGCCGGGTCACCCTGGCCAAGATCCACCTGTTCCAGGGCCGGCTGGACCGCGGGGCCGAGTTCGCCATCGAGCTGTACATGTCCGCCAAGGAGCGGGGCGACGTCCAGGCCGGGGGCTGGGCGATGGCCACGGTGGCCGAGTGTCGGGTGCGCCAGGGTCGTCAGGACGAGGTCCAGGACATCTTCCCGGAGCTCGAGGCCTTCATCGAGGAGCACGCGGCCTCCACCGAGAAGGTCTGCCCCACGGGGATGATGGCGCTGGGCGCCTACTACGAGGGCAACCACGAGGACGCCGCTCGACACTGCCGGGCCGCCGTCGAGTATGCGGGCAGCACCAACATCCTGATCTACTGGACCGTCACCGGGATGATGGCGGCCGCCGAGGTCCACCTGAGGTACTGGGAGTCCGGGGAGCAGGGGGGCGAAGCGGAATGGGCCGAGGGGGCCGGCAAGATGATCAAGGCGGTCAAGAAATACGCCGGGGTCAATCCGGTGGGCATCCCCGCTCTGCACTTCGTCAACGCCTGGCGGCTCTGGATCGAAGGCAAGCAGGACAAGGCCGTGAGCGAGTGGGAAGCCTGCATCTCCGAGGGCGAGGGGCTGGGCACGTACTACGAGGTCGCCCGGGCTCACTGGGAGATCGCGCGCCGTCTTCCCGAGCGCGACGGCGCCGCCGAGCACGCGGCCGAGGCGATCCGCCTGTTCGAGGAGCAGGATGGGAACCATGAGCTGGAGAGCGCCCGCGAGCTGTTCGGATCCCCCTGAACGGCCTGGCCACCTGCGCCGAGGCGACTGCCGCATCACCCGCTGCCCGGCCTGCCGCGAGGGTGGAGCGCTCGTCGCCGAGGGCGGCGCGCTCGTCTGCCCCGATTGCTGCTCCCGCTGGCCCGAGATCGAGGGCCTGGTCCGCCTCTATCGCGAGCCCTGGGTCCAGGGCACCGACCGGCTCCTGCGGCGGTTCTACGACGGGTTACCCTCGCTGCACGATCCCGCCACGCGGTATCTGCTGCCGGTGATGCAGTCCCGCACCGACGGGGCCACCCGGGAAGGCTGGGTGCCCTTCCTCGAGCTGGAGGGCCTGACCCGCCCCGACGACGGTGAACCGGTACGGATCCTGGAGGTAGGCATCGGCGCCGGAGCCAACCTGCCGCTGCTGGATCGCGGGCTGCCACCGGGGCTGCCCGTGGAGATATGGGGACTGGATTTGAGCCGGGGAATGCTGGGCCAGTGTCAGCGACGCGTGGCGCAATCCCGCGACGACCGGGTACGCCTCGTGCTGGGTGACGCCCACGCCCTGCCGTTTTCCGGAGGTGTGTTCGACCGGGTCTTCCACGTGGGTGCGGCGGGGAGTTTCCGCGATCCCGCGCTGGCGCTGGCCGAGATGGCCCGGGTGGCCCGGCCGGGTACGCCGATCGTGGTGGTGGACGAGCAGCTGGATCCGGCGCGCAGTCACGGGATGTACCACCGGATGATGTTCCGCATGCTGACGTTCTACGACTCGGATCCCCACTGTCCCGTGGAGCTGTTGCCTCAGGGGGCCACGGACGTGGAGCGACGCCAGGTCAGTCGGTTCTATTACGGCCTGCGCTTCCGGATGCCTGTCGAGGCCCGGGGGGGGCTCAATCGGCCACGTACTCGTCCAGGGTGAGGTACTCGATGCCCTGTCCCTGGCGGATCACCAGCACGTAGTTGGCGCGCACCGGCTCGAAGACCTCCACGGTCTGGTCGCCGTCGGGCCAGCGGATCTCCAGGCGGTCCACCGTGCAGTGGTCGTCGGTACCGATGATCTGCAGCGGGTCGTTCTGCTGGCCGGACAGCCCGTGCCCGCCGACGACCTCTCGCACGAAGACGTCGTCCCCCGCGGTGGCCACGATGCGGGCGCCTAGGGCGTCTCGGTTGGCGCCGCCGGTGCCGCTTCCCTCCAGGTGGATCATCAGCCGGTTGCCGTCCTGGCCCACGTCGTTGCGGTAGAGGTGGGCATAGATCGCACCCGGGTAGGGCGGATCGTCGTCGCTGGACCAGCGCATCGAGGAGGTGCCCATCAGCACATCGTGGTCACCGTCCCGGTCGTAGTCCAGCAGCGCGACGCCGTGGGCCCGGTCCAGCCGCAGCCCCGCGTCGTCGGTCTCGTCCTTGAAGGTCTGGTCGTTCTTCTGGCGCCAGAACAGGGACCAGGTGTAGGGGTAGTCCGACGAGGCGACCAGGACGTCGAGCTGGCCGTCCATGTCGAAGTCGAACAGGGCGCCCCCCAGGTCGCCCTCGTTCCAGGACTGGTTCCAGGGCACGTCGTGGTCCCGCTCGAAGCCGGTGGCCTCCCGGCCGGGCCGGGAGAACGCGCCGTCGTCACCCACCCCCTCGTTGTACAGCAGCTCGGTCATGTCCGAGCTCTGCCCGGCCCACTCGTGGCGCAGCTCGATCTGCAGCAGGTCCAGGTCCCCGTCGTTGTCCAGGTCGCCGCAGATGCTGGCCGCCGAGTTGCCTCCGTTGCGGAAGGGCTGATCGTCGAAGCCGTCGTTCCACTGACCGGTCTCGTACATGTAGTTGTCGCTGAAGTCCTCGTTGTCGTCCGACGCAAAGCCCACGTCGCGGCCGATGTCGTCGTACGTGCCGTCGCCGTTGGCGTGGAACAGCAGGTTGAACTGGCGGCCGTAGGCGTTGGACATCACGTCCGTCCAGCCATCCCCGTCCAGGTCGCAGGCGGTGGCGCCCCAGGACGGGCGGTGGTTGAGTCCATCGTTCATGGCCGAGACCGTGGTCGTGTTCTCGGTCAGCATCCCCGCGTCGGCGGTCACGTCCTCGAAGCCCCCCTCGCCGTCTCCGGCGAACAGCGAGTCCTGGCCCGAGGTGTTGAGGTAGCCGTAGCGGGCGTAGTTGTGGCCCACGAAGATGTCGAGCACGCCGTCGTGGTCGTGGTCGAACATCGTGGCCGCCGCGACGGCGTCGTAGGTGGGATCGTCGGAGAACACGTTCTGGGGGCCGACGCTGAAGTTGCCGGAGCCGTCGTTGAGCAGGATCTCGCTGCGGTCGCCGGTGTCCACGGTGTCGAAGCCGAAGAACGTGGCCGAGAACGCATCGGCGTCCCCGTCGTTGTCCACGTCGCCGAAGATCGCCCACTGCGCGCAGCGACCGTCTCCCCCGTCGCGGGCGGTGGTGAATCCCGAGCTGGCGGTCACGTCCGCAAAGCCGGTGCCCCCCTCGTTGCGCAGGATGCGCTGATGGTGGCCGGTCCCGTCGTCCCGCTCGCCACTCACCGACTTGGAGAGGTAGAGGTCGGGCCAGCCGTCGCCGTCCAGGTCGGTGGACGCCAGCATCACCCCCTGCATGTCCAGCCCGTCGGCGCCCAACCCCAGCTCGTCGGTGACCTCGGTGAACCAGGGCCCGTCCCCCAGCTCCACCCCGGCGCCGCAGATCTCCTCGGGCAGGTCGGCGGTGGTGTCGTCGTCGTCGTCGTCGTCACCCGGACAGCCGACCAGGGCCAGCGCGAATACCAGGGCGGGAATCCAGAGCCTTCGAGTCATCATCGGACCTCCGTGCCGGGCGTCCCGAGGGATCCACCCAGCCGCCCCGAACGGTAACGAAACGGCGACAAGGGTGCCAGCGCGAATGCGGGGCGGGCCCTCAGGCGAGGAGTCGCAGGCCCGGGGGCAGGGACTCGCCGAGCATCCGGCGGTCGATGGGCTCGTCCGCGACGACCTCCTGGACCATGCGGACCCAGGACGTCTGGGCCCTCTCCCTCGGGAGGCGCTGCAGCACGCGGTCCCGCAGGTCCTCGTCCACGTCCCGCGAGCGGTCGTCGGTGCGGCGGGTCATCAGCGTCAGGGCCAGCGCCAGGTGTTCGATGCGCTTGCCCCGCAGGGTCAGCGCGCGGTCGATCCAGTCCTCGACCCGGTCGGTGGGGACCACCCCCTCCAGTCCGCCGTGGACCGGCATCCGGGCGCCGAGGCGGCCCAGGCACCACAGGCCCTGGGGGCCTGCCTTGCCTGCCTCGATGCCCCGGAGGATCGCCTCGCCCAGGTCGCGCTTGGTCTTGACCGGTACCCGCTCGAGGCTCGCGGCCAGCATCCAGATCTGTAGCGCCTCTTTCTTCGAGGGCTCGGGGAGGTCCTTGCGGCGCTTCGCCAGCCCCATCGCCGGCAGCAGGGCCTTGAGCACGCCGGCCTGGGTCTTCGCCTCCAGCCCGCCGGCGACCCGGCGCCACATGACCCACCACTCGGCCCGGACCCGGGGGTCCCAGGACCGGCAGCCGGCCTTGAGCACCGGCGCCATCAGGTCCATGCGCTCGGCGTCGCCGGCGTGGCCGTAGCCCGGGCGGAGGCAGAAACCGGTGAGGTTGTACCAGGTGGCCTCCAGGTCGGCCGGACCCGTGCGGTGGGCCCGGTCCGGTCGGAGGATCTCGAAGAACCCACGGATGGTCGGCAGCGGCCATTCGTCCCGCTTGCACCGCAGGATCTTCTCCAGCCGCGGCACGAGCTTCTTCTTGCCCGGCATGCCGTCCGGGCCGAAGTAGCGGGTGAGCACGGTTCCCGCGGACTCCAGGCGGTCGGGGTCCAGCTCCCGGAACCGGGGCTCGGCGTGGGGGCCCCCCCCCCCCCCCCCCCCCCCCCCCCCCCCCGCCCGCAAGGCACGCCGGCGGGGCGGGGGGGCGGGGGGGGGTCACGGGCCCGCAGATCGAATTCGAGCCGGTACTCGTCGTCGGCGTCGGTGCGCGCCGCCAGGAGATCGAGGGTACCGACCTCGGAGAGCCGGGCCCTCAGCCGCACGGGCACCCGCCGGTTGCCACGCCCCTCGAGCTTGGTCCGGATGGGCGGGAGCGCCTCCAGCCGCCCGTCGTCGGCCTCCCTCACGTCCCCCGGTCGCCCCGCGGCGTCGTCGGCGGCGTACAGGGGGAAGAGCACCTCCCGGCCCACCGAGAGGTTGAGCTGGTGTTCGGCCAGCTCCACGGCCTGGCCCTCCTGCAAGCCCTGGGGCGCGAGGCAGAGGGCGGCCTGGCGGACCCGCTTGCGGCCCTTCTTCTTCTTGCGGCGCAGCTCGAGTCCGACCCAGACCGAGTGGGCGAGTCCGGACACGATCCGGATGCCCAAGCCGCGGCGCACCAGCCCGTAGTAGGCCGCCCCCTGGGCCACGGCCAGGTCGAGGGAGACCGCGTCCAGCAGTCGCGGGGGGGACTGGCCGTCCGGGGTCCAGCTGCCGATCACCTCCATCAGCCGCCGGGCCACACGGGGGGGGTTGAGCACGCCGCCGTTGAGCAGCACGCCGTCCAGGCGGGCGTCGTCGCCGCTCTCTTCGCGGTACCGTCGCAGGAAGGCGGCCACGTGACGGGTGACCGCGGTGTCGTGGGCGTAGGGCAGCCCCCACTCGCGCAGGCCGATGCCGTCGCGGCGGCGGACCCGGGCGTCGGGGCCGACCTCGGGGAAGAAGCCGTCCAGGACGCTGTCGATGACCTCCTGACTGGAGAGCTCCAGGCGCAGCTGGCCGCCTACCAGGGCGCTGCCGCGGCCCGGGACGACCACCGACGCGGCGTCCGGTCCCCGATCGTTGAGCAGGGTCTCGCGGGCCCTGCGGCAGGATTGGCGCAGGGCCTGCCAGCGCCGGCCGTCCAGTCGCGCCCGTTCGCCCAGGCGGGACTCCACGAGCGCCGCGAGCGCCAGGTCCATGTTGTCGCCGCCGAGCATCAGGTGCTCACCCACGGCGACCCGTTCGAGCTCCGGGCGCTCGCCGCCGCGAACCACCCGGATCAGGGTCAGGTCGGTGGTGCCGCCCCCCACGTCCACCACCAGGATCAGGTTCAGATCTTCGAGGACCGTGTCCACGTCCGCGCCCTGACGGGCCAGCCAGGCGTAGAACGCCGCCTGGGGCTCCTCCACCAGGCGTACCCGCTCCAGGCCGGCCTCGCGGGCCGATTCGACCGTCAGCTGTCGAGCGACCTCGCCGAAGGAGGCAGGCACGGTGACCACGAGGTCCTGTTCCGCCAGCGACAGGGAGGGTTCTCCCCGAGCCACGGTGTGGTCCCACGCCCGGCGCAGGTGGGCCAGATAGGCCGCCGAGGCCTGGACCGGGGAGAGCCGGTGGTCCAGGTCCGCCGGACTCCGGGGCAGGAAGGTAGCGCGGCGGTCCACCCCGTCGTGGCACAGCCATGACTTGGCCGAATGCACCACCCGGTCGGGGACCTCGCCGCCACGGCGTCGGGCGTACTCCCCGACCACCCCTTCGGCCGGCTCGCCCCAGGGCAGCTCGGCGCTTCCCTCGGGCAGCTCCTGGGGCGCGGGGAGGTAGAGGAACGACGGCAGCAGCTCCCGGGCCACCACCTCCCCGGGGGCCTGGAGCTGGGGGACGTCCAGGATCTCCACCGGCTGCTGCCCCAGCTCGGCGCGCGGGTCCCCCTTGGCCAGGACACAGTGGGTCGTGCCCAGGTCGATGCCGACCGTGTAGCGGCTCTCCTGGCTCACGACTCCCGCATCCGCACGTCGAACTCGAGTTTCCAACGACCGGGGCCGTCACGCTCCTCGCACCACAGTTGCAGGGTGCCGACCTCGGTGACCGCGGTCCGCAGACGCACCGGCACCAGCGAACCCTCGCGACCCTCGGCGTCGAGCACGGCCATCAACGGAGGCAGCTCCACCAGCTCGGCCTCCAGATCCCAGGACTCGACCACCTGCCCCACCCGGTCCTCCCGGCGCACCGGAGAGGAGAAGAACCGGAACTCGGTGGGCTGGCCCACCACCAGACCGAACTCCCGCTGACCCAGCTCGGCGTCGGTCCCCTCCTCCATTCCGATCGGTGCGACGCAGACGCCGTCCACCGGCGTCGCCATGCCCGGCACGGCCGGCATGGCGGTCTCGATCCCCACGTAGTAGGCGTGCCCCAGGCCGCCGCGGATGCGGAGGCCACCGGAGCCCCGGACCCAGGCGTAGCTGGCTGCGCCCAGAGCCACGGCACGGTCCAGATCCGTCGCCTCCAGCTCCCGGGCCGGTTCCCCCCCTGACGCAGCGATCCAGCCGTTGACGATGCCGAGCAACCGCTGACGCAGCAACGTCGAGCGGAAGACCCCCCCGTTGAAGAGCACGGCGGTGGGCTGGACGAACCCCGACCGCGCGGCGGCCTCGGCGGCGGGACCGCCGATCTCGCTCAGGGCGCCGACGTGCCGGCTGAGGAAGGCCGCCAGGTGCTTGGTGATCGCCGCGTCGGCCGCGTATTGCAGGCCCCACTCGGACAGCCCCAGCCCCCGGGCCGCTGCCGGTCGGGTCTCCACGTCGACCTCGGGGAAGAACCCCTGGACCAGGACCTTCTCGGCCTCGGCCCGCGCCACCGACGAGCGGATGGTGCCGCCGATCAGCTTGCTCCCCCGGCCGGCGATGGCCACCGGAACCTCCGCCAGGTCGGGGGACAGCAACAGCTGCTCCTTGGCCGCACGGCACGCATGGCCCAGTTCGAGGAACTGCCAGCCGTCCAGTCGGGTCCCGTCCCGGATCAGGCGGACGCTCACCTGGTGAGCCAGGGCCAGGTCCATGTTGTCGCCGCCCAGCAGGATGTGCTCACCCACGGCGACCCGGGTCAGCGCCAGGTCCCCCTCCTCCTGAGAGACCGCGATCAAGCTGAGGTCGGTGGTCCCTCCACCCACGTCCACCACGAGGATCACGTCGCCCACCGAGACCTGCTTGCGCCAGGCGCCGCGGGAGGCGCCGATCCAGGCGTAGAGGGCGGCCTGGGGCTCCTCCAGCAGCACGGGACTCGACAGTCCGGCCGCCGCGGCGGCCTCCACCGTCAGGTCCCGGGCCGCGGCGTCGAAGGACGCGGGCACGGTGAGCACGGTCCGCTGCTCGCCCAGCGGGGTGCCCTGACTCCCTCCCCAGGCCGCCACCAGGTGTTCCAGGTAGCGAGCGGAGGCTTGAACCGGTGAGAGCCGGTCCACCTCGTCGGGGGCCTTGTAGGGGAGGATCGGATCCCTGCGGTCGACGCCGGCGTGGCAGAGCCAGGACTTGGCCGAGGACACCAGGCGACCGGGGACCTTGGCGCCGTGTTCCCGCGCGAACCGCCCCACCGCGTAGTTCCGTCCGGAGGCCCAGGGGAGGTCGAGGCTACCGGGCGGCAGCTCGTGCTCCCCGGCCAGGTAGAGGAAGGAGGGGAGCAGGGGCGCGGGCGTCACCTCGCCGGCCTGGATCACCTGGTGGATGTCCAGGGAGGTGGGGGTCGGCTGCTCGTCCGGCTTGCCGCCGCCGCCCGTGGGCAGGTGGGCCAGCGCGCAGTTGGTGGTTCCCAGGTCGATGCCCACCCCGTGTCGCGCGTCGTCGCTCATGGACTAGACCTCCACCTCGGCCGGGGCCACGACCATCGGGTCCATGGATTCGGGGAGCTCGGGGAGCTCGAGGGAGGCGGCCCGCCAGCCGTGATGGGCCAGCGTACCCCGGTACGGGGGTTCCCCCTGGACGTCGCCGACCAGTCGGATCGCCGAGGCATCGAATCCGGCCTCGACCGCCACCTTGCTGCCCTCGTCGCCGGACATCACGGACTCCAGCTTCACGAACTCGTCCAGCACCTTGCGGCAGCCCGCGTGTACGCCGCGCACGGCGGCGCCGATCTGGGCGTCCTCGTACGCGCCCACGTCCTCCCGGAGGAAATCCACCAGCCGCCCCTCGCGCTGGAGTACGGCCAGCAGCCGCGCAGCACCGCGCTCCGCCTCGGCGGACACGGTCCGCGGCTGGGCCGGCTCGGGCAGCGACGCCCCCTCGAGGGCTGCCTTCACCTTCCCGGCGGCCTCGCCCGAGAACCAGATCTTGAAAAAGCACTTGAGCGCGTAGAAGTAGCGAACGATGAAGCCCACGACGTCCTCCCGGTGAGGTGCGGAGGGAGAGGGTACTAGATGCGGGGGGAGTTGGGGAATGGGGGATCGGGCACGGGCACGGGCACGGGCACGGGCACGGGCACGGGCACGGGCACGGGCACGGGCCCGCGCGCGAAGGGCTAGATCGGAACCAGGCAGATGCCGTCGAGGGACATGTGGATGCTGTTGGGGCCGCTGTCGTTGCAGCCTCCGTCGTCCGGATCCCCGTTGTGGAACTGCTGGCACCAGCCGTCCCGGTACAGCGGGCACCAGTGGTGCAGGGTGATGGTGTTGTCCTCCCCGGCGACCAGGGGGAAGGTCCCCACGTACTGCATGTTCTGCGGGGGCTGGCCACCGTTGTCCGAGTCCGCGACGATCCAGTACTGGCCGCAGTTGGTCACCAGGGATTCGCCGTCCGGGTTCAGGGAGTTGGTGACGGTCACGTAGCCGGTCTCGTTGACCTGCGAGGCCCCGCTCTCGGCGAGCCAGGTGTCGTAGATGTGGTACTCGGCGGTCAGGTTGACGGTGATGGTGGCCGAGTCCTCGATGGGGTCCCAGGACAGCACCGCGATGTAACCGTCGCCGTCCGGGTCCTCCCAGTCGAAGGTCACGCCCTCGGGGCAGTCCTCCAGGGTCGGATCCGGTTCGGTGACGTCGTCGTCGTCATCGTCGTCGTCGTCGTCGTCGTCAACGTCGTCGTCGTCGTCCCCCGGACCGGTGTCGTCGTCGTCGTCGTCCGCGGGCTGGTAGTCGCCCGAGGAGGTGACGTCGTAGTAGTTGCACCCAAAGCCGGTGGCGACCAGCGCGAGGGAGAGCAAGAAGGCCAGGAACAGGCGGCCGCTCGGGTCGTGCATCGGATCTCCCCTCGTGGTTCGTACCGCGCCTATTCGATCACGGGTGACCCCGCCGGTCAACGGTGCTGTTGTGCCCGGTCAGGTGACCTCGAGACGGGAGAACAGCAGCGAACCCAGCGCCAGCATGACGGCACAGAACCCCCCGAGTACGGTGAAGTCGAGCCACATCGGGAAGGCGGAGACCCCGGTCAGCGAGCCGCGCAGCAGGTCGACCCCGTAGGTCAGCGGATCGGCGTAGCACAGGGGCCGGAGCCAGACCGGGAGGCGATCGACGGGGAACAGCGCCCCGGACAGGAAGAAGATCGGGAAGACGAAGAAGTTCACGATGAGCGAGAAACCGTGGAAGTCGTCGAGGATCGATGCGAAGACCAGGCCCACGGAGACGAAGGCGACCCCGATCAACGCCATGGTCGCGGCCGTCACCAGGATGTCCAGCGGACCCGCGGTCAGATCCGCCCCCAGGAGCAGGGCGCCCAGGCAGACCAGGGTGCCCTGGAACACGGCCATGGTCATCCCGCCGGCGATGCGCCCCAGCAGGATCGACAGCCGGCTGACCGGCGTGACCATGATCTCGCGCAGGAACCCGAACTGCCGGTCCCACAGCACGTGCAGGCCCGAGAACACCGACCCCATCAGCAGCGTCATCCCCATCATTCCGGGGGCCAGGAAGGTCAGGTAGTCCCCCTCCGGGGACACGCCCGGCGCCGTACCCCGAAGCCCGGCGCCCAGGAAGGCCAGGAAGAGCAGGGGCATGGCCAGCGAGCCGATCACGCGGCTCGGGGCGCGGACGAACCGCAACATCTCGCGCAACCACATCACGTGGATCGCCTGCAGGGCGATCAGCGGCGTCGCGACGACCCGGGGTGCCTGCGGGGGGGCGGCCATGTTCAGCGCCTCCGCTGGGCACGGGAGATGGCCCCCGCGTCCTCGTGAGCGTCGCGCATCTGGCGACCGGTGTAGTGGAGGAACACGTCCTCCAGTGTGGGCTTGCGCAGGTTCAACGACCGCAGCTGTCCGCCCGAACCGCGGACCGCGTCCACCAGCTCCGGCACCCGGCTCTCCGCCCGGTCGAGGGTGAGCTCCAGCGCTCCTTCGCGGGGCGCGACCTTGCTGACGAAGGGCAGACCGGCGAGGGCGGTCCGGATCTCCGCGCCGCCCTCCACCTCCAGGGTCACCGCGTCGCCGCCCAGGGACGCCTTGAGGGCCTGGGGGGTGTCGCAGGCCACGATCTTGCCGTGGTCGACGATGGCCACCCGGCCGCACAGGGTGTCTGCCTCGTCCATGTAGTGGGTCGTGAGGATCATGGTCACGCCCGCGGTGCGGTTCATCTCGGCCAGGTAGTCCCAGATCTGACGCCGGGTCTGGGCGTCGAGGCCGAGGGTCGGCTCGTCCAGGAACAGCAACGGCGGCGCGTGCATCAGCCCGCGCGCGATCTCCAGGCGCCGCTTCATCCCCCCCGAGTACTTCTCGACCTGGTCCTTGGCCCGGCCGGTCAGGTCGACGAGCTCCAGGACCTCGGCCATCCGCTCCCGTCGCAAGGCGCGGGGCATCCCGAAGAGCCGGCCGTGGAAGTCCAGGTTCTCGCGGCCGGTCAGCTTGTCGTCCAGGGAGAACTCCTGGAACACGATGCCGATCCGCCGACGCACCTCGGCCCGCTGGCGGGCCACGTCGAAGCCCCAGACCCGGGCGTCGCCCGCGTCCTTGCGCCGCAGGGTCGAGAGGATGCCCAGGGTCGTGGTCTTGCCCGCGCCGTTGGGCCCCAGCATGCCGAACAGCTCGCCCCGTTCGATGGAGAACGAGATGCCGTCCACCGCCACGACCTTCTTGTAGCGCTTGACCAGGCCATCCACCTGGACCGCGATGTCGCCGTCTCCACTCACGTCGTTTCCGTGGGGGGAATCTAGTCAGCCGGGCCGGGAAGGCAAACCCGAGCCCGGGGGACCTCAGTCGTCGTACTCGCGGGCGAGGGCGTCGCGGACCAGGGTCCGGTCGGCGCCGCTGGGGAGGGTGACGGCCATCCGCGGCTCGTTCTCCATCGCCCGTGCGGCGGACCACACGGCACCCTCGTTGCCGGCCCAGGCCCGGCGGGCGATGCCGTTGTTCACGTCCCAGTGGAGCATGGCGGCGAGCCTCCGGTCCGCATCCGCGGTGCCGTCGAGGACCATGCCGAAGCCCCCATTGATCACCTCGCCCCAGCCGACGCCACCCCCGTTGTGGATGCTGACCCAGCTGGCGCCGCGGAACCCGTCTCCGATGACGTTCTGGATCGCCATGTCGGCGCAGAACATCGACCCGTCGAAGATGTTGGCCGTCTCCCGGAACGGTGAGTCGGTGCCGGAGGTGTCGTGGTGGTCTCGCCCCAGGACGACCGGGGCGGTGAGGCGCCCGTCCCGGATGGCGTCGTTGAAGGCCCGGGCGATGCGGATCCTGCCCTGGGCATTGGAGTACAGGATGCGCGCCTGGGATCCCACCACCATCTTGTTGGGCCCGGCCTGCTCGACCCACAGCAGGTTGTCGTTGAGCTGCTGGCGGATCTCCGGGGGCGCATCCGCGGCCATCTCCCGCAGCACGCCTGCCGCGAGCTGATCGGTGGTCTGCAGGTCGGCCGGGTCGCAGCTGGTACAGACCCAGCGGAAGGGCCCGAACCCGTAGTCGAAGCACATCGGACCCATGATGTCCTCGACATAGGACGGGTAGGTGAACCGCCCGTCGTCCCGCAGGATGCCCTCGGCGCCCGCGCGCGAAGCCTCGAGCAGAAAGGCGTTGCCGTAGTCCCAGAAGCGCATGCCCTTGCCCGCCAGCGTGTGGATCGCCGCCACCTGACGCCGCAGCGACGCGGACACCTGCTCCTTGAACCCGGCCGGATCGGAGACCATCAGCGCGTTGGCCTCCTCGAAGCTCAGACCGGCCGGGTAGTACCCACCGGTGTAGGGAACGTGGAGCGAGGTCTGATCGGAGCCCAGCTCGATGGGGATCCCCTCGGCCGCCAGCCGCTCCCACAGGTCGACGACGTTGCCCAGGTAGGCCAGCGACAGGGCCTCCTTGCCCTTCCTGGCCCGGTCCATCCGCGACAGCACGGCGTCGAGGTCCGACTCCACCTCCATCACCCAGCCCTGCTCGTGGCGCCGCCTGACCGCCATCGGATTGATCTCGGCGATGACCCCCACGGCGCCGACGATGGCCGCGGCCTTGGCCTGGGCCCCGCTCATGCCGCCGAGGCCGGAGGTGACATACACGGTCCCACCCAGGTCACGGTCGGGGTCCAGACCCAGGTAGCGCCGGGCCGCGTTGAGCAGGGTGATCGCCGTACCGTGAACGATGCCCTGGGGCCCGATGTACATGTAGGACCCGGCGGTCATCTGGCCGTAGCTGGTCACGCCCAGGGCCGCCATCCGGTTGTAGTCGTCCTGGGTCGAGTAGTTGGGGATCACCATCCCGTTGGTGACCACCACCCGCGGCGCGTCCGGGTGGGAGGGGAAGAGCCCCAGCGGATGCCCCGAGTACATGACGAGCGTCTGCTCGGTGGTCATCCTCGACAGGTAGCGCATCGTCAACAGGTACTGGGCCCAGTTCTGGAACACCGTCCCGTTGCCCCCGTAGGTGACCAGCTCGTGGGGGTGCTGGGCCACCTGGGGATCCAGGTTGTTGGTGATCATCAGCATGACCGCGGCGGCCTGGGTGCACCGCGCCGGGTACTGGTCGATCGGCCTGGCGTGCATCGGATACGTCGGCCGGAACCGCCGCATGTAGATCCGGCTGTCCGTGGCCAGCTCCCCCGCGAACTCCGGCGCCAGCTCCCCGTGCATGTGCTCCGGGAAGTACCGCAGCGCGTTCGCCAGCGCCTGCTCCCGCTCCGCGGGAGACAGCACCTGCGGCCGGGCCGGCGCATGGTTGATCCCCGGCTCCTCCGGGGGCATGGGCGGCAACGTGTCGGGGATTCCGGCGGCGACCTGGGCGGTGAAGTTGTCGGTCATCGTGTACCTCGCTGGATTCGGACCGGCAGCAAGAAGGAGAGGGGACGTACGTAACTTGAAAACTGGCGCGACGAGAAAGTTTAAATGTAACGTACGTCCCCTTTTCCCATTTCCTACTTGAACCCCAGCGTCCCCAGGAACCTCTGGGCCTCGTCCTTGAGCTTGACGAACAGCCACAGGTCGTTGGGGTCGTGGTTCAGGTCGCTGTAGAGCTTGGGCTTCTTGGCGATCGTGACCAGGCCCCGGTCCTTGAGGTGCTTGACGTGGAAGGAGGCGCCGGGATCGGCGTCGGGATCGGTGAGGCGGGCGGCGACGGCATCGATCTCGGCGCGGGTGACGGGCCAGCGGTCCTCTTCCTTGCCGATCATGCCCCCGTGGATCGCGCCGTGCACCAGCAGGGCCCAGCGGTCGCCGGGGGTGATGGCCAGCAGGGGCAGGAGGTGCCGGATGTACTCCGGCTCCTCGGATAGATCGCGCACGGTACCCATGACCCCGCGCAGATAGGGCCGTCGATCCTCCTCGGCGCCGTGGAGGTAGGCGCCGGCCACGTGGGCGTAGGTGGTGAAGACCTCCTCGCCGGACAGGCGCGACGGATCCCAGGTCTCGGCGAGCTTGGGATCCCCCAGCACGGTCAGGAGGTCCTCCCGGAACCACCCCGCCCGGCGGGCCTTGTCGGGATCGTCGCTCTCGAACTCGGCGATGTCCTCGGCCTCGCCGGTGATCCGGCGCTGGAGGTCGCCGAGGGCGGCCAGGAACAGCTGAACGGCTTCTTCACTCATGATCTCGCTCCGATCGCGGCCCACCCGGGGCCGCGCGCTGGCCTCCCCTCGGGCATCGAGTCCAGAGCCTCTACCAGGATGCACCGGCGCTTGCAACGCCGGGACCGACCCTGCAAGCTGGACGGCCCCGCGGCTCGAGCCGTCGTCGCGGCGAGATTCGGAGGTTCAGGCATGATCGGATTGCTCTCCTACGGCGCGTTCCTGCCCCGCTACCGGCTGGATCGCGGCGCCATCTTCAAGGCGATGGGCTGGTTCAACCCCGCGACGTACGGGGCCGCGCGCGGCGAGCGCACGGTGGCCAGCCACGACGAGGACAGCGTCACGCTGGCCGTGGCCGCGGGGATCGACTGCCTCCGGGGATTCGGTCGGGATGCCGTGGACGGCCTCTTCCTGGGCTCCACGACCCTCCCCTTCGCCGAGCGACAGGGCGCCACGCTGGTGGCCTCGGCCCTGGACCTCCCCGAGGGAACGCGGACCGCGGACCTGGGCGGCTGCCACCGCGCCGGCACCGGCGCCCTGCTGGCCGCCCTGGACGCCGCGGCCGCGGGGTCGGTCCGCCGGGCCCTGGTCGCCGCAGCCGAGTGCCGCGTGGGCAAGGGCGGGAGCACGGCGGAGCACCTGTACGGCGACGGCGCCGCCGCGCTGCTGGTGGGTGAGGGAGACGCCATCGCCGTGGCCCTGGGATCCCACAGCCTGTCCGCGGACTTCGTCGACACCTACCGCGAGAACGGCGCCCGTTTCGACCGCGGCTGGGAGGACCGCTGGGTCCGCGACGAGGGGTTCAAGAAGCTCCTCCCCGCGGCGATCCGGGGCCTGCTCTCGCAGCTGGACCTCCCCATCGACGCCTTCGCCAAGGTCATCTACCCCTGTCGCTACGCCAGGGACCACGGCGGCATCGCCCGCAAGCTGGGGATCGCTCCCGACAAGCTGCAGGATCCGCTCATGGGCCAGGTGGGGGACACCGGCTCCGCCCACGCGCTGGTGATGTTGTCCCACGCGCTGGCCACGGCGAGCCCCGGCGACAAGCTGCTGGTGGCCTCCTTCGGCAACGGCTGTGAGGCCCTGGCCCTGGAGGTCACCGAGCACATCGACTCCCTCACCGCCCGCCGCGGCGTCGAGGGCAGCCTGGCCCGGCGCGCCGAGCTGGGGTCGTACGAAAAATACGTCACCTTCCGCGAGCTGAGGGAGGTGGACATGGGCATCCGGGGCGAGTTCCAGGCCCCCACCGCCCTGTCGGTCATGTGGCGCGACCACCGCCAGGTGATGGGCCTGGTGGGCACCCGCTGCACCGCCTGCGGCACCCCCCAGTTCCCGGCCCAGAACATCTGCGTCGACCCGGAGTGCGGGGCCACCAACGAGATGGAGCCCTACCGATTCTCGGATCGTAGCGGCACGGTCTTCACCTTCACCGGTGACAACCTCGCGTTCAGCGTCAGCCCGCCGGCCATCTACGGCACCGTGGAGATGGACGGCGGCGGCAAGCTCTTCGTCGACTTCACCGACTGCGACCTGACCACCCTGCGCGTGGGCCAGCGAATCGAGATGACCCTGCGGCGCAAGTACCACGACCGGGAGCGGGGTCTGTCGGGCTACTTCTGGAAGGCCTGCCCCATCGCCGAGGAACCGGTCGCCGGAGAGGAGGTTTCCCATGGCTGAGGGCATCAAGGACAAGGTCGCCATCGTCGGCATGGGCTGCACCCACTTCGGCGAGCTGTGGGACAAGAGCGCCGAGGATCTGATGGTCGAGGCCTTCGGCGAAGCGCTCGCGGACGCTGGCATCGTCAAGGACGACCTGGGGGCCGCCTGGCTGGCCAACTGCTTCGACGAGGTCAACCTCGGCAAGAGCGCGATCCCGCTCTCCATCGCGCTCAAGCTCCCCTACATCCCGGTCTCCCGGGTGGAGAACTTCTGCGCGTCGGGGACCGAGGCCTTCCGGGGCGCCTGCTACGCCGTGGCATCCGGCGCCTGCGACTTCGCCCTGGCCATGGGGGTGGAGAAGCTCAAGGACACCGGCTACGGCGGCCTGCCCGATTTCGGCCAGTCCCTGGGCACCCGCAACCGGCTGACCTTCCCCAACATGACCGCGCCGGGGGCCTTCGCGATGATGGCCACCCGCTACTTCGACCGCTACGGCCTGTCCCGGGACGAGGGCAAGCGGATCCTGGCCCACGTGTCGGCCAAGAGCCACCACGCCGGCGCCCTCAACCCCAAGGCCCACATGCGGATGGAGGTCCCGGTCGAGAAGATCCTCAAGTCGCCGATCGTGGCCGATCCGCTGGGGCTGTTCGACTGCTGTGGGGTCAGCGACGGCGCGGCCTGCGCCATCGTCACCACCCCGGAGATCGCCCGGGAGCTGGGCAAGGACGCGGTGTACGTCAAGGCCCTGCAGATCGCGGTCACCTCGGGCGAGGAGCTGATGCTGCCGGGCTGGGACGGGACCTACGTGAAGACCACCCGCAAGGCGGCGGGCCGGGCCTACGCCGAGGCCGGCGTGACCGATCCCCGGGCCGAGCTCTCGGTGCTCGAGCTCCACGACTGCTTCTCGATCACCGAGCTGGTGACGTTCGAGGACCTGAGGATCTCGGAGACCGGCAAGGCCGGCGAGGACGTGCTGGACGGGTTCTACAACCTCGACGGCACGATCCCCTGCCAGTCCGACGGGGGACTCAAGTGCTTCGGGCACCCCATCGGCGCGTCGGGGCTGCGGATGATCTACGAGGTCTACAACCAGCTGCTGCACCGGGCTGGTGACCGTCAGATCGCCGATCCCAGGCTGGGTCTGACCCACAACCTGGGCGGATTCCCCAACATGAGCGTCTGCTCCATTGGGGTGTTCGGTACCTGAGTAATTTCTTCCATTTACGGAGGATTTCTTCATGAATCCATTCATGCTACACCTGCGCACGCGGATCCACTTCGGCGAGGGCGTTCTGGCCCAGGCCGGGCCCGAGGCGGCGCCCCTGGCGGGGGGCGGCCCGGTGATGGTGCTCAGCGGCGGCGGGAGCGTGCACCGCAACGGCGTGTACGACCAGGTCACCGCCTCCCTGGACGCGGCGGGAGTGCCCTTTTTCGAGCAGCCCGGCGTACAGCCCAACCCCCGGGTCGCGCACGTGCGCGATTCCATTGCGCTGTGCCGGGAGCGGGGCGTCGAGCTGGTGCTGGCGGTGGGGGGTGGTAGCTGCATCGACGCGGCCAAGGCCATCGCCGCCGGAGCCCGCTACGACGGGGATGTGTGGGACCTGTTCACCGGCAAGGGCCGCGCGCCGGCGGCGCTCCACGTCGGCTCGGTGCTCACGCTGGCAGCCACCGGATCCGAGTACAACGGCGGCTGCGTGGTGTCCGACGAGGCGAGCCAGCGCAAGTTGCCCTACCTGGACGAGATGCTGCGTCCGGCGTTCTCGCTGCTGGACCCCGCGACCACCCTGACCCTGCCCCCGAGGCAGTCGGCGGCAGGGGTCGCCGACATCATCTCCCATATCCTCGAGCAATACTTCAGCCCTACGGTCGCAACCGTCCAGGATCGCTTGGCAGAGGCACTTCTTACGGTTTGTCGTGATCAGGGCCCGAAGACCGTGGATCCGGGGGACGACCTGCAGGCCCGCGCCGACATCATGTGGGCGTCGAGCCTGGCCCTGTGCGGCCTCACCGGATCGGGCAAGGTCCACGACTGGGCGACCCACATGATCGAGCACGAGCTGTCGGCTCACTACGACCTGACCCACGCGGTGGGCCTGGCGATCCTGACGCCGGCCTGGATGACCCAGGTGCTGGGCCCGGACACCGCCCCCAGGCTCGCGCGGTACGGGTGTGCGATGTGGGGGCTGGATCCGGCCGGGGGTATGGACTCGGCCCGGGAGGCCATCGAGAAGACGACCGAGTTCTTCTCCTCGCTGGGGCTCGCGTCGACCCTGTCCCAGGAGGGAATCGACGACTCGTTGTTCGAACGGATGGCCACGGACGTGACCGCGCACGGTCCCCTGGGCGGATTCAAGAAGCTGGGCAAGGAGGACGTGCTGGCGATCCTCGAGCGCTGTCGCTAGGGTCAGTCCCTTTCGTCTCCTTGAAGAGACGCGTACGGATCCGGGGGGCGGTCGACCCTGCCCGCCGCAGCCACCAGACCGAGGATCACCCACGGATGGAGGGTCCCCAGCTGGTCCTGGGCCAGCATCACGGCGAGGGTGTAGGCCAGCAGGGCCAGGTAACCGGCGATGGGGGTCTCGCGCTTCTTCCTGGCGCGGAGGAGTTGCCGGACCGCGAAGGCGAAGGCCGCGGCCAGCGCCAGGGGGGCCACGAAACCGAGCTCGGCCCACAGACCCAGGAAGGTGTTGTGGGGGGATCGGCCCGGACGGGAGCGGACCGGCGGATGGACCACGTCCTTGGCCCGGTCGAAGTGGGCCGGGAAGTTGCCGATGCCGACCCCCCGGAAGGGATGCGCCTCGGTGATCCTCCAGCCGACGCGCCAGATATCGACCCGACCGCCGGATGCCTTGTGCACCGACTCCGTGCTCCGTGAGAGGCGTTTCCCCAGGGTCGGATCCGAGAGGCCGACCGCGATCCCCAGGGCGCCGATGGCCAGCGGCAACACCGCGAAGGCGACGGCTCGCTCCCAGCGAACTCCCACACCTCGCCCGGCGAGGAGGTAGACGACCGCGGCGACCAGGACCGCCAGCCAGACCAGGCGCGAACCCAGGGCGATCACCCCGGCGAAGGCCAGCGCCGCCAGAACCCAGGGGGCGAAACGTCGCCATCCCCTCCTCGGGGGATCCAGCAGGGGAAGCACCGCGACGCAGCCGGCCCCCAGGAACGTGGCGAGGGTCGAGCTGTCCGGGCTGCCTGCCCAGCGGTAGCGCATGGGATCGGGCGAGTCTTGAACGCCCAGCGCGTAGGGGAGGAAATCCACCAGCAGCAGGCCGGCGGTCAGCGCCGCGGACAGGGCGAACGCGGCGGTCATCCGCCACAGCGTGCGGCGGGAATCCACCAGCTCGGCCAGGACCACGGACAGTGCGAGGGCCTTGACCCACGTCAGCAGGTTCCAGGTGGACGAGGGCCCCACCTGGACCGTCAGCGAGAGAGCTCCGAGTGCCACCATCACGAGCAGGGCCCCGTGGGCCGCGCCCGTGCGGAGCCGCCGGCGGTCCCGCAGCCACAGGGCCGCGGTACCCACCGCCACGGCGATCCCCAGCAGGTGCAGGGGGTTCGACCCCGGGTCATCGCCCAGCAGGGGGCGGGTGGGGAACAGCATCACCAGGGCCATCGCGCAGGCCCGGGGCCGGGCCAGCGCCAGGAACAACACGGCCACCAGCGCGGCCCAACCGATGCCGGCTCCCAGCCCCCCCTCCCCCGCCCCGGCGAGGAAGGACAGCACCAGCAACGCCAGCGCGACCAGGATCCAGACGTCTTCGGGGAGGTGTCGGAGTCGTTCGACCACGGGGGATCGTTGGCAGATGTGGGGGGGAAAGGCCAGGGGGGTGGAGAGGATAGTGCGGGGACCTAGTGTCCCGGAACTGAAGTCCGTTTGCAGTCCACAGCGAGGCATGGCGCCATCTGGCAAGGCGCGAAGAGGGAGCCTACTCCGATGTAGGTGACCGATGAGCAACGCCGCCAGAGGGTGTCAGGGCCGTTGTGGGTGTGAGGGGACTTCGGTTCCGGGGCACTAGGGTCTGTAGGACTCCAGATACTTGTAGTACGCCCCGTCCGTCGAAAGGATGACCCTGTCGCCCTTCTCGAAGGTCTGCTCGAAGGACTCGAGCGTCTTGAGGAAGGTGTAGAACTCGGCGTCGAGGGAGTAGGCCTCGGCGTAGATCCCGGTCGCCTGGGCGTCGGCATCTCCGCGGATCTCCTCGGCCTCCTTGTAGGCCTCCGAGGTGATCTTCTTGAGCTCCTGCTCCCGCTGACCGGCGATCTCCTCGGCGGCCTCCCGGCCCTGGGAACGGTACAGCTCGGCGATGCGCTGGCGCTCGGAGATCATCCGCTCGTAGACCTTGGTGCGCACCTGCTCGACGTAGTTGATGCGTTTGATCTGCACGTCGAGCAGCTCGATGCCGTACTTCTCCAGCGTCTGGGGTGCGGCCTTGTCGAGGATCATCTGGGCGATGGCCCGGCGACCCACGTCCACGACCTCGTCGGTGGTCTCGGCGCCGTAGCCCTCGCTCTCCTGGACCAGCGGTCGCGTGCTGTCGCGCACCACCTCGATCAGGTTGTGCCCGGACACGAAGTCGCGGGTGGCGCCGTCGATGACGTCGTCGAGCCGCGCCTGGGCGCCGCGCTCGTTCTGCACCGACTCGAAGTACAGCAGGGGATCGGCCACCCGCCAGCGGCCGAAGGTGTCCACGTAGATGTACTTCTTGTCGAGCGTCGGGATCTCGGACTTGTACCCGTCCCACTCCAGGATCCACTTGGGGATCCGCTCCACCTTCCAGAACAAGGGACCCTTGATCTTCAGACCGGGCTCGCTGACGGTGTCGACCGCCTTGCCGGCGAAGGTGATGATCACCGTCTCGCGCTCGTCGACGGTGTAGACCATGGTCTTGCCCAGGATCGCGACCAGGACCACGGCCAGGAGAATCGCCACTCCGCGGAAACCGCTCATCGCGAGCCTCCCTTCTTGGACTTGGAGCCCCCGGCGGCGCCCATCTCCATCATCGGCAGCAGGTTGTCGATGCTGTCGTCGATCACGACCTTGCCGTCCACCCGGGGGAGGATCTCGCCCATGGTCTCGAGATACATCCGCCGGCGGGTCACCTCCGGCGCCAGCTTGTACTCGGCATACACGGCCTTGAACCGCTGGGCGTCACCGAGGGACCGGTTGACCCGGTCGGTGGCGTAGCCCTGGGCCTCGGCAACCTCGCGCTTTGCCTTACCCTGGGCCTCCGGGATCGCCTTGTTGTAGGCCTCCCAGGCCTCGTTGGTGATCCGCTCCTGCTCCTGCTTGGCCTCGTTGACCTCGTTGAAGGAGTCCTTGACCGGCCCCGGCGGGTTCACGTCCTGTAGCTGCACCGTGACGACGGCGACCCCGGTCTCGTAGAGATCCAGCATCTCCTGCAGCTCCTGCTGGACCTGCACAGCGATCTCCGAGCGCCCCTCGGTGATGACCTCGTTCACCGAGCGGTCGCCCACCAGCCGGGTCGTGACCGCCTCGGACAGATCCCGGAAGGTGTCCTCCACGTTCCGCACGCGGAACACGTACTGGTAGGGGTCCTTGATCTTGTACTGGACCACCCACTCCACGTCCGCGATGTTCAGGTCGCCGGTCAGCATCAGCGACTCCCCGGAGTAGTCCTGACCGCTGTACTCGGTCTTGACCCCCGCCGACGCGGTGCGGAACCCGAACTCCTCCTTGATCACCCGCTCCACCGGCACCCGGGTCACCCTCTCGATCCCGAAGGGGATCCGGAAGTGCAGCCCGGGCTCGGCGGTGCGCGCGTACGCGCCAAAACGCTGTACCAGCGCCACGGAGTCCTGGGGCACCGTGTAGAAGGAGGTCAGCACACCGTAGACCAGGGCGATGACCAGGATCGGCCCCCAGATCATCGGGGGCTTGAGGTCGAACTTGAACTTGTCGCCCGTGTTGAGGATGCGAACGCTCGCGGGGCGGCCGAATCCCTCGCCGCCGCCGTTTCCCTTGCTCATGAAGTCCTCCTGAGTGAGACGGAGCCACCCTAACACAATGGGCGCACACAACATGCGCGCAGGAAACCCCGGGCAGGTGCTATCATCCGCGCCCGCACGGGAGGCTGCACATGGCCAGCGACGCCGGAATCCACACCACCCGCGACCTCATGGACTACATCGGCGTGAGCCCGACCGCCGCCCACGCGGTGGTCGAGTCCGCGCGACGTCTCGACGAGGCCGGGTTCCGCCGCGTGGACGAAGGGGACCGCTGGGACCTGGCCCCCGGCGAGCGTTTCTACGCCGTACGCAACGACGTGGCGCTCATGGCCGGGCAGGCGGGCACCGAGCCCCCGGCCGAGGCCGGCTTCCGCATCGTCGGCGCTCACACCGACTCCCCCGGATTCCGGGTCAAGTACCACGGACAGGTCGCCCGGGAGGGATTCTTGCAGCTCGGCGTGGAGGTCTACGGCGGCCCTCTGCTGGCCTCGTGGGCGGACCGGGACCTGGGCATCGCCGGTCGGGTGGTGGTGCGCGGTGACGACGGTCGCCCGACCACACGACTGCTGCGGCTGGACCGGCCCCTGGCCCGGATCCCGCTGCCGGCGATCCACCTCAACCGCGAGGTCAACGACAAGGGGATGGTCCTGGACCGCCAGCGCCATCTCCCGCCCGTCATCGGCCTGGCGGGGGACGGTGGCCAGGACGACGGCCGTCTGATGGACCTGGTCGCCGAGGCCGCAGGCGTCGCCCGCGACGAGGTGCTCGGATCGACCCTGGAGCTGGTGGACCTGCAGGCCCCCACAATGGCGGGCCTGGACGACGTCTTCTACTTCTCGCCCCGCATCGACAACCTGGCGGGCTGCCACGCGTGCCTGGGCGCCCTGATGGCCGACGAGGCGCCGGCCCCCTTCGGCAGGGTCATCGCACTCTTCCACAGCGAAGAGGTCGGTTCGTCCACCGCCGAGGGCGCCGGCTCCAGCTTCCTCGCGTCGGTCCTCGAGCGCCTGGCAGGCGGCGGCGAGCGCCCCCGCGAGGACTACCTGCGCGCCCTCTCGCACTCGCTGCTGGCCTCGGTCGACGGCGCCCACGCCGTGCACCCGAGCCACGCAGATCGGCACGAGCCCGAGCACAAGCCCGGCCTCAACGGCGGGCCCGTGGTCAAGATCAATGCCCAGGAGCGCTACGCCACCACCGCGGTGGGGGACGCCCACCTGGACCTCTGTGCAGCCCGCGCGGAGGTGCCACTGCAGCGCTACATCCACCGCACCGACCTACCCTGCGGCTCCACCATCGGCCCCCTGTCTGCGACCCAGCTCGGGGTGACCACCGTGGACCTGGGTGTGCCGATGATCTCCATGCACTCGGTGCGGGAGATGGGCGGCACCGAGGATCAGGAGTGGATGATCCGCCTGCTATCGGCACACCTGGGAGAGTGATGCGTTGATCCAGAGGCTTCCCGTCCTCGCACTCGTCCTGCTGGCCGCCCCGGCTGCGAGCGCCCTGGATGTGGAGCAACTGGACGGCGAGACCCTCGCCGAGCTCACCCGGGACGGCCCCTTGGTGGCCATCGACGAGGCCGACGACGGCGGGCTGGAGCTTGCCACGGCGATCACCGTGATCGACGCGCCACCCCAGGCGGTCTGGGACACCCTGGTCGACTTCGATTCCTACCCCCAGTGGATGCCCCAGACCACCGGCTGCGAGGTGGTAGCCCACCAGGGCGCAGAGCGGCTGGTGACCACGACTCTCGAGTTCGATCTGGTCATCACCAAGCGAGTGGAGTACACCCTCTCGTATCGGGACCAGGGCAGCTACCGGATGGAATTCGACCATGTCTCCGGCGACCTGGCCCGCAACGAGGGGTACTGGGTAGTGCGGCCCTTCCGCGACGACCGGAGCATCCTCTACTACGCGAACTACGTGGACTACACGTCCATCAAACTGCTCCGCTCCTTTCTCAAGCGGCAACCGACCCTCGAGCTGGCCTTCGGCGCCAGCTCCGTGGCCGTGATCGTCCGGAGCGTGAAACAACGGGTGGAGAATCCATGAGCCCCGAACCTCAACTGACCGCGACCTTCGATGAACAGATGCTCACCTTGAGCAAGCTCGCCAAGGCCGACGTGCGACTGCACGAGCTCGAGGCGATCCTCAAGCGGGGACCGCGAGAACTGGGCGAGCACAGGTTGGCCCATCAGAAGGCCGAAGAAGCGCTCGCGGCGGCACAGCAGGGCCGCAAGGACGCCGAGGAGGGGCGCGCGACCGCCGAGAAGGAGCTGGCGGCCACCGAGCGCCGGCTCGTCCAGTCCAAGGAGAATGCAAAGCGCATCGCGACGGAGGTGCAGCTCGAGGCGAGCAAGATCGAGATCGAGGCCCTTCAGACCCGGCGGGACGAGTGGGAGGAAGCCGTCCTGGCCCAGATGACCCTGGGCGAGAAGTTCGAGGCGAAGATCCCGGGACTGAAGAAGACCTTGAAGGCCGAGACCGCAGCGATGGCCAAGGTCGAGAAATCGGTGCCGGAGCTCGTCGAGAGCGCCAAGCAGGAGGCCATCGCCCTGCTGCGTGCCCGCGACCAGATCCTGGGCACCCTCGATGCCGTCGTCCGCCGGCTCTACCAGACCGCGGCGCACCGGGGAGGCAGCCCCCTCACCTCGGTCCTGGACAAGATCTGCCAGACTTGTCACACCCGGGTCCCCCCCCAGTACCTGGTGGAAACCCTGCAGTCCAAGGCCATCCACGTCTGCCCCAACTGCAAGAAGATCGTCGCCAAGGTCATGCACAGCGACGATTGATCCCCCCGCCACCGCGCCCCCGGCGGATTTGCCATTGATCGCCCCTCCCCGCGCTGGTACACGGTCGTGTTGCCGACGCAGTGGTCCAGGCAGCCGCCGGTCGGGGCCTCGGCCCCGGCGGGAGGAAAGTCCGGGCACCGCAGGGCAGGGTGCCGGGTAACGCCCGGTCAGGGTGACCTGAAGGCAAGTGCAACAGAGAGTAGACCGCCCGCCTGGGCGACCAGGCGACGCGACCCGCTCCCCGGTGACGGGGGGAGGTCGGGAGCGTGCTCCCACCCCCGGGTGGGCGCGGTAAGGCTGAAACGGTGCGGTAAGAGCGCACCGGCGTCCCCGGTGACGGGGACGGCCAGGTAAACCCCACCCGGTGCAAGGTCGAATAGGGGAGCGTTCGAGGGTTGCCCGCCCGAGCTCCCGGGTTGACCGCTGGAGCCGTCCGGCAACGGGCGGCCTAGACGAATGGCTGCCCATCGCCCGGGCCTCGGCCCGAGCGGGGACAGAACCCGGCTTATGGGGCCACTGCGTCGGTTTTTTTTTGGGCGTCAGGCGTCAGCGGTCCGACGCCTCTTCCTCCTCCTCGTTGACCTTCCCCTCGACGCATGGCTAAGCTGCCTCATCGGCCCGAAGGGCCGCCGATCGGAGTGACCGAACCATGCGCTGGAACCCCTCGCTGCTGCTCCTGGCATTCGCGCTGGCCGTCGCTCCGGCCACGGCCGCCCGGGCCGGAGGTGTCGGCATCTATGACATGACCGGCTTCCACGCGGGGACCGACCCCTCGGATCCCGAGGGCTCCAGCGGGACCTGGCTCGACCAGGGCGGCGGTCTCGAGGTCAGCATCGGCAGCCGCGATTCCCGCATCCTCGGCCGGGTGCGGGTGTTCTACAACCTGGTCCACCCCGCCGAGGAGCACGCGCGTCATTTCGGACTCGCCCTGTTCGGGTTCGAGGTGCAGATGCGCAAGGATCTGGCCAGACCTTGGGGCCTGCACGCCTTCGCGGACATCGGCCCGGCGTTCCTGGCGGCCCAGCACGGCGAGTTCGGCATGGTCGACCTGGGCGTGGGGCTCCGCGGTGATCTCGCCGAGCACGTGTCCCTGGTCGTCGAGGTCGCGGGCCAGATGCGCTTCCGGCGCCAGGTCTGGGGCGGCGCGGTGCTGATGGCCGGCCTGAGATTCCCCATCGACTGATGCCCCGTCGAGCCGCCCGGAGCGCCCTGGTCGCCGGTGCCCTGTCGCTGGCCGCATTCCTGGGGTGCTTCTTCCTCCCCTTCGATCCCGACCCGGAGCTCCAGCAGGGCAGCCCCTGCATGGACGTCAACCTGATGGACGGGGTGGACGAGGAGTCCACCGAGGAGATCCGCGCCCTCTACGAGTGCCTGAACCAGACCGGCGCCTTCGACGCCCTCGAACCGGCGGTGGACGAGCTGGTCGACGGCAGCGACCGCTACCTGGATCCCCTCGGCTCCCACCCGGCGGTGATCCTCAACGAGGCCCCCTCGCTGCTGCCGATCTGGGAGCTGCTCTCGGCCACGCGCCAGCTGCTGGCCGAGGAGAACGTGTTCCTCCAGGACGCCCTCCACCTCACCGGCGAGTGGGTCTACGGCGTTCCCTGGCCCGAGGTCGCCGCCCTGCAGGAGAGCGGCCAGCTGCAGGATGCCGACCTGCTGGCCGAGGGTCCCATCGGGCACCTGGTGCCGGTGCTCCGGGTCTGGGCCGAGGTGATCCTGGACCAGGACGACATCGAGGCCTCGGGGGAGGTCCTGGATCACCTGCTGTCCATGCCGGAGCTGCTCGACACCCTCATCACGCTCCGCGAGCTCCTGGCCCACAACGACGAGCACCACCTCTTCGACGACTTCACCACCTACTGGGGCGAGTTCTTCCTGTCGACCCACGACGAGACCACCGGCGAGAACACCCTGGTGGAGTTCGCCGACGCCCTGGTCTCGCCCGTACCCGAGCTGCCCGGCCAGCCCCTGGCCGTCGAGACCCTGCTGCCCTACGCCGATCCCATCCTCGCGGACCTGGTGGTCCGCGGTCGGATCGTGGAGGGTCTGGGGGATCTCCACGACGACGGCACCCTGTCCGAGCTTCCGGACCAGCTGCTGTGGTTGATGACCATCGACATGGCCGGGGGGACGCTGGATCCCGGGGAGGCCTCGGCCTTCGAGTCGGCCCTGGTCCTGCTGGACGAGGCGGACGCGCCCTTCAACTGCCTCGATCTGGTCTACACCGACAGCGTCAGCGTCTGGCTGCTCCAGGAGATCGTGATCCTGGGGCTCGAGGCCGACACCATCGAGGATCTGGTCCTCGCCGTGGAGACGCTCTACGACTGGTTGATCGAGGTGGTCGACCTGGTCTGCGACATCCCCCAGGTCCTCAAGACCCACTTCCAGGCCATCATCCGCCTGGCCGAATCCGGGGCCATGCACAGCATGATCCCGCTGCTGTACGCCATCGCCGACCCGGACAGCCCGGCCCACAACTACCTGGAGGAGCTGGTCGAGATCGTCCACCTGATGGTCTCGCTGGACCTGATCCGCCCCGCCGAAGACCTGCTGGCCCCCACGTTCGGCCAGTCGTTCATGCCCGCCGTGCTGGCCGGCATCGGCGCATTCGTGGACCCGAGCTATCCACTGGCGGCCGGGGACGTCTACACCCTGCTGGACGTGGTCACCTACCTGATCACGCCCCCCGATGGAGAGGACTACGATCGGGCCCCGCTGATCATCGCCGGGAGGGTGGTGGACGGAATCCTCGACGGTGAGCCGGCCGAGGTGGACGCCTTCCTGGTGGCCTGGGGCGAGCTCCTGGTCGACCCGGACGCGGCGACCCACGACCTGCTGTACAACATCGACGGCCTGCTGCAGCTGGACCCCGAGCTCAAATCGCTGGACTACGTCGGGGACATCCTCGCGAACGAGAAGGTGGCCACCCACTGGCTGCTGCTCTTCGAGAACGAGGGGTTCATGGGCGCCCTGGGCGCGCCCGGCTCGGCGGGGGGAGACGAGGTACCGCTGGCCATGCTCGGGAGGTTGATCGCCGACGACAGCGCCGGTGATCTGCTCCTGCTGCTGGGGTGGCTCGTCGACCTGCTGGGCACCCTGGGAATCTGAAGGACCGGAATCCCCGAGGGGGAGACATGGACGACTGGCAGAATCGGACCCTCCAGAGGTCCCTCAACGAGATCGAGCACGGGTACGGGGACCGGGTCCACCTGCTGGGAGACCCGATCCTGCGGACCCAGCTCGCCAGGCTCGGCGGCCCGGGCCTGCGCCAGCCAGCGTACAACCGAGTGCTCGAGCAGCTCTACGACCGGATCCTGGACGCGGTGATCGTCCACGCGTTTCCCGCCGAACTCCGCAGCGTCCCCAGCCGGGAGGCCAACCACCACCCGGATGCGGTGGTGACCGGCGAGTTGCTCGCCGAGCGGGTGCGGGTCACCGTGGGCGCCGTCGCCCGGGCCGGGACCCTGGTCGGCCAGCGCTGCTACGAGCGGCTGTCCCAGATGTTCGATCCCGAGGGGATCCGTCTGGACCACGTCTTCACCAACCGCCACACCTCGGCGGTGGGCAAGCTACCCTGCGTGGACTACCTGGGCTCCAAGACCGGTGGGGCGGTGGACGGACGGATCCTGCTGATCCCAGAGCCGCTGGCCGCCACCGGTGCCACCATGCGCTACACCCTGGACGTCTTCGGCAAGGAGGTGGGCGGGATCCCCGCGCGCACGGTCGCGATGCACCTGGTCGTGACGCCCGAGTACCTGCGCGACGTGGTTCTCCCCCACCCCACGCTCGAGGTGTTCACGCTGCGGGTGGACCGGGGGCTGAGTTCCCCCGAGATCCGGGCGACCCCGCCGGGGACCCACCTGGACCGGGAGCGCGGCCTGGACGACCAGCTGCGGATCGTGCCCGGCCTGGGGGCGGTCGGGGACCTGATCAACAACTGCTTCGTCTAGCTCCGGAGGAGTGCGCATGAGTCGCGCGAGGATCGAGACCGACCGGGCCCCCGCGGCCATCGGCCCGTACAGCCAGGCGATCGCCACCGGTGAGCTGGTGTTCACCGCCGGGCAGATCGCCCTGGATCCCGCCACGGGCGAGATCGTGGAGGGCGGAATCGCCGCGGAGACCGCCCAGGTGCTGCGCAACATGGCCGCCGTCCTCGAAGCTGCGGGGAGCAGCCTGGATCGGGTGGTCAAGACCACGGTCTACCTGGCGGACATGGGCGAGTTCGCTGCGATGAACGAGGTCTATGGGACCTTCTTCGGGGATCCGCCGCCGGCGCGGGCGGCGATCCAGGCCGCGGCGTTGCCCCGGGGTGTCCGGGTGGAGATCGACTGCGTGGCCGTTCGGTAGATCAGCCCGTCGACCGGGCCGCGTCGGAGCTGAGCAGCTCCACGATCGCCTCGCCGAATTCGTCCCGCTGCCAGTTCCGCATCAGATCGATCCGATCGAGATCCTCGACCTTCTTCACGTGGGCGGCGGCGATGGAGTGCAGCACAGCGTTGCTCATCATCACGCCGGCCTCGACGCCCCTCTCCTTGGCGAGCCGATTGCGCCAGCTGCGCAGCACGTCGAAGTGGCGGGTCTCGTCGGGTCCGCTGAGCCTGCGCAGCGCCCTGGGATCATGCCGGGAACGGGGCACTGCGCTTCGGTCCGCCAGGCCCTCGCGGCAGGCTTCGACCACGACCTGGGCGTGTCGTCGGACCACGTGGTGCTTCTTGCCCAGTCGCTTCTCGAGGCCCTCCATGCTCTTGGGCGGATCCGCCGCCACCCGCAGCAGGGCGTCGTTGCCGATCACCTTGAAGTGGGGCCTGTCCCGCTCGCGCGCCATGCGGTCCCGCATGACGTACAGCGCCCGCAGGACGCGCTTGCCCCGGTCGTCGAGCTTGCCCGCGCCCTTGATACGGAGGAAGTCGTTGGGATCGAAGGTGGGGACCGGCCGCTCCCGTTGTTCCACCAGGCGACACTCCTCGTCCACCTGGGCGCCGCGGCCGGCGGCGCGGATCTCCTCGCGCAGCAGGTCGAACAGCTCGGGCAGGAAGTGGCTGTCCAGGCGCGCGTACTCCAGGTGCTCCTCCCGCAGCGGTCGCTTGGACCAGTCCTGGCGCTGGTACTTCTTGTCGAGCTTGACGTCGAAGAAATGGGCCACCAGGTCGGCCAGGGAGTAGCGCTGGTAGCCCAGAGCCTGGGCCGCGATCATCGTGTCGAACACCGGCGCGATCTGGAAGTCGTAGTCCCGCTTGAGCGACGCGATATCGTAGTCGGCGCCGTGCAGGATCTTGTGTACCCCCGGATCGGCGAATACGGGACCCAGCGGGGACAGATCCTCGATGCTCAGCGGGTCGACGATCAGATCCCGGTCCCCGGCGGTGATCTGGATCAGGCAGACCTTCTCCTGGTAGTGGAAGAAGGAATCGGATTCGGTGTCCACCCCGACGACGGTCTCCCCCCGCATCCGCTCCACGGCGGCGAGCAACGCCTCGTCGTCGGTGATGTACTCCCAGGTCCGATTCATGATGTCGCCTGTCCTCGGTCGTGCAGCGTCCGCACCAGGATGCCCAGCGTGCGACTCAGTTCGCGCTCGACCGCGTTGGCGGCCTCGGTCACCTCCCCGTGGCTGAGGGTTCCATCCCCGAGTCCGGCGGCGATGTTGGTCACGAAACTCAGGCCCGTCACCCGCACGCCCATCGCATGGGCGGCGATGGCCTCCAGGACGGTGGACATCCCCACCAGGTCGACACCCTGGGCCCCGAACATCCGGATCTCGGCCGGGGTCTCGTAGCTGGGTCCCAGCAGGGTCGCGTAGACCCCCTCCCGGAGCCCCACGCCCTCCTCGTCGCAGACCTCTTTGAGCACCTTGCGCAGATCGGCGCTGTACAGATCCGAGGTGTCGATGAAGCGCTGGCCGAGGCGGTCGTCGGTGATCCCCACCATCGGGTTGGCCCCGCTGAGGTTGATGTGGTCCGTCAGCAGCACCAGATCGCCGATGGAGAGGCCGCCCCGGATGGCGCCCGCGGCGTTGGTCAGGATCAGGTTGGTGATACCGACCTTCGCCAGCGACCGCACCGCCCGCACGACCACGTGGGCGCCATGGCCCTCGTAGAGGTGCACCCGGCCCTGGAGCACGGCGATTCGTCGGCCCTCGAAGGTGCCGACCACGAGGCACCCCCGGTGCCCCGGCACGCCGGTCCTCGGGAGGTGCTCCACCTCCTCGTAGGCCACGACCTGGGTGTCCTCCAGCGCATCGGCGAAGCTCCCGAGACCACTGCCCAGGACCACGCCGACCCGGCAGTCCGCCAGGCCGGGTGCCCGCTCCAGGAGCGCGTCTGCGATCTCCACCACCATGTCGGCTTCGTTCATCGGTTCTCCTCCACTCGCTCGTGGATCAGGGGGCCAGGTCCCTCGGTGCCGTCGGGATCGACGGTGAGGGCGGTGGCCATTCGGGCCTGCGCCCGCTCCAGTCCCCGTCCGTCCCGGTGCCACAGATGGGCCCAGGGTTGCCCCCGCGACACGCGCTCGCCGGGCTTGCACAGCAGCTCGACCGCCACGTCGGGATCCGGGTCTTCATCGGTTCTCGCACCCCCCAGGTCCGCCAGGGCCCGGCCCACGGTGAGGGCATCCTGGCCCACGACCAGGCCCTCCCGCGGACTGGTCACCTCCGCGATGGAGAGCCTCGGCGGCCAGACCAGCTCGTCGAGGCGGCCTCCCTGGGCGTGCACCATGCGCGCGAAGCGCTCTCGCGGCTCCCCGCCCTCGAGCACGGCGGCCAAGTCGTCGCCGTCGACCACCTCGTCCGCCAGAGCCAGGACCAGCTCCCGGGTGTCGGCGGGTCCGCCCCCCTCCAGCAGGTCCAGCGACTCCCTCACCTCGGCCGCGTGGCCGATCATCCGCCCCAGGGGACGGTCCATGGTGCTGATGACCGCCGCGGTCCGGCAACCCACCGCGGCTCCCAGATCCACCATCACCTGGGCCAGCTCACGGGCGTCGTCCAGGGTCTTCATGAACGCGCCCCGGCCCACCTTGACGTCCAGGACCAGGCGGTCGAGGCCCTCGGACAGCTTCTTGCTCATGATGCTCGGCGCGATGTGGTCCACCGTACCCACGGTGCCGGTCAGGTTCCGGCGGTCGTAGAGGACGCGGTCCGCAGGGACCATGGTGGCGGTCTGGCCGCAGATCACGCAGCCCGCCGCGTCGATCACCTGGCGGATTCGATCGGGCGCCAGGGCCACCGTGTACCCCGGGATGGCCTCCAGCTTGTCCAGCGTGCCACCGGTGTGGCCCAGCCCGCGCCCCGAGATCATCGGCACCGCAATCCCGGCGGCTGCGACCAGCGGGGCCCAGATCAGGGACACCTTGTCCCCGACCCCCCCGGTGGAATGTTTGTCCGCCACCGGGACGTCCAGGTGGCTCCAGTCGAGCTGGATGCCCGTGGCGATCATCTCGCGGGTGTAGGCGGCGCGCTCGGCGGTGTCGAGCCCCTGCAGGTACACGGCCATCAACCAGGCGCCGATCTGCGCCTCGCCGACCTCCCCCGCCGCGATGGCAGGGATCAACGCGGACCAGGCCTCGTCGTCGAGACGAAGCCCGTCCCGTTTATGCTCTATATATGGGGTGAGATCCATCTTGGTCGCCGCTGCAGCTCCTACGTTGTCTTCCGCCCCGTCGAGGGGCCCACTCCCGCGCCCGCGATCCCACGTGGGTGCGCTCTAACCTACCAGGGTAGACCGGCGAAGTCGTTTTGAGTTCAAAAGAAACTTTTGCGGCGGGTCCCAGGGGGGGCGTGATAGTCTCCGCCCATCGCCCGGAGGAGACTCATGCATAGTGTTTGGCGCCCATATTGGATCCCCGCGGTCGTACTGTTGGCGATGTGCCTGTGCACCGGCTGCCCCGACCCCGATGACGACGACAGCGCGGACGGCCTGTGGGAAGACCCGCCGGGCGAACTCGACGCGGCTTTCGAGGCCGACCAGGCCGAGATGTACGTGGGTCAGACCGTTCAGCTGGACGCGGGCATCAGCGTGGACGAGCACGGTATTCAGGCCTACTACGCCGACTGCGAGATCGTCGAGTTCCTGTGGGATTTCGGGGACGGGACGACCGAGACCACCGAGCTCTACTTCGTGGACCACACATACACCGAGGTGGGCGAGTTCACCGTTTCGCTGACCGTGATCACCGACGACGGCGACGAGGACGACGCCGAGGGCCTGCTGACCGTGATGCACCCCCTCCCCAACGTGGACGAGATCGACGTCTCGGTGGACGGGGTGGCGGTGATCGGCGAGTGGGTCTCCCTGATCGGCTCCGAATTCCGCGAGGCGAACCTGCCGGAGGTGACCTTCGGGGGACCGGCGGCCACGCAGCTGGCATTCGTCGACTCCGCGGAGATCCGGGTCCGCGTCCCCCCCAAGAGCCGCTCCGGGCAGCAGGTGGTGGAGATCGACTTCCCCGAGGACGACGGGGGGGACACCGCCGAGCTCGTGTGGGTCAAGCGCTATTCGGTCTCCACGGATGCCTTCCACCACAGGGTGAACTTCCTGTCGTTCGGCGAGGGCCTGGACTACACCGCCGAGGCCCAGGACCTGATCGTGGAGAACGCCACGCTGGTCAAGATCAGCGGTGACGGCGCCACGGCCATCATCGGTGACGGCCGCTACGATCTGAACCTCTCCCCCACCCTGACCTTCGTGGACCTCACCGCGGACTTCGCGCCGGTGATCACCAACGTGACCACCGACATCGGGATCGGGCCACTGTTCGACATCGCGACCGCCGTGGACATCGCCCTGATCGGAGATGCGGCCGGGATGACGGTGGTGGATCTGTCCGATCCCTACGCGCCGTTCGCGATCCAGCGGGTCAACTACGACCTGGGCAGCGATCTCGCTGCCACGGACCTGGAGATGACCCCCGACGGCACCCTGGGTGTGGTGCTGGGCACCTTCGACGACTCGATCCGCTTCTACGAGGTGAGCTTCGCGGGTGCCACCCTGATCGAACACACGGTCGCGGCGGGCGCCGGGATCCAGGACGTGCAGATCACCGACGACGGGCAGTTCGCCTATGTGCTCAGCGGGGCAGGCGAGGGCGCCATCCCGCCGCTGCTCGACGTGGGCAACACCTGCGTGACCGTGGTCGACCTGGCGCTGGTGCCCCCGGGCAACCTCCTGGGCGACGGGGTCTGTGTGCCCATCGACGAGCACGCGGCGTTCCCGTTCGACCTGGCCATCGCCCCCGACACGTCCACCTACATCTCCAGCTTCGACGAGAACTTCACCAACCTGGCCGGGGCCTTCGAGGACATCGCCAACGATCCCCTGGACATCGACGCCTGGGTGGACCTGGCGGAGGGCTTCAGCCAGCTCAGCTTCGGCGGCATGGTGACCGTGGACGCCCTGCACACCGGTGAGGCGATCATCGGTCAGAGCTGGTTCCTGCCCTTCGGGATCCAGACCGGAGTGGATGTCCGCTACGACGAGCTTCTCTACGTGGCCAACGGCATCTACCTCGATGTGGTGATCGACATGGAGAACATCCTCGATCCCTTCCTGGCGATCACCATGTCCAACGGGGTGGTGGTGGCCAACATCGAGACCGGCGACGTGACCGACGTGATGTACGACCACGATCCTCTCGTGTACTACGAGAGCTTCCAGTTACAGTACGATTACATGCCGCTGCTGAACCTGCTCCTGCCCCCCTATTCCTTCGGAGACGTGGCGATCCAGCCCTGACAGGTCTGACTTCCGTTCAGAGCACTATGAAATAAGTATCGAGTCAGTGCACGTCGACGAAGGTCGACAGGGCGCGGCTCCGCTTCACGTGGCGCAGCTTCTTGAGCGCCTTGATCTCGATCTGCCGGATGCGCTCCCGCGTCAGGTTGAAGACGTTGCCGATCTCCTCGAGGGAGTAGTGGGTGCGCTCGTCGATACCGTAGCGCATCCGGATCACCTTCTCCTCGCGCTCGGTCAGGCTGCCGAGGGCCTCCTTGATGCTCCGGCGGAGGGCCATGGACTCCAGGTGGTCCGAGGGCAGCTCGGCGTTGGGATTGGGGATGAACTCGGCGATGGTCGCGTCCGAGTCGTCGCCCACGGTCTGGTCCAGGCTCATGGGCTCCTTGGCCAGCCGGTAGATCTCCTCCACCTTATCCACCGGCTCCCCCAGCCACTCGGCGATCTCCTCGGACGTGGGATCCCGTCCCAGCTCCTGGCTCAACTTCTTGGCGGTCTGCTGGACCTTGTTGACGATCTCGAGCTTGTAGATCGGGATCCGGATCGTCCGGATCTGGCTCTCGATGGCCCGGATGATCGACTGACGGATCCACCACGAGGCGTAGGTGCTGAACTTGAAGCCCTTGGTGTGGTCGAACTTCTCGACCGCACGGATGAGCCCCATGTTGCCCTCCTGGATCAGGTCACCCAGGGGCATCCCACGGTAGCTGTACTGGCGGGCGATGCTGACCACCAGACGGAGGTTGGCCTTGATCAAGTCCGCCTTGGCCCGCTCGGCCTCCGCCGGGGTCCCGTCTATCATGGTGCTCGCGAGGCGCACCTCGTCCTCCCGGCTGAGCAGGGCGATGGCACCCATGCCCTTCAGATACCGGTTGAGGACTCTCGCGCCATCCCTGTAGCGTCCTGCTGCCATGTCCGATCCTCAGCAATGCCTAAGGCCCAATTACAAGTCCTGCAACCCGCATGCCACCCGTCCTTGGGGGCCACTCCCCGCGCAGGTACCCTTCTCTAGCTTTGACCCCCACGGAGGGTCGTTTCTTCGATCCCGGTTCGCTCCGCCAGCCAGGTGAAGGCGTCCACGTCCGCATCCTCCACCGTCTGCATCTCCTCGACGAAGCAGCGCAGTTCTTCACCACATTGGTCGTAGACGACGCGGAACCCAGCGTCGCCGCTGTTGTACGTGCGATAGCTCAGCAGGGTGGCGTTGTTCACCTCCACCCGCTCGAAATACGTCCGTGTGCCCTCCCGGAGGAAGGGGAGCGCCTCGTACCGCCGGCGCGCATCCGCGATGATCTCGGCCTTGCGCAGCCGGACCTCCGGCCCCGGCCGGCCTTCCCGGTACAGGGCGTCCAGATCCAAGAAGAGCTCGTGCATCGCCCTGCGCACGAGCCCCCGGTCGTGGCGGGACTCCTCGGCGTAGCGGAATTCGTCCGGCGAGACCTGGCGTCGGGTCTCCATGAACGCCTCCGCACCCCGATTGCCCACGAAGCGGGCGTACGACTCGTTGAACCGCATCTGGCCGCCGAGGAAGAGCGTGGCGTGGGCGGATTCGTGGATCAGCGTGTCGGCCAGCCGGACCTCGTGCCAGTCCAGCATCCCGGGCAGGATCGGATCGTCGAACCAGCCGAGGGTGGAGTAGGCGCCCACCCGCCGGGCGTACACGTCGTACCCCGACGAGCGCAGCCGCCGGACCTCTCGCTGGGTGTCCGCGCGACGGAAGTAGCCGATGTAGGGGATCGAACCCACGATGGGGAACCAGCGTCCGGCGGCCTGGAATCGATCCGGTTCGCAGGCCATGACGTTGTACATCCTGCGATCGAAGTCCACCGCGACCTCGGTGTAGCTCATCAACGGCGCGAGGCCGACCTCCTCGAGCGAGAACCTCCGGATCTCGTCGGCCAGCTCCAGTCGCTGCTGCCGCCTGGGGGTGAGTTCTCCGCTCGCCAGCACCTGGTCCACCGGGACCCGCCCCAGGAGCATGCTCACCTGGTAGACCGCCTGGGTGAGGACGTAATCGACGTGCAGCGAGGGCTGGCTCGCCGCGATGACGACCACGCACAGCGCGGGGAAGAGCACTCGCCATGCCCGCGCCCGCGCCGTCCTGCGTCCTCGTGTCATCTCGCCCATGCTCCCTTCGCACGGTTGAACAAGCGAAGTCGATGCCAGGTGATCGTGTCTCATGGGACCCGCCGACGCAGGCAGGTCCCGATGGGGTTATCGGTCCCCCCGCACAAACCTGTAGGTCCTCCGGGGAATGGATGCCCGTCCCCCGGCGTTTCTTGACGTGGGGGCGGGAGGGGCCGTAGCGTAGCGGCGCGCCGAAAGCGCGTATGCGAGGGATGGTCGCACATCGTGGACTCGTTTCTGTCGGCCTGGAGTTGGAGTAGCCCCGGCACCTGGATCGTCCTGGCGATCCTGGCGCTGAGCGTGTTCGCGCTGGCGGTGTTCCTGGAGCGCCTGTGGGCGCTGCAGCGCGCCAAGGTGATCCCCCGAGGGTTCATCATCCGGGTCAAGGATCTGGTGGCCCGGGAGGAGATCCCCGAGGCGCTGACCCTGTGCAAGACCGATGACAGCCCCATGGCCCGCGTCCTGATGGTGGGGCTGCGGTCCTTCGGTCGGCCGCGGAGTGTGGTCAAGGAGCACCTCCAGGAGATCGGTCGCTTCGAGGCCAGGGAGTTGCTCCGCTGGACCACGGCCATCGCCGTCGTCTCGCGGGTGGCTCCCCTGATGGGCCTCTTTGGCACCGTCTGGGGCATGATCGACGTGTTCGCGGCCATCGAGGAGTTCGGGGTGGGCAACGCAGGCGCGCTCGCCGGGGGGATCGGGACCGCCCTGTACACCACCTTCGCCGGGCTGCTGGTCGCGATCCCCGCGCACCTGGCCCACGCCTACGTAGAGTCCCGTGCGGAGCGGCTGATCATGCAGATGGAGGAGATCGGCCTCGAGATGCTGGACCTGCTCAAGGCGCCGGAGGACGAGTGAAGTTCGGCGGCCGCCGAAAGCCATTCGACCTGCTGGACCTCACGCCGCTGATCGACGTGGTGTTCCTGCTGTTGATCTTCTTCATGGTCTCGACCACCTTCATCCACGAGCCCGGGGGGATCAAGGTCGACCTGCCCCATTCGGACACCCAGGAGTTCATCCGCGAGGGGGGCGAACTGGTGATCGAGATCACCGAAGGCGGCGGGTTGTACGTGGACGAGGTGCCGGTGGACGAGCAAGCCCTGCGCTCGGAGCTCAAGCGTACGGTCCGCACCGATCCGGAGACCGTGGTGATCATCAAGGCCGACAAGGCCGTGGAGCACGGCCAGGTCGTGCAGGTGATGGACTGGGCCAAGCGGGTGGGGTTGTACCGTTTGGCGGTGGCGACGGAGGGCAGCCGGCTCCGGCGTCCGCTGCTGGACGCGTCGCCGGGGCCCTGACCCGGGGCGCTCGCCAGCCTCTGTCGTGTGCGCTCGCGCGTTCCTTTACGAGTGGACGTTCCCCGGATAAACTTGCGGAGCCGAGTCGAGAAAAACGCTGCGATGTCGCTAGGTTCCACTCAGACGAGCTCCAACGGACCGGCCGTCGGGCCGTGGATGTGGCAGCTCGCCCGCACCCTGCTGCCCATCGCGGGCCTGGCGGTGGTGTTCTGCATCGCGTTCTTCGGCGAGCAGGGGCTGATGGCGAACCATGAACTGCGGCTGCAGATGGCGGATCTGAACGACGAGATCGAGGCGCTACGTTCGAGTAACGCGGCGTTGCAAGAGCAGGTGCGGGAGCTGAGTGACGACCCGGGGGTGATCGAGGACACGATCCGCGAGGAGATGTACATGGTCCGGGGGGACCAGGACGAGATCGTGTTCGCCTTCCCCGAGAACTCCCCTCCCCCGCCCGGAGAGCCCGGGGCCGGGAACGGCGCGGGGCCGGGAGCGCGTTGACCGCGAGGCTACCCCTCAGCGTACAGCATCTGGTCCCCTCCCTCGTGGGACCGCTGTGCACCGCAGCGCTCTTCGCCGCAGTCACCGGCGGGCAGTTTGCGATCTACGCCAGCGAGCCCCCCGTGCTGGCCCCCTACTCGCTGATCCTCCTCCTCCCGCCCGTCATCCGCGCGGTGTGGTCCATCGCCGCCGGCCGGCCCGTGGTCACCGGTCGCCTGGATCAGCTGCTGCTGGGCACCGACCTGCTGCTGGTCACCACGGCCCTGCTGCAGGGGGCCCAGGGTACCCGCTCGCCGATGGTCGTCCTGCTGTACGCGACGGCCTGTGCCCTGGGGCTGCTCTTCGGTGCCCGTCGGATCGCGCCGGCGATCGGCATCGCCGCGTTCGCGCTCGTCGTCTCGTACTTCGTCGGAGCGGTGGCGGGCGGGGTATTCGGCCTGCTGACCACGCTCCTGGGGCTGCTGGCCTTCGGATTCGTGCCGTCGAGCACGCTGAAGCGCGCGACCTCCCACGCCAGCGAAGCCCGGGCACGACTCGACGCCATCGAGCACGCCGCACGGAACCTGGGCCAGGACACCGCGCGCCGCCAGAAGCAGGTGCGCCAGGCCAGCTTCACCCGGGCCGAGGAGGAGGCGGAGCTGGAGGTGCTGGGAGAGCGGGTCCAGCAGTGGCTGTGGGAGATCTGTCGCACCCTGGTCAACGGCACCGGCGCCGACCGTTGCCTGGCGTACCGCCCGGCGGCGGAGGGGGGCGACCTGCACCTGGCGGCCCACAGCGCGGATCCGGGGGAGGTCGCCCGCTCCCTGCAGGCCCGCGAGGGGGTGTTCGGTGTGGTGCTCAAGACCGGCCAGCCCCTGATGATGGATTCGGTCAAGCAGCCCTACTCGGGCCTCGTCTACGTGACGGACGAGACCCCGGTGGGCAGCCTGCTGGTGGTCCCCCTGTTGATGGAGGAGCAGCTCTGGGGTGTGCTGGTGCTCGACGCGGCACAACCCCAACAGCTGGGCGCCCGGGATCGGGCCATCGTCGAAGGCGTCGTCCCCCTCCTGCTGTCGCTGCTGGATCAGCTCGCCGACCTGACCGCCTACCGGCGGGGGTCCAGCGAACAGCGAGTGCTCCACGCCTCCAGCCAGGCCCTGGCGGAGCAGGGTAGCCTGGAGGACCTGTCCCGCACCCTGGTCTCCCAGTCCCAGGACCTGGTGGACGGCCAGGCGGGCGCATTGGTGATGCTGGACCGCGAAGCGATGCCCGCGGTGGTGGCGGCGTACGGCTTCGACCGCGATCCCACCGGGGTCTCCTTCCCCTTCGACTCCACGACGAGCCTCGTGGCCCAGTGCATCCGCTACGACCAGATCATCACCCGCTCGCTGGGAGAATCGGACCGGCGGCAGCCGGCCCTGTTCGGCGAGGCCCACGGGCCCGTCCGGGGGCTCTCCGAGCTGATGGTGGTCCCGCTGATTCGCCCAGCCTCCGAGGGCAGCGAGCGCACCGCCATCGGCGCCCTGGTCCTCGCCCGGCGTGGCGCCCGGCCCTTCGGCGAGGACGAGCGGGAACGGATCGGCATGCTCGTCTACCAGGCCGCGGCCCACATCCTGAACATCCGCCTCCTGGAGGAGAGCCGCACCCAGGCCGCCACCGACGGCCTCACCGGCCTGCCCAACCGCCGGTCCTTCGTGGACAAGCTCGAAGAGATGCTCCAGCGGTCCGACCGCTTCGGAACGCCCGTGTCGCTGCTGATGCTCGACGTGGATCACTTCAAGAGCGTCAACGATACCTACGGGCACCCCGTGGGGGACCAGGTCCTGCAGAAGCTGGCCGAGCTCCTGGCCGGATCGGTCCGCGACACCGTGGACATGGCCGCCCGCTACGGGGGGGAGGAATTCACGGTCCTGCTGGAGAACACCTCCCACGAGGGCGCGGTGAACCTGGCCGAACGCCTCCGGGAGGCGCTGGCGGCCGAGACCTTCGTTCACGTGGAAGGGAGCAACACCATCCCGTTCAGGGTCACCATGAGCCTGGGGGTGGCGACCTCCGGCGAGGGGGGCGAGCCCGCCGAGCTGGTGGAACGGGCCGACCAGGCCCTGTACGCCGCCAAGGAGGGCGGCAGGAATCAGGTGGTGAGCGGGTGAACGGTCCCAGCTCGGCGCGGACGCCCCATCCCACGGTTGCACCCCCCGGGGGGGAGCATAGAGTGAAGACATGATCGCGAGGACACTCGGCACGCTCTGCGTCACCACCCTGGTCGCGACCGCTGGCCTGGGCCTGTACCGGATCGACCACGGGGGCGAGGACTGGCTCGGCATCGCCCTCGAGCGCGAGGCTGCGGTCCTGCAAGCCGAGCCGACCACCGGGCTCGGAGACGACGGCTACCACGATGTCCAGGCCGCGCTGGATCGCGTCCCGCTGTGGAGCGCCGACTATCGCCAGGCCCGGGCCTGGAGCCAGGCCATCGCCCGAGAACGCCGCTTCGCCGCCGGGCGCAAGTACGCCCAGCTGGGCTACCCCGACCGCTGGCCGCTCCCCGGAGGCGTGGGCGTGGCGGGCGACGGCGAGGCCCCGGCACCGGCCAGCGACGAGGCCGCGAAGACCGGTCAGGAGCCGAGGGTCTCGGTGTTCGTCACCTCCTGGTGTCCCTATTGCCGTCAGGCCACGGCCCACCTCACCCGGGTCGGAGTCGCGTACCGCGAGGTGGACGTGGAGCGGGATCCCGCCGGGCGGGAGGAGCTGAACCGCAAGGCCCCGTTCGCCCGCGGGGTGCCGGTCCTGGAGATCGACGGCGAGATCCTGCTCGGGTACGACGAGGAGACCACGGACACCCTCCTGCGTGAGGCGGGCCTGCTCCCGGCCAAGGGCTGACCGCGGGGTGGCTGGGGGGAGGCCGATTCAGGGGGGGCAGAGGTCGGGGGCCATCTCGCAGGCCAGGGTCGCCGCGGTGGACCCGGGGAACCGGGCCACCACCTCGGCCAGCAGGGCCCGCGCCCGCTCCTCGTCGTTGCCGATGAACGCCGGTTCCCGATAGATCTCCGCCATCCGGACCATCGCGCGCCCCGCCAGCTCTCCGTCGGGCGCGACCTCCAGATAGCCGCGCAGGTGGGACATCGCCTCGCCGAACCGGCAGGCGGCCTGCAACCCCACGGCCGTGGAGTAGTGGGAACGCGCCTCGTCCGCGGGTTGGGCCGCCACCGGCGGGCGCGGTGCCTCGGGGGCGTCGGCCTGCGGGCCGGTGTGGGCTGCCGGTGGGCGCTGTCGCGTGCGCTGCGGCTCGACGACCACGTCGTGGAGGGTGCCGTCCGGAGCCACGTATCTCAGGGGCGGCTTCACGGCGCACCCCGCGCCCAGCATGAGGGCGGCGGCGAGCACGGTCGGGAGCATCCGGAGCGTCATCTGAGATCAGGGTACGCCGACCCGCCGGCCGCGGCAAAGCGTCGCCTCGCTTGCCAAACCCGCGCGGGTGACGCTATCTACAGACATGCCCGGCATCGGTTTCGGTGAGCTGGCGATCGTCTTCCTGCTCCTCCTCGTCTTCCTGGGTCCCAAGCGACTGCCCCAGGCCGCGCGGACCTTCGGTCGCGTGATGGGCGAGGTTCGCCGGGCCACGGACGAGCTCAAGACCGCGCTGTACCTGGAGGAGGCTCGACAACGCCGGGCCGATCCGTCCCGGGATCCCTATCGAGAGTCGCGCCCCCCGCCCCCTCCCCCGGACACCCCGGTCGGCGGTGCCCGCGTGCGGGAGACCGAGAACCCGGATGCGCCGCCGTCGTCGCCCGCGGACGAACCTCGGGACGGGGACCCTGCGCCGGCCGCAGAGGTTCCGCTGGGGGACACCGGACGAGCCGATGATGGGGGCGATCCGAGCCCATGACGACGGAGGGACCCGAGGCCCCGGGGATCGGGGAGACCGAGGACGAGGTCTCCGCCTATCGCATGCCTTTGCTGCAGCACCTCGAGGAGCTGCGCACGCGGTTGATCCGGGCGCTCATCGCGTACGCGATCTGCCTGCTGGCCTCGGTGGCGTTCTCCCCCCGCCTGTTCCAGCTGCTGATCGCCCCGGCGGTGAACCACCTGCCCGAGAACGCGTCGTTCGTCTACACACGGTTGCCCGAGGCCTTCATCACCTACCTCAAGGTCGCTCTGCTGACCTCGGTGTTCCTGGCCAGTCCGGTGCTCTTCTACCAGGCCTGGCAGTTCGTGGCGCCGGGGCTGTACAAGAAAGAGCGCCGGATGGTGCTGCCCTTCGTGCTGCTGTCGACGCTGCTGTTCTTCGGCGGCGCCGCCTTCTGCTACGTGGCCGTGCTCCCCTGGGCCTGCGAGTTCTTCCTCCACTACGGCGAGGATCCGGAGGCCTCGATCACGCCGATGCTCACCATCGGCGAGTACCTGGCGTTCGCCACCCGACTCCTGCTGGCCTTCGGGCTCGTGTTCGAGCTGCCCCTGGCGATGATGTTCCTGGGCAAGGCCGGGCTCGTTCGCCACAAACGTCTGCGCACCCTGCGACCCTTCGCGCTCATCGGGGCCTTCGTGCTCGCCTCGCTGATCACACCGCCGGACGTGGTCACCCAGATCTCGCTCGGACTGCCCCTCATGCTGCTGTACGAGATCGGGATCTGGCTCGTGCGCTGGGTGGAACCCAAGCAGGAGGCAGACGGGGACACCGCAGGTAGCTGATCACTCCCCCGGATCGCGGCGCTTCCACGGCCAGCGGACCTCCCCCGCGCGGACTTCCATGGCCACGTCCCGCACCCGCTTGATCGGTCGCCTTGCGTGGAACGGGATCTTGGCCGAGTGCCCCAGCAGGGTCAGCAGCCGCCCCCGGGTCCCGTCGATCACCACCGCCTGACGCCTCCGGATGGCCAGGAAGAGATCCTCGTCCACCGGAGTCGCCAGCAGCACCGCACCCACCTCGCTGCTCATGTGGGCGTCGCTGCCCGCGGTGGCGGCCTTGCCCAGCCTCCGGGCGAGGCGCAGGGCCCGGGCGTTGTTGCCGGCGTTCTCGGCGCCGTTGACCACCTCGACGGCCGTGAGCCGGAAGAGATCCTCCTCGGTGAGTCCATAGCGGGCGCGGGCGGACATCACCCCGTTGAAGACGACCGCGTAGGGGTGGGCCGCGGAGGTGAGGCTGTCCCAGCGGCTGGCCGCCCGGAGCAGGTCGCGGACCGAGATGTTCATCGGGGTGGTCGGCTGCGCCCGGGGGTGCCTCACGGGAAGGAGCACCTCCTCGAAGAATCCGCGGAGGTCGTCCGGCTCGCGGAAGTACACCAGCAGGTGGACGCGCTCGCGGGTGGTCACCTCGATGGCAGGCACGATCCGCTCGAATCCCTCCTCCCCCGCGGCGTCCCAGGCCTCGAGCGCTCCATCGATGACGTTGTGATCCGCCACGGCGATCTGCAACCTGCGCTCACGGGCGATGCGGACCAGCTCCGCAGGGGCGGTCAGACCGTCGGAGGCCGAGCTGTGGACGTGGAGGTCGGAGACCCGGGCCCCGCCACGGCGGATCATCTCCCGGGCCGTGGCGTCGTAGCGGACGGTGGGGATGGTCAACGCACCGGGCGCCCTAGAGGACGACGACCTCGCTGTGCACGCCGAACACGTCGCGCATGGCTCCGGAGACCTCGCCCAGGGTCGCGCCCGCGCCGAGGGCCGCGAGGATGGTCGGCAGCAGGTTGTCGGTACCCTCAGCGGTCCGGCGGACCCGGTCCAGCGCTCCGGCGACCTCCCGCTCCGATCGAGCCTTGCGGTACGCCCGCGTGCGCTCGACCTGCTCTCGTTCGATGGCCGGATCGACCCGCAACAGGGGCGGGGTGACCTCCTCTGCCACCTTGTGCACGTTGACCCCGACGACCTCCCGGTCCCCCGAGTCGGTGGCCGCCTGCTCGCGGTATGCGGCGTCCTGGATCTCCCGCTGGACGTACCCGCGCTCGATGGCCGGGATCATGCCGCCCAGGCTGTCGATCCGCTCGATGTACTCCTCGGCGCCACGCTGGATCTCGTCGGTCAGGGCTTCGACCGTGTACGAGCCCCCCAGGGGGTCGACCACCTCGGCGACGCCGCTCTCACCGGCGATGATCTGCTGGGTCCGCAGGGCGATCCGCACGCTTTGCTCGGTGGGCAACGCCAGGGCCTCGTCCCGGCTGTTGGTGTGCAGACTCTGGGTGCCCCCCAGCACCGCGGAGAGGGCCTGCAGGGTCACCCGGACCACGTTGTTGTCGGGCTGCTGCGCGGTCAGGGTGCAGCCCGCGGTCTGGGTATGGAAACGCAGCATCATCGACTTGGGGTTCTTGGCGCCGAAGCGCTCCTTGACGAGTCGGGCCCAGAGCCGCCTCGCCGCGCGAAACTTGGCGATCTCCTCGAGGAAGTTGTTGTGGGCGTTGAAGAAGAAGCTGAGGCGGGGGGCGAAGTCGTCCACGTCGAGGCCAGCCGCCCGGGCGGCCTCGATGTAGGCCAGGCCGTCCGCGAGGGTGAACGCCACCTCCTGAACGGCGGTCGAGCCCGCCTCGCGGATGTGGTAGCCGCTGATGGAGATGGTGTTCCAGCTCGGGACCTCCCGGTGGCAGAACGCCATCAGGTCGGTGACCAGCCTCATGGAGGCCCGCGGGGGGTAGATGTAGGTCCCGCGGGCGATGTACTCCTTGAGGATGTCGTTCTGGACGGTGCCGCGGAGGGCGCCCCGGGCCACACCCTGGCCCTCGGCGGTCAGGATGTACAGCGACAACAGGATCGCCGCGGTGGAGTTGATGGTCATCGACGTGGACACCCGGTCCAGCGGGATCCGATCGGAGAGGACCTTCATGTCGTCGAGGGTGTCGATGGCGACCCCCACGCGTCCCACCTCACCCGCGGCCATCTCGTCGTCCGAGTCCCGGCCCATCTGGGTCGGCAGGTCGAAGGCCACCGAGAGCCCGGTCTGTCCCTGGTCCAGAAGGTAGCGGTTGCGGCGGTTGGTCTCGCGGGCGCTGCCGAAGCCGGAGTACTGGCGCATGGTCCACAATCGCCCGCGGTACATGTTGGGACGCACACCTCGCGTGAAGGGGAACTCACCCGGGAAACCCAGGGAGGCCTCGTACTCCCCCACCCCCGCGGGGGGTCCGTGCAGCACCGGGACCTCGATGCCGGAGGGCACCTGGAAGGTCTCGCGGCGGGGTGGGCGCCGCTCCTGGATCGGATCCAGCACCTCCCGCTGCCACCGATCGAAGGCCTGCTCGAACCGCTCGTAGGCTCTGCGCGTGTCTCCGTCCATCGTTCCTCCCGCCCCCAGGTGCGTCCACCCGAGGGAGCCGCGATCGTAGCCGATCGAAGGTCCCTTGACAGAGTTCGAGGGTGTCCCCTACCCTTCCGTTGCCGGAGGATTGCGTTAACATGCTGAAATCAATGCGTTTTTGGGCGTTCGCGGCTTCGCTCCTCCTACCCGTGGCCGCCGCGGGTACCGAGGAACCGATCCCCACCGACCTCGAGACGGTGGTCGTCGAGCAGAGCGAGGTGGAGACGCTGCTGAACCAGATCGCGACCCCCGGTGTCCCCGAGGACGTGGCCATGCGGGCGTTCACGGACCTGGTCCGGCTGGGTGCGTCGGCCACCCCGGAGCTCATCGCGATCTACGAGGACCCCGACGACACGGATCACCGGCGCTGGGTCGCCGCCCGGGCCCTGGGGCACATGGGCGGGAAGGCCGCGAAGGAGGCCCTGATGCAGGGCATCGGCGACCAGACCTTCATGGTGCGGATCGCCGCGGCCTCGGCGCTGTCGCTGCTGGCCGACGACGATGCCCGCCTGGCCCTGGAGGAGGCGCTCTTCGACCCGTCCATGGAGGTGCGCTGTACGGCCGCGGACGGGCTGGCCCACATCGGTCACCAGGCCTCCAGCGTGCCCCTGGCGCGTTCCCTGGGCAATCCGGACAGCTTCCACCGGGGGCGGTCGCTGCCGGTGCGGGGGCACATCGTCATCGCGCTGGGTCGGACCGGCGGAGAGACGGCCCTCGAGGCGCTGGTCGGCGTCCTGGACGACAGCGACGAGCTGCTCCGCGCCACCACCATCAAGGCCCTGGAGGAGGCCAGCGGAGCCAGCCCCACCGCTCGCTTCGGCAACGGACGCACGACCACGCCGGGGGAGATCACGGCCTGGAAAGACTGGTGGGCCACCCACCGGCGCGCGGTGGAGGGCGGCTAGCACTCCGCGGGTGGGGGATCAGAGGATGCGGTAGTCGTACGCGAGCGTGCAGCGACCCAGCTTGAGCTGGTCGCCCGGGCTGAGCTTCACCGTGGAGACGCGCTGGCCGTTGACGAAGGTACCGTTGGTCGACCCCAGGTCACGCACGTAGACCAGATCGTCCTCGAACACCTCGATGATCGCGTGGCGGCGGCTGACGTCGCTATCGCGGACCACCAGGTCCGTGTTCAGGCGCCCCAGCAGGATGGTCTCGCTGTTGAAGCGGTAGACCAGACCCCTGTCGGCACCTTCGGCCACCTCCAGGACGATCTCGAACGGGCTGAGCCCCCGCTGCTCGGCGGCGCCCTCCTGGGGTCCTCCGGCGAACTCGGGGCTCTCGGTGGCCATGGCCGCCGCGGCTTCCTCGGCGACACCGGACAGCTCCATGGTCTTGTCGGTGGCTCCGGGGAACTCGGGATCGAGGCCGACGACCGGCTCGGGCCCGGCCCCCTCGGGGGTCGAGCCGAGGGTCGGCTCGGTGGCGGTCCCAGGCGCGTCGTCCAGGCAGAACAGCAACCGGCTCTGCCCCAGGCGGATCTCGGTCCCGTCCTGGAGCTTGGCCTCCGGCTGGAGCTGTTCATTGACCCATACCCCGTTGGTGGAGCCCAGGTCCATGATGTACCAGGCGTTGCGCTCGTAGCTCACGATGGCGTGGATCGAGGAGACTTCCTTGTCCGCCAGGGTGATGTCACCGACCTGGCGTCCAACGACCGTGCGCCCCTCGCGCAGGGAGTAGGTCACACCCTCCCGCTCGCCGTTGAGGAACTTCAGCTGGGCCTTCATCGGGTCTAGGTTCCCTCGTGTAGAGCCGCTCTGTTCCCCCTGGGGATGGCGACTCAGGACGTTGAATGTATCGAGCGCCTTCGCGTGTTGTCAAGCCGGCTCGGAGCCCGCAAACCAGCGTACACAGGCGAATTTCGTCTCGAGATCGGCGTGCTCAGATGCAGGTGTTGGTGGCGTAATCGCACTCCATACCCTCGGGGCAGTCGTCCGGGTCGTCGCAGGGGATGTGCCCCTCGACCTGCAAATTGCCCATCACGTGGGAGAACACCAGGAACTCGACGCAGCCCGCGTCATGCTCCACCGAGTCCACCGTCCGTCGGTAGAGGTTGCCGCTGGCGAAGCCGGACACACCGTAGGCGAGCAGGGCCTGGATCAGGTCCGAGGGGACCTCGTACGAACCCGTGTCGTCCAGGTCGCAGACGAGCTCGACCGGCGAATTCCCGTGCTGGTCGATGTTGAAGCGCAGCTGCACCTGGACGGGCGCCGGATCCCCCGCCGTCCACTGCACCAGCAGCGGCTCGTCCTCGCGGACGATCCAGGCCTCGTCGTCGGTGGTCATCGGACTCACGCCGTACCCGTAGGCCGTGAACGCGGAGAAGTCCGCGCCGGCCGCGGCGAGACGGATCGGATCCCCGGGGGCAAAGGGCGGATGGGGCAGGGTGGTGTTGAAGTACGCTGGGAACTCCATGCTCACCGGTACCTCGAGCCCCTCGATGGTCACCGTGCCCACGTCGTGGGAGGTCGGATAGGGGATGCAGGAGCCGTCGAAATCGCAGGTCGTGCCCGGCTGGCAGGGGGGATCGCAGAAGGGGTTGTTGCGGCGCATCAGCCGGCAGGCCCCCTCGGTCATGACCTCCTCGAGGATCGTGATCGGGACCACCCCGTCGCTGACATCGCCGCTGATGGCCGAGTAGTCCAGCTCGTGCTGTACCTGGAAGTAGCCCACACGCTCGGCCAGGGCGCAGGGCCCGCGCAGCTCGGGCGCCGTGGTGTCGTCGTCGTCGCCGGTGACGTCGTCGTCGTCGTCGTCCGCGGTGGTGTCGTCGTCACCGGTCGCGTCGTCGTCGTCGTCCTGGGGACAGCCCGAGAGGGCCAGGGCGAGGGCCAGGAGCCCCGGGATCGCGTAACGCATGGTCTCCTCCTCGGGATCAGGGGTAGGCCCGGGGCTTGTCGGGGACGCCGACGGGCACCTCGTAGAGCTTGTTCGCGCTGATGTCGAGCACGTACAGGGACATGGGATCCCAGCCGCCGATGCCCGATCCCCACTGCATGTTGGGGATCCAGGTGGTCTCGCTACCCAGCAGGATGACGGGGTGACCGTCGCCGTCGGGCGTGAAGCGCCAGACCCGGGCGGCGATGTACTCGCAGACGTAGACGTTGCCGCAGGCGTCCACCGCCATGCCGTCCAGCTGCCCGTTGCCGACGTCGGCCGCGAACACCGTCAGGTCGCCCGGGTTGCCGTGCTCGTCGAATTCCAGGGCGTGGATCGTCCCGCCGCCGAAGCTGCCGATGTACAGGGTGCGGTAGTCGGGACTGAAGGCCACGCCGTTGGGGTTGTTCAGCCCCTGGGCCACCACCTCGAAGTCGCCGGTGGTCGAGTCGACCTTGCGCACCCGCCCCCCGGACTGCTCGGCCACGTAGACGAAGCCGTCCAGGTCCACCTCGATCCCGTTGCCGTAGTTGAAGCCGGACAGCAGGGGGCTGCGCACCCCGTCGGGCGTCACCTTGTACAGGGTGCCGTCGCTCACGTCGGAGTAGACGATATCGCCGGAGGGGACCGCCCGCAGCCCGGCCAGGAAGTGCCCGCTGCCAGGCACCCACAGCTGGGGTGCATCCGTGTAGGTCGACTTGAACAGGTTTCCGTTGTCGGCACCGATCAGGTTGCCCAGGTCATCGAACGCCAGATCCTCGGTGGCCCGGGGGCCGTACATCACGTTGAAGGCGAAGGGGCCGTCGGGGATGTTCTCGCAATCCACCGGCGGCGACGTGGTGTCGTCGTCGTCGTCGTCCGATGCCGTGGTGTCGTCGTCGTCGTCCGAGGTGGAGTCGTCGTCGTCCGACGTGGTGTCGTCGTCGTCGCCCGACGTGGTGTCATCGTCACCGGCCGAATCGTCGTCGTCGATGGGGGTGGGCGTGGCGCCGCAGCCGGTGCCGCCGACGATCACGCCCTCGTCCTCGTCGTTGCAGCCGAGGAGCAGGGCAAAGAGCAGGGCTATGCGCAGACCGCGATCCAGTCTCATGGGGCGTCCTCGGGTGGGGGGATGGGGGAGGCGACGGCGCGCCAGCGTGCCTGGAAGGTGTGGACCGCCTGCTCCTGCTCGGGGGTCTCGATGCTCCCGGGGCGCAGCTTGCGGACCTCTGCAATCGCTTCGGTGGCCGTCATGCCCTCGGTCACGAAGTAGGTCGCCAGGACGGTGCCGGTGCGACCGAGTCCCGCTCCGCAGTGCACACCGACCGCGTGACCGGAGTCCAGGCTCTCCCGGCCCTTGGCCGCGAATGCGAACAGCTGGTCCTGGGTCGGGGGGGTGAAGTCCTGCACGGGCAGGTGAAGCACCTCGATGCCGTAGTTCGCGGCGGTCGAGGCGGGGGTCGACTCCTCGGTGAGGGAGACCAGCAGCGAGATCCCGTGGGTCTGCAGGGCCGCCAGATCGTCCTCCAGCGGCTGGTGGACCCCCAGCCGGGCCATGCCCGCGAGCTTCCCCTCGACGACCCACGAGAAGTTGGCCACCTCCCCGGGCGCGCTCGCCGGCGACTGCGCGTCCACGCTCCCGGAGCAGCCCCCGAGGGCCAGGAGTACGATTCCTACGATCACGCTGGGCCACCACATGCGCGACATTCTAGCCCAGTCGAGCGCCCCGGGAGCGGGCGAAACGAAACCCCGGCCCGGGTTTCCGCTCTTCCCTTGCGAGCGAGCGCACGCACCCCGCGCACGAGACAGCAGTGGCGGGCCTTGTCAAGGCGCTGTAGACTCCGTCGACAGGAGAGATCCACAACCCGGTGTACGCGTTGTTCTCCATGGGGTTCATCAAAGCGCGCTCGCGCCCGCGTACACTGTTGTGGGGCCCAAAAAGGACTAGGGTGTGTCCATGACACGGATTTTCGCATCTCGAGCATTCGGTGGAGCGGGTCTGCTGGCGGCCATCCTGGTCGTCGGTATGGGCTGCAACGAGAGCCAGCTCAATCCCCTGGCGCCGGACATCTACGTCGCTCCCGAGGAGATCAACTTCGGGACGGTGGTGATCGGCGTGGAGGGCGAGCAGCTCCTGGCCGTTCACAACGTGGGGGGCGGCACCCTCACCGTGTCGTCGGTCACGCTGCAGGACGGCAACGGTGCGTTCTCGGTGGAGGACTTCAGCGGCGAGCTGACCCCCGACAACCTCACGGAGCTGGCGGTGGGCTTCTCCCCGGACGACCTGGGGCCCGCCGAGGACGTCATCCTGATCGAGAGTGACGATCCCGACGAGCCCACCGTGGAGGTCCCGGTCTACGCCGTGGACGTGGTCCCCGAGCCGGTCCCGGCCATCGCCTGGTCCCCGTCGAGCCTGGACTACGGCGCGGTCCCCACCGGCGGCACGTCGGTGATGACGGTCACCCTGACCAGCGTCGGCACCGGCGACCTGGAGGTCTCGGGCGTCGCCCTGTCCGTGGGTACCTCCCCCGACTTCTCGATTCAGAACAACCCGGCGCCCATCGTGCTGCCCCCGAGCTCCTCGGCCACCGTGGACGTGGCCTACACCCCATCGGACGATGCCCCGGACGCCGGCGTGCTGGTGGTGATCAGCAACGACCCCGACACCCCCGAGATCCAGATCCCGCTCACCGGAGAGCTGCTGCCCGCCCCGGACATCGACCTGGTCCCCACGGCGCTGCTGTTCGGCACCCTGGCGGCCGGCGACTCCGAGACCATGAGCGCCGACATCTGGAACCTGGGCGTGGCCGACCTGGAGCTCGGCACCCTGATCCAGATCGGCTCGTCGGAGTTCGTGATGCTCAACGACCCGTCGGGGATGGTCCTGGCGCCCGGGGAGTACACCACGCTATCGGTCCAGTACACCCAGTCGGACAACATGGCGGACAACGGCCAGATCGAGATCCCCAGCAACGATCCCGACGAGCCCATCGTCTACCTGTCCATGGACGCCCCGGCGCCCGCGCCCGACATCGACGTGGACCCCTGGTCCGTGGACTTCGGCGACGTCAAGGTCTACACCGCGGTCTCCGAGTGGGTGACCATCTCCAACGTCGGCACCGACGATCTGGATCTGTACAGCTGCAACCTGATCGGCAACCAGTCCTTCACGATCACCTCCAACCCCGAGGGATCGACCCTGGTGCCGGGCTCCTCGGTGCAGATGGAGGTCACGTTCGAACCCCACGCTGAGCAGATGTTCAACGGCATGGTGGACATCGCCAGCAACGACCCGGACGAGGCGAACGTCTCGGTGGACCTGCTGGGCTACGGCGCCACGCCGCTGATCGAGCTCGATCCGCCCTACCACTACTTCGGCGTCACCATGGCCGGCTGCGAGGAGACCCTGGACGTGGCCGTCAAGAGCGTGGGTAGCGCGCCGCTGGCCCTGTACGGCTACACCTACAACACGACCCCCGGGTCGACGATGACGCTCTCGGCCACCGACCTGGACTCCTACGTGAACAACGGAACGGAGCTGGCGCCCGGCAGCGAGATCAACGTCACCGTCAGCTTCATCCCCGACGACGTCATCTCGTTCTCCGGCGCCCTGACCGTCAACAGCGACGACCCCTACGACCCCTACGCCGTGGCCGACCAGGACGGCGACGGGGACTCGGGCGGCGCCTACCAGGACGTGTACGTCCAGCAGGGCAACAACTGGTCCGACGTGTTGTGGGTGGTGGACAACTCCTGCTCGATGGAGGAGGAGCAGGGCAAGCTGGGCGACGACTTCAGCTACTTCTACTCCATCATCAACGGCGCCGGCGTGGACTACCACCTGGCCACGGTGACCACCGACAACGCCGGATTCACCGGCGGCTACTCGGTCATCTACCCGACCACCCCCAACGGGGCCCAGATCTTCGCCCAGAACTGCGCCGTGGGCACCAACGGCAGCTGGACCGAGATGGGCCTCAAGTACGGCTACGACGCCCTGGTATGGGCCCGCAACAACCAGGCCCCGAACCAGAACTTCTGGCGGGACGACGCCGGCCTGCGGGTGGTCTACGTGTCCGACGAGGAAGACCAGAGCGGGAGCTGGAGCTCGTACCTGAGTTCCTACCAGGCGATGAAGGCCAACCCGGACCACGTGATCCTCTCGGCCATCTGCGGCACCGACGGGTACAGCGCCCAGAGCTGCAGCGGGCAGGGAGGGGTCGCCTATCCGGGGACGGGCTACGTGGACGTGGCCAACTCCACCGGCGGTGTGCTGGCCAGCATCTGCGACAACGACTGGTCGACCGCGCTGTCCAACCTGGCCTGGATCACGGTCAACCTGGCGGACACCTTCACCCTGACCTACCAGGCGATCCCCAACACCATCGAGGTCTACGTGAACCACGTCCAGGCGATCGGTGGGTGGTCCTACGACGCCGCGCTCAACGCGGTGGTCTTCGATCCGGCCTACGTGCCCGATGACGGGGAGCTGATCGAGATCAACTACGAGTACTTCGGTAGCTGCTAGCGCACGGGCCGCGCGGCCCACACTGCATCCTTTCTGCACCGATTCCCCTCCCCCCCTCCGCGGGCCGTGAGCCGCGGCGCCGCATTCCTCCACTACAACGGGAACATGGCGTCGCTACGGACGCCCCCGAGCCCAGGAGGATGCCGTGTTCGCCACCCCGTCATACGAGCCCTACTTCCCCACCAGCATGCGCGAAGCTCCCCCCCTGGATGGATCGCGGGAGACGCCGCCGCCCACGCCGCGGCACGCCCTGCTGATCAGCCCTTTTTACCGCAAGGATCCCTGCGGGAGCTTCGCCAAGCACGTGCTCACGCCCTCGCTGGCGCTGACCTCCATCGCCGGTGCCACGCCGCCCGGGTGGGAGGTGCGGATGTGGGACGAGAACCTGCTGCAGGGGCCGCCGCCGGCAGAGCCCTTCCCCGCGGTGGTGGGTCTGACGGTTCACCTGACGTTCGCTCGACGGGCATACGAGCTGGGGCGGTGGTACCGGGATCGGGGCGCTCGAGTCGTGATGGGAGGGCCCCACGTGATGGCGTGTCCCGACGAGGTCTCCGCCCACGCGGACGCCATTGCGGTGGGCGAGGGGGTCCAGCTGTGGCCCCGGATCCTGCGCGACGCCGAGCGCGGAGAACTGAAGCCCCGGTACGAGGGGAGTTTTCACCGCCCCTTCCGCGAGGAGCCGCCGCCCCGGCGTTCGATCCTCCCCCGCCGGGACTTCCTGACCACCGCCAGCCTCACCGCGACCCGCGGGTGTCACAACCGCTGCGGATTCTGCCACCTGTCCACCCAGGGCCTGCGCATGCCCTACCAGCGCAAGGACGTGGGCCAGGTGGTCGCGGAGATCGCTGCGATGGACGAGCCCTACGCGGTGTTCGTGGACAACAACCTGGGCTCGGATCGGGCGTACCTGCGCGATCTCTGCCGCGCGCTGCGGCCGCTGCGCACGATCTGGTCCGCCGCGGTCACGCTGGACGTGGCCGATGATGCCTCCCTGGTCCGGGAGATGGCCCGGGCCGGCTGCAACGGGGTGTTCATCGGGCTGGAGACCCTGGAGGCGGCCAACCTGGACGAGGCCGGCAAGCGCTGCCCCCGCCCGGAGGCCTACGCCCGCGGTGTCGAGGTGTTCCACCGCCACCGGATCCAGGTCAACGGCAGCTTCGTGTTCGGCTTCGACCACGACGGTCCGGAGGTGTTCCGCCGGACGGTGGAGTGGATCGAGCGCGCGAGGCTGGCCTGCGCCACCTTCCACATCCTGACCCCCTACCCCGGGACCCCCCTCTTCCGGCGCCTGGAGGCCGAGGGCCGGCTGTTCCACCGGGAGTGGGACCTCTACGACACGGCCCACGCGGTCTTCCGGCCGGCAGGCATGACGCCCCGGCAGCTGGAGGAGGGGTACCGCTGGTGTTACCAGCGGCTGTTCTCCCACCGGTCGATCCTTCGGCGGCGGCCCACACGGACCTCGGACCTGCCCTCCTATCTGGCGGGCTCCTACCTGTACAAGCATGCCAACCGATTGTGGCCCTGGGCGATCCGTCGACGCTGGACACGGGCCCTGTGGCGACCGATGCTGCACGCCGCACGGCTGCGGCAGCGGAAGGTCTCGGAGGGCATCGGCCCCGACGAGGTCCCCGACCGGGTCGGAATACGTGAGGCGCCGCGGGCGGGCTCCCGCGCCGCCTGATCAGGGCGTCGGGGGCGGGATGTAGATCGAGAGGCAGGACCAGACGCAGGCGCATCCGTCGAGGAGGGGATCCTGGGGGCAGGCCTCGAGACAGGCGAGGTCGGCGGCGTTCATGCAGGTGAGGCAGAAGTCCTCGCAGGTGTAGCCGCTGCCCGTCCAGTCGACGCAGATCTCCTGCTCCATGGCGCAGAAGTCGGCGCAGGTGTAGGGGGCGACGGTGGTGTCGTCGTCGCCGGTGCTGTCGTCGTCGCCGGTGGTGTCGTCGTCGCC